>MVRV01000131.1 GCA_002068015.1 Smithella sp. PtaU1.Bin162
ATCCGGCTGGAATGTGTTTCCTTCCACCTCTGAGAAAATTTTTGAAACCATTCCCGCGCTATGATTTCAAAAGTTTCTGTTTCTTGAATATCAGCTTGTTTCTGAGTTTTGCGGATGGCTCCAGGGTCGACACTGTTGGCAAGTAACTTTCTTGCGTCCGCACGCCTTTCCCGTGCATCTGAAAGGGAAATTTCCGGGTAAGAGCCAAGAGCAAGCTTTTTCTCTTTATTATTGAAGCGATATTTCAAGTGCCAAAGCTTGCCACCCGATGGTGTAACTAGAAGGAACATACCACCACCATCAAAGAGCTTATATTCTTTTTCCTGTGGTTTTGCATTTCTAACCTTCGTATCGGATAATGGTTGTATTCTCTTCGGCATGTTGTAACCTCCAGATTATTTTTGGGGGCTTACTGATTTTTGGGGGCTTTTCGTTAATTAATCAGCCCCCAAAACATCGGGATTTTGATAGACGTTATAGCACGTATTTGGACTATAGACAATAAAAAACCCGCTATTTCTAACGGGTTTTTTACTTTATTGGACTTTGTTGGATTGTCAAATGGTAGGCGGTACTGGGATTGAACCAGTGACTTCTACCGTGTGAAGGTAGCACTCTCCCGCTGAGTTAACCGCCCAAGTGCCGTTTGCTATAACTTAAAGCCTCCTCTATTTCAAGGAAAAATAATCGGTTTCTTCAGAATAACTGATAAATGTAAGAATTTCAGTTAAAAACTGACATTTCCCCCTCGATAAAGAACAAATTACAACTCCGCTCAGAGGACGAGGTGCATAATCATTATTTTGTCATCGCGGTTGCGCAAGCAGCGTGGCGATCTCTAAATATCCAGAGGTGAAGAGATTGCTTCGCTTCGCTCACAATAGACAAAAGGTGGTTTTTTTCAAAGATCTTGGAACGCTTCCGGAATCCAAGATGGATTCCGGAAGGCTCAAAGAAAGTACACCGTGGTACTAAAAGGGGGATCAATAGTTTTAAAGCATTTCATAAATACCGGCAGCTCCCATACCACCGCCGATACACATGGAAACTATGCCTCTTTTGGCTTTCCGCCGTTTTAATTCATGTAAAAGCTGAGCGGTAAGCTTTGCTCCGGTGGCCCCCAGCGGATGACCCAGGGCAATCGCTCCACCATTGGGATTGATGTCTCCTGCGGCCAGCCGGTCTTCAATTCCTATAACTCTTATGGAATAAAGAGCCTGACTGGCAAATGCTTCATTAATTTCAAATACGTCAATGTCTTTTGTGGTCAATCCGGCCATTTTCAATACTTTGGGAATAGCCAGTGAAGGTCCGATACCCATTTCTTCCGGTTTGCATCCCACAACGGCGTAATAAGTCAACTTGGCAATCGGTTTAACACCGATTTGTTTTGCCTTCTCCGCCGTCATCAAAAGCGAAAAGGCAGCCCCGTCCGTCATTTGGGAGGAGTTACCGGCCGTTACGGATCCGCCTTGCTTGAAAGGCGGTTTAAGTTTGGCCAAATCATCCATTGTGGTCGGCCAGCGGATACCGTCATCGGCATCAAAAACCACCGCTTCCCTGACCTTCTTGGCGCTTTTTGTTTTGGCATATTTCCAGGCATTAATCGGAATTATTTCTTCCTTGAATTTTCCTGATTTTTGAGCCTCATAAGCCCGCCTGTTGCTTTCCACGGCAAATTTATCCTGATCTTCCCGTGATACCTTGTAGTTTGCCGCTACATTTTCGGCCGTAATACCCATGGAAACATAGGTGTTGGGTCTGTCACCCCAATCCGGATGGGGACGGAAAATAGATCCTCCCATAGGTATATGAGACATGGTCTCGCTGCCGCCGGCGATTATTACGTCCGACCATCCGGCACGGATTTTCGCCGTCGCATCGGCAATCGCCTGCAATCCGGACGAACAGAATCTGTTGATCGTCATACCTGAAGCTGTTATGGGAATGCCCGCACCAAGTCCCAGAACTCTCCCGTAATTCATCCCCTGTTCCGCTTCGGGAAAAGCACAGCCCACAATTACATCATCAATATCTTCCGGCTTCAACTCGGGTACTTTCGTCAGCAATCCCTTCAGAACCTGGATCCCGATCTCATCCCCCCTGGTCAAAGCTAAACCACCTCTCTTATAACGCCCGCCGGGACTTCTCACGGATTCAACAATAACGGCATCACTCATAATCTTCCTCCTTATTTTGTATCAGATGCGCCTTCTTTAAGGCGGCATCCGGTGGAATTATCAATTGCGCAAAGGTTTACCATTTGTCAGCATATACATTATCCGATCCTGTGTTTTTTGCTCACCACACAGACTCAGGAAAGCCTCTTTCTCCAAATCCAGTAATAGTTGTTCGGAAACGTAAGTTCCTTCCGCACAATCACCGCCGGACAAAATATAAGCAATCTTTTTGGCGACGAATACGTCATATTCCGAAGCAAAATTACCATGCCTCATATTGTAGAGCACCGCATCGGCCAGGCCACGCAGGTTCTCCCCCATTACAGGAATCAGCGCAGGCCGAGGTTTTTTATAATATTTGGACATACCAAGTACAAGCTGCTTGGCATCCCAGAGCTGCTGGTCACGGTTCAGGCTGATATTCTCGGTCTTACGAATATACCCGAGTTCCATGGCTTCCGCTGCGCTTGTAGCCACTTTTGCCGTGGCAATGTTTTCAAAAGCTTTGGCAAAATAAGTCTGCAAATTCAGGCCTGCTTCAATCAATCCGTCGGGAATACCCTCCGTCAATCTTACAGCCAATTCTTTACAGCCGCCGCCGGCCGGAATAACTCCGACACCGACCTCCACCAGTCCCATGTAAGTTTCACCGCAGGGTTGACAGCGTGCTCCATGCATTGAGATCTCACAGCCACCGCCCAAAACAAGACCGGCCGGCGCCGTCACCACCGGTTTGGCCAGGTACTTCATTCTCATATTGGCATTCTGTAAGGCGGCAACCAGATCCTCCAGAATATCCCAGTCACCTTTTTGAATTCCCAAAAGAACCTTGAAAACATTTGCACCAACTGAGAAATTGGCATCATGATTGCCTACCACCATACCCAGATAATCTTTTTCTACGATATCGCAACTGTCGAAAATCATCTGAATTATATTTTCATCTATTGCATTCATCTTCGTATGAAATTCCAGGCAGGCCACCCCGTCGCCAATATCAACAAGCGCCGCTCCTTCATTTTCTTTAATTATTTTCTTTCTTTCTTTCAGTGCAGGCAGGATAATTATCCGCGGATTATCTTCGATTTTGCAGTATGCTTTTTTATCGAAATCATAATAGTAACGCCCGTCTTCTTTTTTTAAATAAAAAGTCTCACATTTGGCCTTGAGCATTTCATCGATTTTTTTCGGGACTTTCAGTTTCAGCTTTTTCATTACCGCCAGGGATTCACGCACGCCGACGGCATCCCAAGTCTCAAAAGGCCCCAGCTGATGGTTGTAGCCCCACTTCATGGCATTATCTATACCGATAACCGTATCGCAGATCTCCGGTATACGATTAGCTGCATAAATGAAATTGTTGCATAAATACTCGCGGACAAATTCAGCCGCGTCATCCTTGCCGTTAAAAACGGCTTTGATCTTATCGCCGATTTCGCCGGGTATTTTCTTGGCCTTTGAGATGGATTCATATTTAGGTTTTTCCACCGGCACATATTCCATCTTATTATAGTCAAGTACCAGTTTTATCGATTTACCTTTGGCATCTTTTGTTTTTTTATAAAAACCCTGTTTGGTCTTGTTGCCCAGCCACTTCTTTTCAAACATTTTTTTCATGAAGTCACTGGGTACGAAATATTCTCTCATCTCGTCATCGGGCACCGCTTCATAGAGATTGGACATAACATGGTAGCCGGTATCCAGCCCAACCAGGTCGAGTGTTCCGGCAATGGCCGTTCCCGGTCGGCCTAAAGCTTTACCGACGATCGCATCGAGCTGCGGAATAGTCATCTTCTTTTTGAGCATCATATTAAGAGCATTGGAGATATCGAAGACGCCAATACGGTTTCCGATAAAATTGGGAACGTCTTTACAGGTGACAACTCCTTTGCCGATTACACGCTCACAGAATTCAATCATGTAATTGACAACTTCCTTTTTCGTTTCCGCACCCGGAATTATTTCCAGAAGCTTCATGTAACGCGGCGGGTTGAAAAAGTGGGTTCCCAAGAATCTTTCTTTGATACCGGCACTCAAATTGGCGGTAATATCCTTAATGGGAATACCCGAAGTATTGGTGGAAATGATGCAGGTCGGTTTTACATACTTCGCCACATTGGCAAACAAATCCTGCTTGATCTTTAAATTTTCAATGACAACTTCAATAACCCAATCTACTTCCCCAAGCCAGTTCATGTTATCGGCGAAATTACCTGTCCGAATCATGGCTGCGTTTTTCTTGGTATAAAAACCGGCCGGTTTCGCCTTTAAAACACCGGCCAGACCGTTTGCCGCAAACCTATTGCGCCATTCCGGACTCTTTTCAGTCAGGCCTTTTTTCTTATCGTCTTCCGTCAACTGCGGTGGAATTATATCCAAAAGGGCGCACTCGATTCCGGCATTGGTCAGATGCGCCGCAATGGTTGCACCCATAACTCCGGCACCCAATACAGCGGCTTTCTTGATTTCATACGACATTTTCCTTTCCTCCTTCCCGCGATATCACGGCAATAAATATAACTGTTTATGACGCAAACGATTCATCGGCTATTTCAATGGGAGTTTTGTCTCCGACCTTAATCGCTTCGCACCTTGCTTTAACCGTCAGCAGAACATTAACGGCAAAGAACTTGGCAACGCTTACTTTGCCTGTATAAAAGGCGACATCCGCATCCTTATGGACCAGTCCTCTTTGCTTACCTTTAGATTCTTCCGCACCTTTGGCCGCATAAATCGCCTGCAGCTTTTCTTCGGCAACGGCCGCCGCCTGCAGGAGAAAATGTCCCATTATCACATCCCCGAATATCTCCAGATAAGGGGCGGCATTGAGAATCGGCAGCAGGAAAGCCGCGCTCTTGCCTAATTGAGCAAAATGCAAAGTTAAATCAATCACCGCATTATTGGCTTCTTCCAGATAGACGGCTGACTTTTTCAGATCATCGATCTGTTTGGCGTTAGCAATTGTCGCATTAATCTCGCCAAACATGTTCATCGTATTCATACCTTTACGTTGAGCAAGTTTACGGCCGACAAGATCAAGTGACTGAATCCCGTTAGTACCTTCATAGATCGGTGCTATGCGGCAATCACGCAGATATTGTTCTACCGGATACTCGGAGCAATATCCATAACCCCCGTAAACATCTATTGCCATGGAACATACTTTTACTGCGGTATCGGAAGAATAGGCTTTACATATCGGTGTCAGCAGTTCCACAAAGCCCTGCCATTTTTCTTTATCTTCCGCTTTTTCCACAACGCGCTCCATATCCATGCAAAATGCGGCAAAATAGTTGAGCGCTCTTATACCTTCAACATATGCTTTCATCAGAAGCAGTTTGCGGCGAATATCGGGATGCTGAAGAATTGCAACTGCTTTGGCATCGGGATTTTTCATTTCCCAGACAGGCGTACTTTGGATTCTTTCTTTGGCATATTGAACAGCGTGTTCATAGGCCGCCGATGCGTGGGCCAGGCTTTGCATACCCACTTCCAGGCGGGCTTCATTCATCATGTTGAACATTATCCGCATGCCCTGACGTTCTTTTCCCAAAAGTTCACCAATGCATTTCCCTTCATCACCGAAATTCAGGGTACAGGTCGCCGAACCCTTGATTCCCATTTTATGTTCGACATTCCCGGTTTTAACATCGTTGAACTCTCCGAGTGAACCATCATCCTTGACCCGATACTTCGGAACTATAAAAATGGAAATACCTTCCGTGCCGGGAGGATCTCCTTCAATTCGGGCAAGAACGGGATGAATGATATTATCCGTCAGATCATGGTCGCCGCAGGAAATGAAACATTTTGTTCCGGTAATACTGTAAGTGCCGTCCGGCAGTCTTTTCGCCGAAGACCTCAACGCACCGACATCACTGCCGGCATTCGGTTCGGTAAGGCACATTGTACCTGTCCATTCCCCGGAATACATTTTATACATGTATTTGGTTTTCTGTTCTTCCGTACCGAATTTTTCAATCAGGCCGGCGGCACCGTTGGTTAATCCCGGATACATCATAAAAGCAAAATTGGCCGCATCAAACAATTCGGAATAGGCAGTGGCCAGCAATATCGGTATGCCCTGCCCGCCTACATCCGGTGATCTCATTGAACAGGACCACCCGCCCTCTACAAACTTTTTGTAAGGGGCCTTGAAGCAAGCGGGAACATGCACCTTGCCGTCTTTTAATTCACAACCGATCTTATCTCCTTCAGCATATGTCGGCAAAATTTCATTGAGTGCCATTTTTTCCGCTTCATTTTGCATCATTAAAACGTCATCTTTAGAAAATCCGGAAAATACTTTACTGGCGAATAGCTTTTCCATATTCAGCTGCTCGAAGAGGACAAACTGCTGATCCCTCGTATTCACAAGTAAATTGCTCATAGATACCCTCCTTTTCTTGTTCGGAAAAATTGTTTAATATATCTAAACTAACCCTGTTTTAAGCCGTTTATATAAACTTGTAATGTTGATTTGACCGTGGAACGAATCTTTTCTTTTCTTTTACTTTCCGAACCGGAAAAAATGTGCAGTGCGATGATGCCGTTGAGCATTCCCCAGAGGGCGAATTGTTTGTATTTAATATCAATACCGGACGGGAATTCATGAGAATCAATCCCTGATTGGAATATATTATTTATTATATCAATAGATCTTCTCATATCGGCTATAACTTTCTTATATTGTTCCTCGGAAAGATTCATTTGATCGGTGTGCAGCATGAAGGCCATAAGTATTCTGAATAACTCAGGGTCATTGAGAAAGAAATCGACGTAAAGGTAGGCAAATTCAAACAACAATTCAGTGGCTGTCTTTTTCTTATTTAATAAAGAACGTGCTTGCCGGTGAAATTTATCAATATCATGTAACAGAATTTGGGCATAAATTTCTTCTTTGCTGTTGAAATAAAGATAGATTGAACCTTTACCCAGCTCGGAAAACCTGGCAATTTTATCGACGGTAACGTTTTTGAATCCCTTGGCAAAAAAAAGTGTGCGGGCGGACTTGAGTATAAGCATCCTGCGGCTGTCTTTTTCTTTTTCTCTTCTCTCCAGAAGGCCCATCGCATACCTCTTCTCGTTTGCATGGTTGGTATTACTTAACAGCCTCTCGACCGCTGGTCGATATGTGACTAGTGGTCAGACGTTTTGTAAGCCAATTACTTTTTTATGTCAAGAAAAATAATTTGCCCATAAGTAATCCGGGGTAAAATCAGTTAAATACTTCAGTTAATGCCGGTTGCTTCATATGTATAATTCGAACGAATAAATTTATAAAAAGTGTTTGTATTTATGGAAAAGAATAATATCAAACAAATTAGAAACTTATACCGAAATATTTTTGGACAAATGAAATTAATAATAGTATGTTTCATGAACAATCTCTTCTCCTGCAAGATACAAAATAATATTGTATTTACAGGTAATAACCTGTTTGATTTCCCTGGGCGGCAAGAGAAATCAAAAAAATTGCGGGAAGATTGAATAGAACATGTTTAAATACGGAGCTTTATTAATGTTAAACAACAAAACCATTGCTGTTGTCGTTCCCGCCTATAATGAAGAAAAGCAAATAAGGCAGGTTTTGAAAACCGTGCCTGATTTTGTTGATCGCATCATTGTCGTTAATGATTGTTCCAAAGATAAAACAGCTGCTATTGTTTTTGAAAATATAAAAAGAAACAGCACAGTAACAATAGCGACTGAACGTCCTATTATTCATGCGGTTGAAAACATATACAACCGTGCCGAATATGTACTGAAAAAACAGCAGCAAGCCGATATGAAATATTTCCCCGCTTCTCAAATAGCCAATGAAAATCCCGAATCCGACCGAATAATTCTTATTAATATCTTAAATAATTGCGGTGTCGGAGCGGCTATTGCACGTGGTTACAAATGGTGTCTTGATCACGATATTGATTGCACTGCTGTCATGGCCGGTGACGGTCAAATGGACCCGGCAGAGCTGGAATCGATATGCCTGCCGGTCGTAAATGAAGGAATCGATTATGTCAAAGGTAACCGTCTGATCCACGGCAGCGCCAGACTTGTCATTCCCCAAACCCGCTATATAGGAAATTCCATTTTATCCATATTAACAAAGGTTGCCTCCGGTTACTGGCATGTATCCGATACACAGACCGGGTACACGGCAATTTCTCTTTCCGCATTAAAAGCTATAAAATTGCAGGATATTTACAAAAGATACGGTATGCCCAATGACATGCTGGTTAAGCTTAACATTGCTTTTTGCACTCTAAAAGAAGTTAAGATTAAACCGGTATATAATATCGGCGAAAGTTCCAAAATGAAGATAAGCCGGGTTATTCCCGGTATCGCCTGGCTGTTATTCAAGTCATTTTTCAAGAGACTGTGGATCAAATATTTGTTCAGAGATTTTCATCCTCTTTTCCTGCTTTATCATTTTTCTTTTATCTTAGGCCTTTGCTCGATTCCTTACGCCATTAAAATCATACTGATAATTCTGGCGGGAGAGTCAGTCTCTCCGTTAACCATGCTGGCGTTCTTCTTTCTGTTTACAAGCAGTTTTCAATCCCTTCTATTTGCCATGTGGATGGATATTCAGGACAATGAAAGACTCTATAAATCATAGCGGACTGTCTGAAGGGATGTATGAAAAATAAAATAAAACTGCTGCTTATAACCAGCAGTTTCCCTCAAAAAGACCTCATCAGCGGATTATTTATACCGGATACAATCCGTGAGCTGAACAACCTCGGCGTTTCCGTTCACGTTCTCACCCAAAATTGTTACGACTCCAGGTCATTGACGCAGGAATTATGGCCCGGCTGCAGCGTAACCTATTTCGGATGGGAAGGCGGGAGTACCCCGCTTATCTCAATAATTAACCAAAAAGCGGGAATACTGCCGGCACTTCAATATTTAATTAAAGCTGTTTCCACCGGGAAAAGTATCTGCAACACATGGAAACCCGATATTATTTTCGCGGAGTGGTTAATTCCCGCCGGGTTTGTTGCCCGTATTTTATCGGCATTAACAAAAATCCCCTACTGCTGCCGGGCTCTGGGGTCCGACGTTTACGTCGCTGCAAAGAAAAAGCTGCTGGCCCCATTTATTAAAAATGTTGCGCAAAACAGTTCCATTCTTTTTGCCGACGGTTTTGATCTTTGCCGGAAAACAGCGGATCTCGCCAAGGGCAAAGAATGCTATTTTGCAGCTACAGCCAGAAAACCGGAAAATAAAAAATCTTCTTTTTCGCCTTGTGACGACAAAGGTCTTTTTACTTTTTGCAGCGTTGGCCGTCTTCATCCGGTCAAGGGATTCGATATTTTAATTCGAGCCTGTTCAATTCTCCGGGAAAAAGGAATCGCCTTTCGGTGTTACATAGTCGGCACGGGAGAAGAAAAAGAAAAACTGGAAAAATTAATTGCAACTTCAGCTTTAACTCAGGAAGTGATATTAACGGGAAGGCTGGAAGACGGAGATGTCGGCGTTCTTCTGGAACACGCGGATTGTGTTGTCATCCCTTCGTTAAACGAGAGCATCCCGCTTATTTTGTCGGAAGCGATAAATTTTAAAAAACCGTTAATAGTAACTAATGTCGGTGATATGGGTTTTCTTGCCGAAAAATTTAATTTAGGATATGTAGTTAATTCCGGCAGCCATTCCGATATCGCCGCAGCTTTGATTAAGATGAGTAACACCGGGGAGCGTTCTTCTTTTTACAGTGAGAAGCGCTATAATGAACTGGCTTCGATATTGTCCGTGGAAGCGGGAGCAAAAGTCATTTTTGATAAAATAACCGAGTTGAAAAATACAGGATGCATATGAATAAAATTCTGATAACCGGTGCCGGCGGATTTATCGGCAGTCATCTTACGGAAAGACTGAGCGAACTGGGATATAAAATCCGTGCTTTCGTTCATTATAATTCCCAAAGCAGCTGGGGGTGGCTGGAGAAATCTTCCATCCTCAAGGAAATAGAAATTTATTCCGGAGATATTCGTGATTTTGATGCAGTCCGCAATGCGATGAACGGCTGTCAGGAAGTTTATCATCTGGCCGCTCTCATCGGCATACCATATTCTTACGAATCACCGCTTGCCTATATCAGAACTAATATCGAAGGAACCTATAATGTTCTGGAAAATGCCCGTACTTTAGGCCTGGAAAATGTCATTATAACTTCCACCAGTGAAACATACGGAACCGCTCAAAAAGTGCCGATCGCCGAAGATCACCCTCTTGTCGGGCAATCCCCCTACTCCGCTTCTAAAATCGCCGCCGATCAATTAGCGATGAGCTACCATCTTTCTTTTGCCCTGCCGGTTAAAATCGCCCGTCCTTTTAACACCTATGGTCCCCGCCAGTCCGCACGGGCGGTAATTCCCACCATTATCAGCCAGCTCCTATCAGGCAAACATACTTTGCAGCTGGGGAATATTTTTCCAACACGTGATCTGAATTTTGTCAAAGATACCGTGGAAGGATTTATTCGTATTTCCGAAGCCCCAAAGCTTAACGGCGAAATTACCAATATCGGCAGCGGCCAGGAAATATCCATTAGGGATCTGGCACTGGAAATCGCCCGTATTTGCGGGAAGGAAATTGAGTTCGGCGAAGCAAAAAACCGCACCCGTCCCCAGGGCAGTGAAGTAGAACGTCTTTTATGTGACAACACTAAAATTCTTGCCAATACAAATTGGCGTCCGCGTTATTCATTAACGCAGGGGCTTACGGAAACCATAGATTGGATCAAAAGCAACATATCCCTCTACAAACCGGACATTTATTTAAAATAAAACGAAGGACATGCTATGATAAGTAATTTTTCCACTGTTCCCCTCTTCGATCTCAACTATGATGAGGAGGAAGAAAAAGCCGTATTGAATGTACTTGCCGGCAAGTGGCTGACCATGGGACAGGAGACGGAACTGCTGGAGCACGAATTTGCCGCTTTTTGCGGAGTAAAGCATGCCATAGCCGTAAGCAGCTGCACCACTGCCCTTCATCTGGCCTGTCTGGCCACCGGCGTAAAAAATAACACCGAAGTTATTTGTCCGTCACTCAGCTTCGTAGCAACAGCCAATTGTATTTTGTATGCAGGTGGTAAAGTCGTCTTTGCAGATGTCAATTCGTCTGATGATTGGACAATCTCTCCCGAAGATATTGCCGGTAAAATAACACCTCAAACAAAGGCAATCATTGTTATGCATTACGGTGGTTTTTCCTGCCGGATGGATAAAATTAAAAAAATTGCACAAACAAACAAAATACCGATTATCGAAGATGCGGCTCATGCTCCCGGTTCCACCTATCAGGAAAAAAAATTAGGCGCCATAGGAGACATCTCCTGTTTTTCATTCTTCTCCAATAAAAACATATCTACCGGTGAAGGCGGCATGGTCTGCACCGACAACGATGAATATGCCTCCAGAATAAGATCTATGCGTTCGCACGGAATGACCTCCGTGACGCTTGATCGTCATCTCGGTCGTGCCTTGAGTTATGACGTAACCACACTCGGTTATAACTACCGGATAGACGAAATTCATGCGGCTTTAGCCAGAGTTCAATTAAAAAAATTGTCGGCAGGGAATGATCATCGCCGTAATGCAGCGGAACGATACAAAAAGAGACTTATAAATATCGATAAAATAAAAGTTCCTTTTTTAAAAGATTCTTTCGAGGCAAACTATCATATATTCCCAACACTATTGAATGAAACCATCGACCGTCAGGCTTTGATGACTTTTTTGCGCGAACGGGGTATTCAGACAAGCATCCATTTCCCTCCCATTCACCAATTCAGTTATTACCGCAATCTTATGGGAAACCGCAGTCTTCCGCTTACTGAATCTATTGCCAGGCACGAACTGACACTACCCATGTTTGTTGGAATCACCGATGACCAGGTGGATTATGTTGTTGACCAGTTGATTGCTTTTTTGAATTGAAACGAATTGATCCGGAGATAGCAGCATGGAGATAAAGCAATCCGCTTTGAGCAACAAGTCGCCTTTTGATTGCGCCAATCTTGCCGAATGGGAAAAAAGAAGTCAAATATTCGGGACCGATCCTAAGGGTGTTTTATTTAAAGGGCTGCCGGATATTTTTAATGAGCACATTCACAACTGGCAGTTGAAAGGAATTTTAGCGGAAATTGCGATCAATACCGAGGAGATACGAATTTTAGATATCGGCTGTGGTTATGGAAGAATCTCTGTGCCTGTTTTACAAACACTTCCCCGGGCGAAGATAACCGGAATTGATATCAGTCAAAACTACGTTGATCTTTTTCGCCAAAATACGGGGCAGGATGCGTTTGTTTCTTTTGTTGAAGACATCGGCTCTGATCTGGGATTATTTGATTACATCATTTGCGTAACTGTGTTGATGTATATCGAGGACGGCAATCTGGAAAATACTTTTAAAAATATTCTCAATAATTTGAAAAAAAAAGGTAAACTCTTATTAATCGAACCATCCAGTTCGGGTACTCCCTTTCAAACGTGTTTTGGACTGTTGAGCTTAATAAAAATAAATAATAAATCGGCAGCAACGGGAATGGGCGGCAATAGTTTTAAATATACTTCTCTCCGGAATATTATTATAAATTCCGGAGCAAGAATTTTGAAAGAATATCGTCTTCCCGTCACCACTTTATTTTTTCTATTCATATATGTTTTCACCAGAACATTACCTGCTCCAGGACGCTTTTTACTGCAGATGATTTCCAAAATGGATGAATTTCTGAAATTCACTAAACTTCCGTCAATATATGTTTTCTATGTTATAGAGAAATAACGGCCATGAATATCTTTACCGTAAAAAACAAAAAAATATACAGCGGTATCTTATTTCTTCTTGTTCTTGGCTTTGTGTTTTATTATATATTCGAATCCTTTCATGATCTGTCGGGTTATCTTAATCAAATAAATTATATAAGCTTAATTCTGAGCTTTTTTTTCACCTTAATCGCCTATCTTTTAAGCCTCCTCGTCTGGATTGATCTTGCCCGATCTTTCGGTTTAAAAGCTTCCTTTATCTCTGCGGCACGAGCCTGGTCATTCTCTCAACTGGGCAAATACATACCGGGCAGAGCCGGTCTGATTCTTGTCCGGTTGGACGCCTATGGAGGATATCCCCAAAGAACGGTGGCAGTGGCGACTTTTGTCGAATTTATCACGGCATTTATCGCTTCGTGTTTACTTGTTCTTTTTTCGGTTTTATTCCTGGAAGACATCATTGCCCCTTATTTTAAGATTATGGCTCTGACATTATCATTATTATTGCTCATCTTACTTCATCCCCGGTTATTAAAGCCTGTGACAAATAGTTTGTTGAAAATTATCAAACGTGAACCAATTACCGCTTTTCCGTCTTTTGGACTGATTTTAAAATTTGTTTTGATAAATTTTTTAATCGGCATACCTTATGGCCTGGGACTTTTTTACGCCATGAATTGCTTTGCCGATATAGAATTAAACCTGGCCATACCCATCACCGGGATTTATTATGCGGCATCTCTTGTCGGACTAGCTGCCTTATTCGCCCCGGCGGGGCTTGGTGTACGGGAAGGAATTATTTTCCTGCTTCTTCCGGCAATGCTTGCCAAAGGGATAGTCATTGCCGGAACGATAATGATCAGGATCATTTCTATTGCCGTGGAAATAAGTCTCGCCTTATTTTTTTATTTTTTATCCGTCACACTCCATAGACCAACCAATCATTGATTGTCAGACGTTTTCAGCATTTTTAAGACAAGAAGTACATTGATACTGTCTTTATCAAAACCATGATAGACATTTTTGAATACTCATAGTAAACAAATAACATGAAAAACAATCCGTTGAAGTTTTTTAGTTGTTTGGAAAAACAATGCAGGGAAATCAGCCGGTGGCAAGCCTGTTTTATCCTGCTTGCGATTACCTTAATAATGTTCGCGGATGTTCTTTTTTTCAACACTGATCAGGTTTTGTCCAAAGCGGGACTTGATCTGTTTACCGGAGAAATGTTCGGTTATGATTTTTTATTCCGGCAATTGAAGCAAGGTACGGTGGCTCTATGGAATCCTTATATCTTTTGCGGTGCTCCTGTTTTATCAACACCTCTTTATCCGCCGCTTTTTAGTTTTCTTTTCTTTCCTCTGCCGCTCGCCATAAACATTGGAATCGCCCTCCATGTTTTTTTAATCGGGCTTTTTATGTACCTGTGGACAAACTTCCGCGGATTGCACCCCTTGGCCTGCTTGGCATCATCAATAATTATTATGTTTTGCGGCCCTTATTTCATGCATATTTATGCCGGTCATCTGGGCAACCTCTGTGCAATGACCTGGGTACCATTAATATTGCTCTCCATAGACGCAATTCTTGATCGGCCTTCGGTTTCCTGGGTTTTACTTGGCATTTTTGCCGTATCCGTGCAAATTCTAACAGGCCAGTTTCAATATGTATATTATACGGCGATCACCTGCTTTTTATATGCCGGTATTGGCTTAAGCAAAGCAGACAATAAAAAGAAATCCATTTTAGGAATGTTTTTTATTCTTATCGGAAGCCTTGCTCTATGTTCCTCTCCTTTAATCAACGGTATTTCCGCAACAGCGGAAAGTGTTCGTACATCCGGAGTCTCTTTTAAATTTTCTTCCATGTTCTCCTTTCCCCCCGAAAATATATTAACGTTTTTTACTCCCTTTTTCTTCGGCGAAATGAGTTACATTCCATACTGGGGACGCTTTTATCTATGGGAAATGTCCGTATTCATCGGTGTTACCGGTTTTTTTACAGCCTTATACGGAGTTATTTACGGGAAGGAAGGAAAAAGGTGGCTTTTCACCGTCATGGTTGTTATTCTTTTTATCCTCGCCCTCGGTGCACACACACCTCTTTTTCAGTTTCTATATGACTGGCTGCCGGGATTTAACAAGTTCCGTGGTTCATCCAAATTCATTTTCCCGGCTTGTCTCTTTCTGACAATGCTCTCGGGAATCGGTCTGGATAAAATAATCCGCCGGGACACCTCCGATTATAAATTCGTCATTGCCGTTATCGCCGCGGGAATTTTACTGCTGGCGGCAGGATCATTGATTTCAGCCAATCAAAATATGATTGTGGATATTATGAAGGCCGTCCAGGCTACGCAAGAATCTTATCTGCCGCATTCTGTTTATACGGACATTAATTTTATTAAATTTGCCAAAAAAGTCTCGGCTTCATCACTTTTAATATCAGGATTCATCTGCCTTATTTTGGCCGCTCTTTTATATTTTACCAGACATTCCAATAAAACTGTTTATGTAATAATTGCCCTCGCCCTGATTGAAGTATTTTCTTTTGCCCGACTAAACAGGCCGACATTCAACATCAGCGAAACGTTGATCGGCAATTTTACAAAATTTTATGCCGAGCACCCCGGCGACTACCGCGTCTTCAACCGATCAAACCCGAATGTGGCAATGTCTGCCGGAACCGGCGACATTTGGGGTTACGGACCTATTGCTCAGATGAGATACATTCAGTTCATAGCCTATACGCAGGATGCAAATCCGGATAATGCCACTACTTATCTGCGGATAAACAAATATCACAAATTATTCGACATGATCAGATTACATTATATTATCACAGAAACCGAAACAGGTTTTTCGCTGCAAAAGACAAATAATTTTATGCCTCGTCTTAATCTTATTAAGGATTGGACGGTTCTTCCCACCCGCGATGCAATTTTCCGGGAAATGGACAAACAATCATTTGATCCCCGCCGGCAAGTCATTTTGGAAAAGAAACCTGAAATCATTCCCGCAAATTCAGAAATAAAAGGAACTTCCGATATTATTGAATCCGGCGCAAATCATCTCTCTATAAAAGTCAGTACTCTTTCTCCGTCCCTGCTTTTGATTACGGATAATTACAGTAAAGGCTGGCGCGCTGTTCCTCTGCCGGACAGCATCCAGAAAAAATACGAAATTATGCCGGCCAACTATACCTT
>MVRV01000132.1 GCA_002068015.1 Smithella sp. PtaU1.Bin162
TTCTGGCGGAGGGAGCAGGATTCGAACCCGCGAACCTTTCGGTCAACGGTTTTCAAGACCGCCGCCATAGACCACTCGGCCATCCCTCCAAAATCATCATGTGGATATTTTTCATTCCGGTTTTATGTAATCCGGTCAACACCCCTTAAATACGGCTGTAACACCTTCGGAATTAAAACGGACCCGTCCGCCTGCTGGTAATTTTCCAATATGGCAACCACTGTTCGTCCTACAGCCAGTCCCGAACCATTCAAAGTGTGTACAAATTCCACTTTCCCGCTTTCCTCGCGGCGGAAACGAATGGACGCCCGCCGGGCCTGAAAATCTTCAAAATTGCTGCACGAGGAAATCTCACGGTATGCATTCTGTCCCGGCATCCAGGCTTCGACATCATAAGTTTTCGCCGATGAAAAGCCTAAATCCGCTGTACAAAGGCTGACTGTCCGGTAGTGAATACCCAGTCTTTTGAGAATCTCTTCCGCATTGGCGGTTAATTTCTCCAGCTCGTCATAAGATGTTTCGGGCCTGGTAAATTTGACCATCTCCACTTTATTAAACTGATGCTGACGGATCAGCCCGCGTGTATCTTTGCCGTAAGAGCCGGCTTCCGCCCGGAAACAGGGAGAATAAG
This sequence comes from Smithella sp. PtaU1.Bin162, assembly GCA_002068015.1. GTDB lineage: Bacteria > Desulfobacterota > Syntrophia > Syntrophales > Smithellaceae > MVRV01. Next base: position 632 of record MVRV01000132.1, read on the forward strand.
CAACATGGTAAAGGGGCAGCATTTTCTCTTCCAGAATCTCATCGCGATAAATGTTTGTGACCGGAACTTCGGCCGTCGGAATCAGAAAATAGTCCATCCCTTCAATTTTAAAAAGATCTTCGGCGAATTTCGGCAGCTGGCCGGTGCCGGTCATGCTTTCGCGATTAACCATAAAAGGTGTCAGCACTTCTGTATAGCCATGTTCACCTGTATGCAGATCCAGCATGAAGTTCAGCACTGCCCGTTCGAGTGCGGCACCGAGACCCCGGTACAAAGTGAAGCGTGCGCCGGTTATTTTCGCTCCGCAGGCGAAATCCAGAATATTCAGGTTTTCACCAATGTCAAAGTGTTCCTTGGGCTTAAAGGTAAAAACTGGTTTTTCTCCCCAGCTGCGCACAACCGGGTTATCTTCCGAACCATGTCCCATTACCACTGATTCATGCTGAATATTGGGCACGGTCATAATAAAAGCATTGAGTTCTTCTTCGGTGATTCTGAGGCGCTCATCCAGCTCCTTGATTTTAGCGGAAACATCACTCATCCGGGCAATCAGGGAAGAAGCATCCGCTTTCTTTTTCTTGAGGTCGCCGATTTCCTTGGAAACATTATTGCGCTCGCTGCGCAATGTTTCGACAGCCATTAAAAGATCACGCCGTTCACTCTCCAAAGAGGTAAAACGATCAAAATCTATGGATTGGCCTCTGGCGGCCATTTTACTGCGCACGAGTTCAATATTTTGTCTTAAATACTTAATATCCAGCATGATTTAACACCAAAAAATTCCCATTAATATTACTCTCAAGAGCAAAGTTCCCTATCATTTTGACCGGATGAAGTCAATGTTTTTGTCCGTTTTCCGCTTATGCTAGCGATGCAACCTTTTTTTAATTTTCCCTGTAATATTATGTATCTCCGGACTTTTTAAAATATAAGTACAGACAAAATAGGTTACAGCGCCGATAATAACGGCGGCCGTAAGATAAATCAGTCTTGCCTTAACCGGGGCATTGGTATCCCACGGCACAAAGAAATTAAACAGCAACAACACGCCCCACATGGCGAGCGAAGAGATAATTATTTTTACAAGTGAAATATAAAAGCTGCGATCCAGAAACGCCCCTATTTTATTTCTCAACACCACACTCAAAATAATAACATTGATCATGGAAGCAAGCGAATTGGCGAGTGCAAGCCCATTGTGCTTCAAGGGGAACATCAGTGCAATGCTTGCTGCAACATTCACAATGAGCGTGATAATTGCCGCCTTCATCGGCCAGCGGGCATCCTGCAGCGAATAAAAAGCGGCAACGATGACACGGATGACGGAAAAAGCCCACAAGCCTAAAGCATAACAAAACAGAGCCTGCGCGGTCAGAACTGCGGCATTGACGTCAAATGCTCCTCTCTGAAACAAAACGGAGATAATCGGCAAATTGAGAGCCATCAAGCCCACCATTGCCGGTATGGTAACAAAAAGCATCAGCCGCAAAGAAAAAGACATCGTTGCTTTTAACTGATCAATATTACCCTGGGAAGCATGTTCAGAAAGACTGGGCAGTGCCGCCGTTCCAATGGCAATGGCAAAAACCCCCAATGGCAATTCCATAACGCGATCGGCAAAATACAGATAAGAAACGCTGCCTGTGGGCAGAAGAGATGCGAGAATTGTTCCCACAAAAACGTTGATCTGGTAAATGGCTGCCCCAAAAGCCGCCGGCAGCATTAAAACGGCAATCTGCTTAATGCCCGGGTGTTTTAAATTGAATTTAAATTTAATTTTCAATCCATATTTCACTAGAAAAGGCCATTGCATTGCCAGTTGCAGTATACCGCCGATCATGACGCCTACCGCGAGAGCTATAACCGGTTCGGCAAACAAATCACGCAAAGTGAGCGCTGCTATAATCAAAGAAATATTCAAAACCACGGGAGAAAGAGCCGGTGCGGCAAAATGCCGGAATGAATTCAGAATACCCATAGAAAGAGCGACAAGCGACATAAAGAAAATATACGGAAACATCAGGCGGTTTAAGAAAACGGCCAGGGTAAATTGTTCCGGAGTTTTCAAAAATCCCGGCGCAATGAGTGTTACAATAACAGGCGATAACAAAACACCCAGCAATGAAATAATAACTAAAATAATCGATAATAAAGTAAAGGCAACATTGGCCAGTTCGAGCGCTTCTTCTTTTGACTTCTTCTGCAGATACTCGGTAAAAACAGGAACGAAAGAAACCGTCAACGATCCTTCGCCTATCAGCCGGCGTAAAAGATTGGGGATGCGGAAAGCAACAAAAAAAGCGTCGGTGGCAAGACTCGCGCCGAAAAAAGCGGCCACAACCATATCCCGGATAAAGCCGAATATCCGGCTGGCCATAGTCGAAGCACCCACAATTCCGGCTGCTTTGGCTACTTTGGAATTTTCCGAGCTTTTTACCTGTTCCATAATTCCTACCCGTAACAAACACTAACGCTACGTATCTCTCGATACGGCCTTTTATTCCGTAACACCCTGCAATATTTTTTCCAGCTCCATTTTGCTTATATCTTCCACCAGTATTGTTTTTCGGCGGGATTTTTGTCCGGCAAAGATTGCAAGCTGGCTCTTCCTCAAGCCGAGTTCCTTGGCAAGAAGTCGAATACAGGCTTCATTGGCCGCGCCTTCCTGTGGCTGGGCGGTAACCTTGATTTTCAACACTCCTTCCTGCCAGCCTACAATTACGGCCCTTGCTGCATGAGGTATTACCTGAATATCAAAAGTGAGCCCCTTTTTGGATTCTTTAGCGAAAAACGTAGGAGTCAAGCAATCCGCCTTTCCTGTAGGCATTATAAACGACGGGCCAGTTGAATTATTGATTCCACCAGAAAATATTGCAGGAAAATAATCACCAGAATAACAAGGAGCGGAGAAAAATCTATTCCCATGTTGCGAAAAGGCAAAATCCTTCGCACCGGCCTCAATACCGGTTCCGTAAACCGGTACAGAAAAATTACAATTTTATTGTAAGGATCGGGATTAACCCAGGAAATTACTGCGCGAAAAATGATAACCCACATGTATAATGTCAGGACAAGGTCAACAATTCTCGCCAGAGCAACTACAAAATTACTAAGAACAAACATAAAAACTCCTCCAGTATCCGCCGGAATGCTTCAGGAAAGGGAAGAGGCAAATTCGCTGATTGCCTTATTGACTTCCTCCGGTTTTTCTATCATCACTACATGACCGGCCTTTTCGATTACGCATACTTTAGCACCGGGAATGCTTGCGGCAATTTTACGGGAAAAATCAGGCGGTGTCATTTTATCCACGGCTCCGCAGATAAAAAGCGCCGGTGTATTTATTTTAGCTATATCGTCTGTCAGATCCAGATTGTTGCAGGCGGTAAGATCAGCGGAAAAAGACTCCACATCGGCATCCGACAGGTTTTTTTTCAATTCCTCGAAAAACTTGGGCCTTGTTTCCTTGAACAACGAAAAGGTGCACATAATATTGATGGCCTCTTCTTTGTTCGTTCTTATACCATCCCGCAAAAGCTGATTCACGGGCATTTTTATGCCGGAACCGACGGGAACAATGCCACCCGCCACCTGCGGATAGTGCAGCGCAAACTTCAGGGTAGTGGCAGCTCCCAGAGAATGACCAATCAGCACCGGCTTGGAAAGCTTGATTACATCAAGAAGTTTCTTGATCCAGTGAGCATATTTATCAACTTCACTTTCTCCGTGGCCTCCCGACTGACCATGTCCCGGAAGGTCAACGGCGACGACATTGAATTTTTTGTGCAATTCAGGATATTGATGCACCCAGCAGGTATGATCACTGCCGGAGCCATGGATAAAAACCAGAGTCTGTTTGTGTGCTCCAAAATCCTCAGGATTTATCCAGCACGCCATTTCTATATTTTCGACTTTAAATTTTTTAATCATGACTTATCGCCTCCTTCGAACGGCTTATGTCGTTTATATAGCAGAAGCGGAGATTTATGCAATGATAGAATATGCAGCAATTTATCGATTTAAATTGTATTGACAGACTAACGGCGTCTCTCGTATAAACCAGATCATGGTTTATTTGTTCCGAGACAACTGCCCACGATAACAAAAGGAGAAACAACATGTTGACGGGAAAAAAAATCGCCATCATCGGCGGCGGTAAAATGGGAAGTATCATTGCCCGGGGATTGATCGCCCGGAAAATCATTTCCGCAAAAGATATAACCGTTACGGATATTGATGCATCACGCCTGGAGCTGCTCAAATCGCAGATGGGCATCAAGGTATCCGGCAAAAATGCGGAAACGGTAAAGGACACCGACATTCTTATTCTGGCCGTAAAACCCCAAAACATGGGACAGACTTTACAAGAAATCGCCTCTGTCGTAAATAAATCAAAAATGATTATTTCCATTGCCGCGGGCATTACAGCTGCTTTTGTAGAAGGGTATCTCGCCAAGGGAATCCGCGTCGTTCGGGTAATGCCCAATACTCCGGCACTGGCCGGGGCCGGAGCAACGGCAGTTGCCCGTGGAACACATGCCACTCCGGCCGATGTTAAACTTGCCCGGGCCATTTTTGATGCCGTGGGAATCACAGTAGAGGTAGATGAAAAGCTGATGGATGCGGTAACGGGATTGAGCGGCAGCGGCCCTGCCTATTGTTTTCTCATTATCGAAGCGCTGGCCGATGCCGGTGTGCAAATGGGACTTCCCCGCGAACTGGCCCTGCAGCTTGCTGCCCAGACAATGCTCGGATCAGCAAGTCTTTATCTGCAGGAAGGCAAGCATCCCGCCCAGCTGAAAGATATGGTGACTTCCCCTGGAGGAACTACAGCCGCGGGTCTTCAGGCGCTCGAAGAAGGAAAAATCCGCGCCACGCTTATATCTGCGGTGGAGGCGGCAACCAGACGCTCACAAGAGCTGGCAGGCGGCAAATAATTATATGTAAGGGCGGTTCGCGAACCGCCCTACTTTTTATTTGTCAAAATCTGCCGCACACGCTCCAGCTCTTCCGCTGTATCCACTTCCACGGAATCGTAAGGAGTGACGACGATCCTGATTTTATAGCCATGTTCCAATGCCCGGAGTTGTTCGAGGGCTTCGAGTTTTTCCAGTTTTCCTTCCGGAAGTTTCGTGAAGACATCGAGAAAATCGCAACGGTAAGCATAAATCCCATGATGCTTGTAATAATCCGCCTTCATCCCCCGGTTGCGGACATAGGGGATCGTCGAACGGGAAAAATAAAGCGCAAAGCCGTTATAATCAAAAGCAACCTTTACCGCATTCGGATGGGTGATTTCTTCATCCCGGATAATTTTATAAATCAACGTGGACATGTTGATGGAAGGATCAGCAAGGAGCGGCGCAATTACTTCATCCACCTGCGTCGGCTCAAAAACCGGCTGGTCGCCCTGAATATTGACAACGATCGCATCCGGAGTAAGCTGCAATGAAGCCACTGCCTCGGCGATTCTATCCGTACCGGAGCGGTGCGTCGCCGCCGTCATTACGGCATTACCCCCGAATTTCTTCACGACCGCGAAAATACGTTCATCATCGGTCGCCACGGCAACATAAGGAATTGCTTTGGCCCGGGAAACCCGCTCATAGACATGCTGAATCATTGGCTTGCCGCAAAGGTCGGCCAGAGGCTTCCCCGGAAAGCGGCTCGATTCATAACGCGACGGTATAATGCAAATTACATCTCTTTTCATCACTGACTACCCCCGTCATGCTTTTTAAAAAAGCCTTAACTTCGTGTCAGGTATATATCATGACAAAAATACCGTCAAACTACTTTTCAGGAAATCGAAAACAATTTTGAGGAAAAAAGAGATCGCCAGGATGAAGGGCCTGGCGATCTCTGTGTCCGGGGCTGTTAATTAAGATTCATTTCAGGAACATTAGGAGGGATAATCAATGAAGCTTCTGTTTTGGCAACGACATCTTGCACACTGACTCCGGGTGCAACTTCTTTTAAAACCAGCCCCTTGTCGGTAACTTCAATATACGCCATATCGGTAACAATAATATCCACTACTTTAATTCCGGTAAGCGGAAACGTGCATTTCTTTAATATTTTGGATTTGCCGTCTTTGGAGCAGTGTTCGGTTGCTATAATAACTTTCTTGGCACCGGTAACCAGATCCATGGCACCGCCCATTCCGGCCAGCCTGCCGCCGGGGACAATCCAGTTGGCCAGATTTCCCTCTTCATCAACCTGCAGAGCGCCCAAAACCGTACAATCGAGATGCCCGCCGCGAATGACGCCGAAAGATAAGGTACTGTCAATTATGCAGCCGCCGGGACGTATTGTGGTAAATGCTTTACTGGCATCGATAAAAAACGGGTATTCTTCGCCTTTGGGGGCAATGCCGTTAAAGCCGATAATTCCGTTTTCACTTTCCAGCCATACGGAAACTCCCGGAGGAAGGAAGTTCGGTATAAGGGTCGGAATACCGACTCCCAGGTTAACCAACATCCCGTCTTTGAACTCCCGGGAAATGCGTCTTGCAATCAGTTCTCTTACATCCATTACTTGCTACCTCCTTTGCACCAGTACATCGACAAGTTGTCCCGGAACCATGATATGATCCGGCTCCAGAGCCCCGATAGGTTGAATCGGGGTATTAACGGAAGCGATAACTACATCGGCCGCAGTGGCCATCGCGGGACCGAAGCAGCGTTGCGTTCTGCGGAAAATAAGATTACCGACCCAATCCGCTTCATACGCTTCCAAAATACAAAAATCGGCGCGGATCGGTTCATGATAAAGCATATCTTTCCCACCCAGGTTCACTCTCTTGCCCCAGCCTTTTTCTTCAACAATAGTCCCGAGTCCTGTCGGCGTGAGAATTCCACCCAGCCCATAGCCGCCGGCACGGATTCTTTCCACAAACGTCCCCTGCGGATTTAGTTCAAGTTCAATCTTACCCTGTTCAACAAGTTTGGGCAGCAAGGGATTTAATCCGCACCAGGAACAAACGAGCTTTTTCACCAGACCAGCATAGATGAGTTTGCCGAGTCCGACAAATTCCTCTCCGGCATCATTATTATAGAGGGTCAGATCTTTCTTTTTCTGCGCCAGGATTTCATTAATAATATCTTCCGGCGCTCCCTGCTGATAAAAGCCATTGATTAAAATGGAAGCCCCATCCGGAATCATCTCTACCGCTTCCCGAACGGATTTCAATTTACTGCTCATAAACACTTCCTCCTCGGTTTTCCAACCACTGATAACTGTAATTTTTCCGGAAAAGTTTCGGTAAATATCAAAAGATTTTTACAGAATTTTCTCTTCCCTAACTCTCCTTTTGCATAGCTTTTCTAAACTTTATAGTCTTATCCTAATTGACACCGAAGTTTTAATAAAAGCCATGTTGTTTGTCAATTCCACATAGGGGTGAAAGAAGACTACCCGAAAGGGTTAGCAAAGAAACCGTAACCATGAAAAATAAGACGCAGCATATACCTTGTTGTTCGTGGCCAGACTTTTTTTCTATCTGATCTGACGGGTTTCGTTTTTCCAATATTGCGTCCGGATTTCGCGCTTTAATATTTTCCCGTAATTATTTTTTGGTAATTCATCTACAAAATCAACGGATTTTGGCACCTTATAGCGCGCTATATTTTTACCGCAAAACAGCAGCAGATCCTGTACCGTAACAGATTTCCCCGGCACCAGAGAAACGACGGCTTTCACCGCCTCACCCCACTTGGCATCCGGAACACCGATTACGGCAACCTCGCGAATCGCCGGATGTTTACAAATAACCTCTTCGATTTCACGTGGGTAGATGTTTTCACCGCCGCTGATAATCATGTCTTTGGAACGGTCCATCATAAAAAGATATCCGTTTTCATCCATATAACCCACATCGCCGGTATGCAGCCATCCATTGCGCAACGTTTCGGCCGTGGCTTCCGGATTATGCCAGTAACCTCTCATGACCAGATCCGAACGTGTAACTATTTCACCGATTTCTCCTTGGGGCAGTTCATTATCTTCATCGTCGAATATTTTTACCTCCACATCGGTTCTCTGCACCCCTGCCGACCCCAGCCGTTTCAGTTGGTTTTCTGTTCCCTTCGCCACATGATCCCGATGCGGCAGGGAGGTAATCGTCATGGGGGATTCGCCCTGACCGTAGACCTGCACCAGGCAATTACCCAATTTTTTTATGGCACGCTTCAAGTCTTCAACATACATGGGAGCACCGCCGTAATTGAGGCATTGCATCGAGCTGTGATCGTATTTGTCCACAGCGGGACTATCGACCAGCAGTTTCACCATGGTCGGTGCGGCAAACATATTCGTGATCCGGTATTTTTCGATCGTTTGAAAAACAAGTTCGGGGTCAAATGTTTTAGACTCCAAAATGACATTTGCCGCCGCCTTGGCCACATTGGGCAGCGCGTAAAGACCGCTGCCGTGCGAAAGGGGAGCGGCATGTAAAATCGCATCAGACGGCCCCAGAGGCGACACATCGGCGTAAAAATTCATGGTCATAGCCAGGAGATTGCGGTGTGTCAACATCGCTCCTTTGGGCATGCCCGTTGTCCCCGATGTATAAAAAATCCAGGCCAGATCATCCGGATCAACATCAGCATCACTCCACTGATCTGATTCCGCAGCAAGCAGGTCATCATAATTCAGAATTTCACCTTTGGCTTCCCCTGTGGAAATAATGGAGCTTACCTTCGGAATTTTGGCTCTGATGCCGATGATAGCATCATTGAATTCCGGAGAAACGATCACCGCACGGGCACCGGAATGATCGATGATAAAAGCGCATTCCTGAGGATGCAGCCGGAAATTGATAGGAACCGCACCTATTCCGGCCTTAAAACAGGCAAAGATGGATTCCAGCGTTTCGGGATAATTATATTGGAGAATGGCAACATTATCGCCTCTGCTGATTCCCAGAGAATGCAGAGCATTGGCCAGACGATTCACCCGCGCATTGAACTGGGAATAAGAATACCGGCGGGAACCATAGGCTAAAGCCAGATTATCGGGAAAAGTCCGGGCTGATTTCGTTAATAATGTACCCACATTCATTTCCATCACCTCATTGATTCATTGGAACGTGCAAATTTTTTTCCGGCTTATGATGACATGACCCAGCCGCCATCAACATTGATGGACTGTCCCGTAATATAATTCGACGCAG
>MVRV01000133.1 GCA_002068015.1 Smithella sp. PtaU1.Bin162
GACGGCATACACATTTTTGAGTGAGGTTTCCTGGGCGAAATTGACGGCAATTGCTCCGGTTTTGCCGATATTAAGCCCGATGGATTTTGCCAGTGCCGTGTTTGGTCTCACGCCCACGGCTAAAAGGACCATGTCTCCGTCATATCTGCCTTTATCCGTTGTTACTACGAGGGATGTGCCCGTTCCCTTTTCGATTGAACTTGCTTCGGCACCGGCGATAAATTCCACACCGTGGTTTTTCATCTCTTCAACCATTATGGACGACAGTTCCGGGTCCCAGCGGTTGGCCGGCAGTGAATCTTTGTGGATGATGGTTGTTGCAATATTTGCGGCGTGCAGAGCTTCGCACATTTCCAGACCGATGAACCCGCCGCCGATAATTACAACCCGGCGGGCATTGTTTTCGTGCAGCCATTTCTTGATCCGAATAGCGTCATCCAGATTTTTCAGGACATAAACACCCGGCAGATCAGTGCCCGGTATAGCCGGCACAAAGGCCGATACCCCGCTTCCCATAACCAAAAAATCATAGGAAAATCTGCGGTTGTCTTTCGTTTCTACGATGTTTTCCCGCAGGTTGATGTTCATTACTTCCGTATGCAATTGCACGTCTATGCCGTCTTTACCGAATCTTTCCGGTGTCCGGGCGACAAGTTTTTTTTCATCAGTGATGAGATTGCCGATGTAATACGGAGTCGGGCAGGAGGCAAAGGAAACAAAATTTCCTTTTTCCAGAATTGTTACGTTCAGGGAAGGGTCGTTGCGTTTGGCTTCGGCTGCCGTTGATGCTCCGCCCGCCCCGCCGCCTATGATCACCAGATTCTTTCCCATAATTCACCTCCGTAAATTTAAAAATAAATTGTCCGGGATTGGAACAAAACATTACCTCGCCCTCCGCAATCAGGATAATTCAGGCGGATGCATTTTTCCGCCAGAGTAAAACGGCTATGCCGCCTGCAATCATGAGCAGGCATAAGACCTGTCCCATGCTTAAAGATGCCAGAACGAAGCCCAGCTGGTAATCCGGTTCGCGGAAAAATTCGATAATAAAACGCACCAGGCCATAACCGCAGATATAGATTCCCAGAAGAAACCCGGCAAAACGTTTCTTTCCCTTAATTGTCCAAAGCAGGATAAACAAAACTATTCCTTCAAAAAATGCTTCATAGAGCTGGGAAGGGTGCCGCAATTTCTGAGTCGTATCGAGAGGAAAATACATTCCCCAGGGCACGGTTGTAATTCTGCCGAATAATTCGCCGTTAATGAAATTGCCGATCCGGCCGAATGTGTAGCCCAAAGGTATTGCCGGGGCGAAGAGATCGGCCAAACGCCAGAAATTGATTTTACGTTTGATACAAAAATAGGTCGAGGCGGCAATAACGCCTAAGGCGCCGCCGTGGTAAGACATTCCGCTCAGACCGACAAATTTTAATCCGTCGGAAAAATCAAAAGGCAAAATAATTTCCAGCGGATGCTGCAGGTAATACCCGAAATTATAAAACAGAGCATATCCAAGTCTGCCGCCGATTATGACACCGAGGATCGCAAAGACCATATAGTCCTGAACCGTTTCCGCCGTAAATTCGTAATTTTCACGGTGGATCCGGTAACAGACCACCATATAAATAACGGCGAAGGCAACAATATACATTAAGCTGTAATAACGCAGCTGAAAGGAGCCGATACTGAAAAGATTCGGGCTTATATGTGCCGGCAAATTTTGCCAGGTGGCAATAAATGATTCCATGGTTTAAACATTTCCTTATTAGTTCCCGCACCCGACCCTGATTTATCGGGAACAACAAAGCCGGTCTGCAGGCGCCCAAGTGCATCAACTAATATGCTTCGCCTTTTAAATTACCAATGTATAACTCCGCGCTGAATGCCGCATTGGCGCCGTCACCGGCCGCCGTGACTACCTGCCGGAAAAGTTTCGAGCGGCAGTCGCCGGCGGCAAAAATTCCAGGGGCGGAAGTATTCATGGCATCATCGGTGATAATGTAGCCGGATTTATCCAGATGCAAAACGTTTTGAAAAACACCGGTATTGGGAAGACGGCCGACAAAAATAAAAACGCCTTCGGCTGCAATTGCCTTGATTTCTCCTGATACGGTATCCCGAACCCTGACACCGGTGACCAGATCAGATCCCGTTACTTCGGCCAGTGTTGAATTCCAGGCAAACTCGATTTTCTTTTCTGCAAAAGCACGTTTCTGCAGGATCCCTGTGGCCCGCAGCCGGTCCCGGCGGTGAATAACGGTTACACGGCTGGCAAAATGAGTCAAAAAGAGAGCTTCCTGAATGGCTGAATCTCCGCCTCCGACAACGACGACATTGCGATTGCGATAGAACGGTCCGTCGCAAGTTGCGCAATAAGAAACTCCTTTTCCTATAAATTCCGTCTCTCCGGGTATTCCGAGCTTGCGCCATTGGGCTCCTGTTGCCGCTATAATGCTGAGAGTCCGCCATGTTTTGTCACCGGCGTTGACAATCCACTGAGCAGGTGCCGAAGCATTTCCGGCAATACCGGAGACATCTTTAGGCATTACTTCCAAACCGAATTTCAGGGCCTGGTTTTTAAAAAGCTGCATAAGATCAAAGCCGTTCATGCCGTCAGGTATTCCGGGGTAATTTTCAATCAAATCGGTTATGGTAATCTGGCTTACGGTGGACGAACCTTCCAGCAGTAATGTTTTCAATCCGGCCCGGGCGGCATAAATACCGGCGG
>MVRV01000134.1 GCA_002068015.1 Smithella sp. PtaU1.Bin162
GATTTTTTTTATTGTTTCAAAGATCGCCCTCACTACTAAAGGCGCCAATCCAATTGACGGTTCATCAAGCAATAAGACTTTGGGTAAACCCATAAGAGCGCGGCCAAACGCCAACATTTGCTGTTCACCTCCGGATAGTGACTCGGCAAATTGCTTTTTCCGTTCCTCCAATCTAGGAAAAAGCTGATAAACATATTTCAGACTTTCCGTTCTTTTAGCTTTGGCATGAGGTTGAGTTGATCCCATTTCCAGATTTTCCTGGATCGTTAAGGACTTAAACAACTTTCGTCCTTCCGGAACTTGAATCACCCCAAGTCTTACGATTTCATGTGTAGAAAGCTTTTCGATTGGTTTATTTTCAAAAAGAATTGTACCTCGACTGGGCTTGATAAGCCCGGATATACAACGCATCAATGTAGTTTTTCCGGCACCATTGCTTCCGACCATGGCGGTAATCTGTCCCTGACGGACTTTTAAATCAATTTTATGAAGAACCTGGGCATGGCCGTAAAAAACGTCTACATCTTTAACTTGAAGCATTTAAATTCCTTTTCTTTTAAATGAATGGCTAAATAAGCATTGGCCTTTAACGCAGCCACTCCTAGTTGCAACAATCTTCTCTTTGAACAATATCTTTCCCATATCTTTTGTACCATCTGCCCGAATTATAAATTTACCAGTTTATCCACCTGTACTTTGCCAGCCGGGTTACGGGGCAGCTCCCGCACAAAAGAGATGTATTTGGGAATTTTATAATCCGCAAGTCGGGTTTTGAGAAACTCTTGCAGTTGCGCTGCATCCATGGAAACTCCTTCCTTGAGGACAATTACCGCCTTCACTTCTTCACCCATGATACGGTCCGGCACACCGGCTATGGCTGCCTCCAGAATATCGGGATGGGCATACAGTACATTTTCAATTTCTATGGGGTATATATTTTCTCCTCCCCGGATAATCATCTGCTTTTTGCGCCCCTTAATTGCAAGGTAACCATCATTATCTCTGCTGACCAAATCTCCGGTGCAAAGCCAACCATCCTTAATCGCCTCAGCCGTTTTATCGGGATTCCCCCAGTATTCTTTCATAACCCCCGGACTCCGCACCAACAATTCCCCGATCTCGCCGTCTGGCAAATCATTGCCCTGTTCATCAACTATCCGTATATCAGCCACGGGATTAACTACTCCGATGCTTCCATACTTATTATAGACTTTCCGATCCTTAGTGATGGGAAAAATTGACACATTAGATGAAGATTCGGTTAACCCATAGGCTTCCACCAGCAGGCAATCCTTAGGCAAGGTATCCCGAAGTTGTTGATGCATGTCGGGAGGTGAAGGCGCTCCTCCATATACTATGCAGCGCATTGTCTCCCGGCTGTACTTTTGATAATTGGGTGATTCCATTATCAGGATAAATGTCGCCGGCACTCCGATGGTGGCGGTTATTTTTTCCTCTTGAATAATTTGCGGAATTTCATGGCGTTTAAACCCGGGAAGAATTATAAGTGTACCACCTGTAACAAACATGGCGACCAGCATTCCCACGAGACCCGTCACATGAAACAAGGGAATGAAAATCAGCATGCGATCATCTTTATCAAACTGGAGCATGTCAATAACGGCCACGGCTATGGAGAGTATGTTGCGATTGGTCAACAAAGCTCCTTTGGGCAATCCCGTAGTACCAGAAGTGTAAAGGATACTTGCTCCGTCCGTTTCATCACGCTGAACATTTATATTACGGGAAGGATAAGTTTCCAGTTCCCGATAGTCAACCCAACCTTCCGGATCACACAAACCATTTATAACAAATGTTTGTATCGTCCTGAATTCCTCACGGAAGGGCTGAATCCGGTTAAAATACTCCTGATCGAATATCAAAAGCCGTGTTTGAGAATTATTCATCTGATATAATATTTCTTTACCTTGCAAACGACTGTTCAAAGGAACGGAAATTGCCCCGGCACGAGCTATCGCCAGAAAGGTTACCGCCCAAAGGATATGGTTATTCATCAGGAGTGCCACCCGGTCTCCCGGCTGGATGCCGAATTTTTCTACTAATGCCGATGCCACTCGATCCACTTTTTCGTCATATTTTGCATAAGTCCATCGTTCATTACCGGCTACAATAGCCTCTTTCATGGGGTATTTTTTAACCGTATTACGAAAAGCTTGATCTATAGTGTGTGGACGATTTTTATGGATTCTTAGCTTGTAATTATTTTCTTCAATTTCCTCGATGCCTTCCAGAGACCAATAAGGATTGGCAACCATATGACCCTCCTTAATTTATTTTTAAAAATCAGACTCTTGTTATAGCAAACCAATTCCTGGGAATTTTTTAATATTTTCCATTTCGCCGTCTGCACCTGTGGGGCATCAGCGACCGCTTTGGAAATCATCGCGCATCAGTTCACGGGCGATAATCATCCGGCGAATTTCGGAGGTGCCGGCCCCGATATCCCACAGCTTCTGATCAAGGTAACCGCCGTGGATTTGAATCGCATCGGCTGCTATCTTCGTACCCGTCTCTCCGCAGTACAAGAGCGACGCTGCCGCCATGCGGTCCAGGTCCGTTCCCTTGCCGCCGCGCTTATCTTTCAGCGAATCGCAATAAGCAGCCGCCCGGTAAGCCATCATCTTCGAAGAAATATATCCGGTATACATGTTGGCCAGTTTTTCCTGAATCATCTGAAAATCGGCAATCGGCCGGCCGAATTGGACCCGCTCCTTGGCATATTTAATCGAAAGCTCCAGACACGAACGCTGTGATCCCAGGCTGCATCCGCTCAAGGTTATCCTTTCCGTGCAAAGACCGCCGGTAAGCACTCCGACTCCGCGATTAAAACCGCCGATTAAGTTTTCTTCCGGCAATTCCATATCTTCAAAGGTGAGCAGTCCCGTAGGAGATGTACGCATGCCCCACTTCTTGATCTTTTCACAGGAGAACCCTTTTGTCTTCTTCGGAAAAAAGAAAAACGCCGACATGCCCCGGGCTTTTTTGTCGGGCTCGGTTTTAGCATAAAAAACCATGAAGTCGGCAACGGGACCATTGGTGATAAAAGTCTTACTGCCGTTGACTATATACTTATTTCCCTTTTTGACGGCCCGGGTGGACATACTCATGGCATCGGAGCCTGCGTTGGGTTCGGTGATACCCAGGCAGCCGATATATTCGCCGCTGCATGCTTTCGGTAAAATTTCCTTTTTCTGATCATCCGTAGCGTGACGGCGGAAGTTATCAAAGCAAAGAGTCTGGCTCGCACCCGCCGACATGGCTAGAGCATTGCTGACCCTTCCTATGGTTTCGTATGCAAGCAGCGTTTCCACATAGCCCAGACCTGCACCTCCGTATTCTTCTTCAAAGGCTATGCCGTTTACTCCCAGCTTCCCCAGCTCTTTAAAAAAATCGGGCGGCATTTTATCTTCTTCATAGAGCTTCTCCATTTGTGGTTCCAGCCAGGTGGATGCCCACCGCCATACGCTTTCTTCCAGCATCCGCTGCTCTTCGCTAAATTCGAAATTCAAGGACATAGACACACTTCCTGTAATATTACTGCAGCAAATAATCTTATAAGCAGTCTGATGTCGACCGCTTCATGCATTCTTGATCATCCATCCCCCGTCCACCGGCAAAACGGTACCGGTAATATATTGGGCCGATGGCAGGCAGAAATTTAATACGGCATGAGCAATGTCTTCTGGTTCGCCGTAACGTCCCAAAACTATACGTCGCTTGGCAAATACTTTTTTATCACTTTCTGAAATTTGTGAAGTCATCGGTGTATTTATCGCACCCGGGGCAATACAATTCACGGTTATATTTTCGGCACCTAATTCTACAGCCAATGCACGGGTTAAACCTATAACTCCATGCTTCGCCACCGAATAAGCAGAATTGTATTTAGTTGCACCCAAACCCTCAGTAGAAGAAATATTAACAATCCGCGGACATTTGGATTTCTGTAAATAGGGTAACGCAGCTCTGATTACCCGCATATATGCCGTCAGTAATACATCGACCGCTTTTTCCCAATATTTTTCATACCCCGGGGAGTTGAGCGGTACCAACATATTGATTCCTGCATTGTTGATGACCATATCCAGCCCAGCATATTTTTTACCGACAGCGTTCACTACATAGTTGATTGCCTTTGCATCAGTAACATCCATTACCCACCCGTGTGCTGATTTTCCGACATTAACTATCTCCGCAACCACATCATTTACGCGGTCTTCCAGCAGATCGGTCACGGCTACATGAGCACCTTCATCAGCAAACAAATGGGCCACGGCCCGTCCCATACCACTGCCGGCACCGGTAATAAGAACAACCTTTCCGCTAATTGAACGGTTCATCCTGCTTAAGCGCACCTTTTTCCTCCTCCGATATAGGTAATTTCAAGCAAACTTGTGATGATCATGATCATAATAACCGATGCCCTCTCATACGCTTCGCCTTTTTAATCTAAGGCTCAAATTAATTTTACGGATCATCTTTCAAATCGTTATTCCGTAAAACTAAAGACAGGTCTCGCTGCTGGTCCATTCGTATATTTATCACCGGGAAACATTTTATGGCCAAGTACCACATCCCTACCAATAATACTCATATTGACCTTTTTAGGGTTTATATCAATCAGGTTGCCCATTATCCAAGGCCCTTCTTTGAGTTCCACCAAAACAATCGTATATGGTATTTCACATTCCCGACCTTCTACCGCCACACAGGATAAAGTGAAGGTTGCAATTTTTCCTTTTCCGGATAATTCAAATATTTTGACATCTGTGCTTGCGCACTCCTGGCATACCATCATCGGCGGACAAGTAATTTTTCCACATTGATTGCATTTCAAACCGAGCAGTTTGTCGTTTTGAAGAGCTTTATTATATTCTGAAAAAGTAAGTTTATAATTCATAATTTATTTTTCCCTTCTATTTTGTAGATAAAATTATATTAACAATGATACCATCAGAGCCTAACGTATCCGTAATGCCGTATTTTGCATCTTCCACCTGTCGCCCTTGCTCCACCATTTCTCCTCGCAACTGGCGCGTAATTTCACAAACCTGGGCACATCCCGTAGCACCTACCGGATGTCCCTTCCCTTTCAAGCCACCGGATATGTTAATCGGTATTTTCCCTCCCAACCTTGTTTCCCCTCGTTCCCAAGCATCTCCTGCAGTGCCGTAATCAAAAAAGCCCATGCATTCCGAAGCAACAAAGGATGCAATACTAAAACAGTCGTGAAGCTCACACAAATCCATATCTTTCGGTGTCAATCCAGCCATGCTGTAAGCCTGTTTGGCGGAAAGTTCTCTGGCCCTGACATGGGGTAGATGCTTGTATTGAGAACTGAGTTTCGCTGATGACGCCTGACCAACTCCGGCAATGTATATCGGTTTTTTAACAAGCTTCTTAGCCACATCTTCCGAGGCAATAACAACGGCCGCAGCACCATCGCTGAACGGTGCGCAATTAAGAAGCCTTAAGGGAGTCGATACCATATAACTTTGCAAAACATCTTCTTTAGTAATTAGCTTGTGGAACTGAGCACAAGGATTTTTAAGGCTGTATTCATGCGACTGAATGGCAACCGTCGCCATCTGGTCTTCCAGTTTTTCCAAAGGAATATTATATTTTTTGCAGTAAAGATGGGCCGATAAAGCAAATGCAGCCGTAAAATGGAAACCGGAAGGAAATTCATATCGACCATCACAAAACAGGGCATAAGCGCGCATACCGAACGGCGTGCCCATCGCCGAAGCCTTTTCCACACCACCAGCAAGAACAATATCATAAAATCCCGACGCCACCCACATAAAAGCATCTCTTATGGCCATTGCACTGG
>MVRV01000135.1 GCA_002068015.1 Smithella sp. PtaU1.Bin162
CCGGGTTGCTTTTTCCAATGGGTTATTTAACGAAGCGGTTGGTAATTTTGATGGTTCGGGAGCCGCTTTTGATAGAGCACTGCTGGTGTCATCTTGTGGATTATGCGGTCTTCTAATGGCGAGCTTTATTCGGGAAAAACTCTCCTGCAATTATCCTTCGAAAATAGAGGGAATTACGCAAAAAGGATTATTCGGTTTTTACCAAAATCATCGTAAAACTGTTTGGGGATGGTTTGTAGCTTTAGTTATCCTAGTTGCCGTCTCAAATGCTTATCTTGGTATTTATCAAAGAGGCTGCATTACCCGGACAATACTGCCCTTTGGTTTGAATGGGATTTATAAATGGTTGCTGCTTTTCGGGTTGGCGTCTTTTTCCGCATTGATTATGAGATTTGAGTTTGCAATCAACAAGAAAACTTCTTTGTTTGTAATGTTTTTAAGCTTACTGGAAAGTTTTATTTCCAATGTGTCTTTGTTAAGCCGGGGAATGATCCTAAACGCAAGCGCCTTGCTATACGGAGTGTTAACCAGTCTGAGATTACACTCAATAAAATCGAATATGCGATTTTTTGTGTCAACAATCTTGATTTTTGTAATATTATTTACGAGCTCGGTTTTAGCGGTTAATTATATGCGTGCCTCGTTTAGTCAGTCAGCAGGGCAAAATATAAGAGCCGTACAAAGCAGCACTAATGAACTCTTTATTGACCGCTGGGTTGGTATGGAAGGTGTTATGGCAATTTCCAGTTACCCGAAGCTGGGCTGGGATTTGTGGAAAACTGCCTGGAGCGAAACCTATAATGAGAATGAAACCAGTTTTTATGATAATAATCTGATCACGTCTCCGTATGCAGATCTTGATAAAACTAAATCGCATCATATTTCCCTGCCGGGAATCATTGCGTTCTTTTTTTATCCCGGGTCGTATTTGTTTTTATTTGCCGGCATGTTTGTATTGGGAATAGTGGCGGCAGTAATAGAAGCCTTTGTATTCAGGTTTGGTGGGAAAAATGTAATTTTATGTGCGCTAATTGCGCAAGTTGTGGCTTATAGATATTCGTGTTTCGGCTATGTTCCCAAACAGTCATATTTACTTTTTGGAACAATTTTTCTCAATATGATAATTATTTATTTGGCGGATAAAGGATTGTTAAGATTTTACAGGAAAGATATTTCCAGTTTATCTTGATAATTTTACAAAATCATTATTAACGAAATTATTGAGGTCTGAAAATGTTTAAGAACAAAATTTTATTAATCACCGGTGGCACCGGTTCATTCGGTAATGCAGTATTAAAACGTTTTCTCCATACGGACGTAAAAGAGATCCGTGTCTTCAGTCGTGATGAAAAGAAACAGGAAGACATGCGTATTGAACTCAATAACCCGAAAGTAAAATTTTATATCGGCGATGTCCGCCATTACGACAGTTTGAATTTTGCCATGGATGGCGTAAATTTTATTTTTCACGCCGCGGCCCTGAAACAGGTTCCTTCCTGTGAATTTTATCCGATGGAGGCGGTAAGAACAAATATTCTTGGTGCGGAGAACGTTTTGAATGCGGCGCTTGCCAATAATATTGAAAAAGTAATTGTGCTGAGCACGGATAAAGCGGTTTATCCGATCAATGCCATGGGGATCTCCAAGGCCATGATGGAAAAACTGATGGTAGCGAAAACCAGAACATTAGGGAATGGCGATAAAACAGTGTTTTGCGGTACCCGTTACGGTAATGTCATGGCATCCCGGGGATCGATCATTCCGCTCTTCATCAAACAAATCAAGGAAGGAAAGCCGCTCACGGTAACGGATCCGCAAATGACCAGATTTCTGATGTCGCTGGATGATGCGGTGGATTTGGTAATCTATGCTTTTCAGCATGCCCGGCAGGGTGATATATTTGTTCAAAAAGCTCCCGCCTGTACGATTTCCGATTTGGCTACGGCGGTAAAGGAGATATTTAAAAGTGATAACGCGATAAAGATTATCGGAACGCGCCATGGAGAAAAGCTCTACGAGACGCTACTGACCCGCGAAGAGCTGACCAAGGCCGAGGAAATGGAAAACTATTACCGGATAGTTCCGGATGACCGCGATCTGAATTACAACAAATATTTTACCGAAGGTACCGAGCAGATATCCTTGCTGGAAGATTATAATTCGCATAATACTCAAAGGCTGACAATCAATGAGGTGAAAGAAAAGTTGCTGAAACTGGATTATATTCAGCAAGAGCTCTCTTCCTGGAGAGTAAAGTGAAAAAAGCAGAACGCATATTGATTACCGGCGGTGGAGGAACTCTGGGGCATAAGCTCTGGCAGCTGCTCCCGGAAAAATTTTCCGATACCTATGTTTCTATAAGAAAATCGAAAACCTACTATAATAAATGCGGATTGTTTAACGGACCTAATGTAATTGAATCCCTTGACCTCCGGGATTTCGCAAAGCTTGCCGCTGTTCTTAAAGAAATTCGTCCTTCGGTAATTATCAATTGTGCCGGTGTGACGCTGCGCAGCTGTGAGGCTGGGGATAGACTATCCAATATTGCCGTGAACTCCTTACTGCCACATGTGCTTGCCGGGTGGTGTGCTGAAAATAATGCCCGCCTTATTCATTTCAGCACGGTCTGTGTGTTTGACGGCAGTTTGGGGAATTATGCTGAAGAGAATCCTCCGGATGCGCGGGATCTTTACGGAATGACGAAGGCGCTTGGTGACGTCCAAATGCCTTGTGCTCTGACATTGAGATCTTCTTTTATCGGCCGGGAAATTTTTAACGGTACGGAACTTCTCGAATGGTTTCTGGCCCAAAAGGGCAAACGCGTGAGTGGTTTTGCCAAAGCGTTATTCACCGGTCTTACCACAAACCGTCTGGCCGGGCTGGTGGCTGAATTGATAGAAAAGTTTCCGAATTTGAACGGACTTTACCATGTTTCCAGCGAAACAGTTTCCAAATACGATCTGCTTAATCTGATGAAAGAAGCTTATAAAATTGATGTTGCAATAGATCGTGACGATAAATTCGAATGCCGGCGTAATCTGAACGGCGATAAATTTGTCCGGGCCACTGGTTTTAATTGTCCGTCCTGGCACCGGATGATGAAGGATATGGCTGCCGATCCGACACCATACGAAGAATGGCGGTCTTAAGAATTTATAAACCGCAAAGATAATTGACATAAGGAGAATGGATATGTCTTTAAAAGTTATGACGATAGTGGGCACTCGTCCCGAGATAATCAAGCTCAGCCGGGTAATGTACGAACTGGAAAAGCATCTTCGGCACGTGCTGGTGCATACCGGGCAGAATTATGACTACGAACTGAACGAGATATTTTTTAAAGATCTGGAAATACGCAAACCCGATTATTTCCTGAGTGCTGTCGGAAACACACTGGCCGAAACCATCGGCAATATTATTGCAAAATCTGATGAAGTTATGGAAAAAGAAAAACCGGACGCTGTTTTACTCTACGGTGATACCAACAGTTGCCTGTCCGTTATATCCGCCAAGCGACGCAAGATACCCATTTTCCATATGGAAGCCGGAAACCGTTCTTTTGATTTGCGTGTGCCGGAAGAAATTAACCGAAAGATTGTTGATCATACGAGCGATATCAATATGACCAACACCGAGCATGCGAGGCGTTATCTTCTGGCGGAGGGTCTCAAACCGGAGACAGTTATTAAAAGCGGTTCTCCCATGAAGGAGGTGCTCGAATATTACAAGCCGCAGATTGAGAAATCCACCGTATTGAAAAAACTCAAATTGAAGAAGGGAGAGTATTTTGTTGTCAGTGCGCATCGTGAAGAGAATGTGGACAGCAAAGAAAATTTTACCGACCTTCTGGCATCCCTTAATGCCATTGCCGCCAAATACAACCGTCCCATAATTTTTTCCACCCACCCGCGCACTCGCAAGCGGCTGGAGAATGTGGAGTCGGGAAATTTTGATCGGCGGATTAAGTTTATGAAGCCCCTGGGATTATTTGATTATGTCAAACTGCAGATGGAAGCTTTTTGTGTAATTTCCGACAGCGGTACCATTACCGAAGAATCCTCGATACTTAATTTTCCGGCCGTGACGATCCGGCAGGCGCATGAACGTCCCGAAGGAATGGACGAAGGCACCCTGATTATGTGCGGCCTGCAGGCGGAAACGGTTTTGGATTCCATAGAAATCGTTACCAGTCAATATTCGCGGAAAAACCGCGAGTTTTGTCTTGTGCCTGATTACGATGTGAATAATGTTTCCAAAAAAGTTCTGCGGATAATCATGAGCTATACGGATTACATAAACCGCACCGTGTGGAGAAAAACGGTTTAATGAGACCCAAATTTCAGAAATTGAATCCGACGTATGAGGTTATGTCACAATTGTTTTTTTGTCATTCCGGCGCAGAGACTGTGTCGCAATGGTTAAATGTACATGTTTGTCATTCTGAATTCCGCCGAAGGCGGGATGAAGAATCTAATAAAAACAAAACAATGGAACAAAGAGATTCTTCGGCTAAAGCCTCAGAATGACATTGCGACACAGTCTCTGCGCCGGTATGACAAATGTTTTGGATTTATAGGATTCTGCAAAGCATTCAAGCGCAAATCGCCCGATTATGAAAATATTCATTATTGTTGTTTATTATCTTCCCAGTACGGTATCCTGTGCCAAGCTTATTCAGGATCTTGCCCTGGAATTTTACCGCCGGAATCATGAAGTGACGGTGGTTACAACCGATGAGAACATTCCGGTTGATTTTCAGGTTGAAAGCAAAGAAGGCATCCGGATTGCCCGGATCAGGACAGGCAGAATCAAAACTGCTTCCCGGCCGGTCCGCCTGTGGAATGAAAGCCGTCTTTCAGCGACAATCTGGAGCAAGGGGGCCGAATTTTTCCGGAACAATTCCTGTGATCTTGTCATTTACTATTCGCCGACCATATTTTTCGGACCGCTTGTGAAACGGTTGAAGAATCTGTATAAATGCCCCTCTTACCTGATTTTGCGGGATATCTTTCCCCAGTGGGCTCTCGATGCCGGAGTGCTGAAAGAAGGATTATTGTATAACTACTTCAAGAGGCGGGAATCCGTAAATTACGATGCTGCTGATTTCATCGGTGTAGAGTCGCCGGGAAACCTCACCTACTTTTCTCAAAACGGTTATGACAAAAAATATTCGCTGGAAGTTCTCTACAACTGGGCGGAGATAAGCAAAGTGAAAAGATCACCATCCAATTTTCGCCGGAATCTTGGTTTGGAAAATAAGGTAGTTTTTTTTTACGGAGGCAATATCGGCCTTGCCCAGGATATGGATAATATTATTCGCCTCGCCGGGAAAATGAAGAAAAATAAAAAGGCCTTTTTCCTGATTGTCGGTGAAGGCAGTGAAGTCGGTCGTTTGAACGCTTTAATCAAAAAGGATGGGCTGATGAACATCCTTATTCACGAACCAGTAAGTCAGGAACAATATCAATCCATGCTGGATGAATTTGATATTGGTCTTGTTTCGCTGGACCGTCATCTGAAAACGTATAATTTTCCGGGAAAGATGCTGGGCTATATGGAACATGGTATGCCGGTTTTAGCCGGCATCAATGAGGGGAATAATCTGATTCAAGTTGTGCGTGAAAATAAAATCGGCCTTATTTCGGTAAACGGCGATGACGAAACTCTGGCTGTCAATGCCGAAAAGCTGCTCGCGGATAAAGAATTGCGCCTGCTTTTAGGTCGCAACGGCCGTAACTTTCTCATTAATAATTTTTCCGTTACCGGAGCTGCCGGACAGATATTATCTCATTTTTCCAAGGAGGCGGAAAATGGGTAATTCGCAGCTTGTTCTGATAACCGGAGCAACGGGAGCCGTCGGGCCGCTTGTAGTGGAGGCATTTCATGCCGCTGGTTATTCTGTCCGTACATTATCTATCGATGCTCCGCCTCGCGATATTTGGCCGGAAGGTATAGAAGCAAGGAGTGGTGACATAACCGATGCTTCTGTTGTACGGGATGCCATGCAGGGAATAGATGCAGTGGTCCATCTGGCGGCTCTGCTGCATATTTTCAATCCGCCGCCGGAACTGCGGGAAAAATATGAACGCATCAATGTCGGCGGAACCGAAACCGTAGCAGCCGCAGCGACCAAAGCCGGTGTTAAACGCATTGTTCTTTTCAGTACAATTGCCGTCTACGGGAAATCCCACGGTCGAATTTTCACTGAAGAAACACCGCCCGATCCCGATACCTTTTATGCTGAAACCAAGCTTGCTGCGGAAAAAATTGTGCTTGCGGCGAAAAATGCCGACGGCAAAAATATCGGCTCCGTACTGCGTCTCGGTGCAGTTTATGGTTCCCGCATCAAGGGTAACTATGAAAAGCTCACCCGTGCACTGGCGCGGGGTCGCTTTATCCCTATCGGCCGCGGGCAAAACAGGCGAACTCTCATTTACGATAAAGATGTTGCCCGGGCGGCCCTGATTGCCGCTTTTCATCCGGTTGCGGCCGGGCGGATATTTAATGTTACCGACGGTAAATTTCATACACTGAAAGAAATTATCGGATCGATCTGTTCGGCTCTTGGCCGTAAAGAACCTCGCCTATCGCTGCCGCTGGGGTTTTCATATGGTGTGGCTGATTTAATCGAAAAAACCGGAAGATTTACCGGGCTTAAACTTCCTGCAGTAAAAACAATGATCGATAAATACACGGAAGATATTGCCGTGGACGGGAGCGTCATCAGACGTGATCTGGGCTTTGTTGCCGGCTATAATCTGCAGGAAGGCTGGCTGGATGCAGTTTCCGTAATGAAAAAAACAGGAGTGTTATAGCACTTGGAGATAGCGAATAATTTAATTGCCTTCAACAATGCAGTACAAACCTTTATTTTGCAGCACAGAGATTATCTGCTTTTTGCCATGAGCTTTTGTCTGGGCGGCGGCGGCGCCTGGTTTATCAGCAGGACTCCGATGCGGATAATGTTGATGGATCATCCGGAAAGCCGCAGTTCGCATAACGTGGCCATTCCCAGGGGGGGCGGTTTTGGTATATTGTTGGTAGTTATTCTGGCCGGGCTGGCCTTGAAAATACCGACGTATTTTCTTTTTCCCGCTATTTTTGTCTCCTTTATCAGTTTTTATAATGATTTTTTCCAAATGTCGGTGCGAGCGCGGTTGATTATACAAATTCTTGCGGCGATTATTATGCTTTTCCCCTCTCTGCCTTACATGATTCCGCAGAACTCGGCAATGCCTGTTCTTTTCACAATTCTTATTTTTATTGCCGTTATTTTGTTTGCCGTCGGGACGGCAAATTTTTATAATTTTATGGATGGAATCAACGGCATTGCAGGTATTTCAGGGTTTATAGCATTTTCTTTAATCGGCATTTTTGCTCCGGCCCAGTCGCATATTGAACTATTTAAAAATATGCCGCTGTTTTCAATTTGTATTGCCCTGTCCTGCCTTGGTTTTCTTCCTTATAATATGCCGAAAGCCAGGGTATTTTTAGGCGATGTCGGGAGCATTCTTTTAGGATTTCTCTTTGCCGGTCTTATCATTAAGTTATCTCACAACATTCTTGATTTTGTCTGTCTGGCGGCGTTTCTTTTTCCCTTTTACGCCGATGAGTTGACGACAATGTGGGTGCGCTTCCGGGACGGTGAAAAATTGAGTGTTCCGCACCGCAGGCATTTATATCAGCTGCTGGCCAACGAATACGGCCTCGCGCACTGGAAAGTATCGCTTCTTTACGGCATTGTACAGGTATTTGCAGCTTTGTCGGTTATCTATGTGCGCCCGCGGGGAATTATGTTTGTGCTGCCGTTGCTGGTGTTTTATTTTATTCTGTTTTCGTGTATAAGCTTTTACCTGCGACGGATGCTGGCGGCTCGGCAATGAATTATGGTTTTTCCGCAATAGTAAAAAGGATGAATGAACTGAGCATATGTATCATCAACTGAAAAATCCGCGATTTTATATGGTTCTTTTAAGCGATGCCGTAATATTGGCGCTGGCCTATGTTGCCGCTTATCTGATCCGTTTTGAATTTTCTCTTACTCCCGCTTATCTTCGGCAGATGCAGGATGTAATTATTTGGCTTGTTCCCCTGAAGCTTGCGGTCTTTCTGTCTTTTGGTATGTATCGCGGCATGTGGAGATACACCAGCGTCCGGGATTATTGGCTTATAGCACGGGCCACCCTCGTATCTTCTTTGCTCATAGTGGTTATCATTATTTTTATCAATCAGTTTCAGGGATATTCCCGGGCTGTTTTCATTATTGACGGAGTCCTGACTTTTCTGCTTATCGGTGGGTTGCGCATAGCGATAAGATCATACTTTGCTCTTTATGGAAATCCGCGCAGCACTTCCAAATTGTCTCCGAAAGAACATTTTAAAAAAGTATTGATTATCGGAGCGGGAGCAGCAGGGGAAAAAATACTGCGGGAGATTATTGAAAACTATCACTTGCGCTATAAGGTTGTCGGTTTCATCGATGATGATCCGGGAAAAGCCGGACGTTCCATTCATGATGTTTCCGTAATCGGCAATATTGAAAATTTGGCAAAAATTGCCGACGATAATAACATCCAGGAAATACTTATCGCTATTCCCTCTGCGACCGGTGATCGGATTCGCCGTGTGATAGAGGCATGTCAAAGCACCGGCGTTTCCTATAAAATTGTTCCGGGGATTGGTGATCTCATTGACGGCAAAGTAAGCGTTAAAGCCCTGCGGGATATCAGCTACGAAGACCTTTTAGGAAGGCCGCCGGTACAACTGGATGTAAGCGGCATCCGTAATTATCTCGATGGGAAAACAGTACTCATTACCGGATGCGGCGGATCAATCGGTTCGGAGCTTTGCCGTCAGGTAATCAAATATCAACCGAAACGGCTTGTTCTGCTCGATGCCGGTGAAACAAATCTTTTCAACATTCAGATGGAACTGCAAAATGAAAAATATTGCCGCTATTGTGAAGCGGTCTTAGGGCATGTACAAAACAAACAGCTGATGGATGATGTGTTTAAAAAATACAAACCGGAGGTGGTTTTTCATGCCGCTGCCTATAAGCACGTTCCGATGATCGAGAAAAATCCGTGGGAAGCGGTATTTAATAATATTCTGGGCAGCCGGATGGCTATGGAGATGTCGGTCAAACATCACGTGGAGCGATTTGTGCTGGTATCGACGGATAAAGCAGTCCGTCCGACCAACGTAATGGGAACGAGCAAAAGAGTAACCGAGCTCGTCATGCAATCCCTGCAGGGCAACGGCACCAAATTCATGGCTGTGCGGTTCGGCAATGTTGTCGGTTCTTCGGGTTCGGTAATTCCGCTTTTCCGCAGGCAGATTGAACAGGGAGGCCCTGTTACCGTTACTCATCCGGAGGTGAACCGTTATTTCATGACTATTCCGGAAGCGTCGCAGATGATTTTACAGGCCGGTGCAATGGGCGAGGGGGGAGAGATATTTATTTTGCGGATGGGAACACCGGTAAAAATTGCCGAGATGGCCCGCGACCTGATCCGCCTTTCCGGAAAAGAACCAGATGTGGATATTCAAATTATCTTTACCGGCCTGCGGGAAGGAGAGAAGCTCTATGAAGAGCTGATCACCGTTGGTGAAGACATCCTGCCTACGAGTCATGAAAAGATCATGGTGCTGCGCGCCAATAACCATTCTGATGATTCTCAGCTTCTTCTCGCAACACGGGAAAACCTGAATAAAGAAATCGATGATCTGATCAAGGATGCGCATACTCATAATACAAAAAAGATCAAGAAGAAACTCAAAGAAATCGTTCCCGAATACACCCCGCAGGAAAATGAAGCCGTTTTGTAAATTAATGGATGATTCGAAGAATGAATAAAGAAACCGTCCAAACCGCTTTAAAAAGAATTATCTGGGATTACTATGTCAATCCGGAGGAGCTCTTTGACGTTCTTGTCGGTAAAAGGAAAACAGCCGGGCCTTTTGATGCCGAGAGATTATTTTTAAGAATGCTGGAGCGGCTGCCGTGGTATGAGCTTATTGATGTTCTCGGAATAGAATATATAGATAATCACTTAAACGAAAATATAATTAAAAAAATCCGTTTCAAAACATTAAGAGGAAGGTATGAAACAGCCCGCAAAGTTTTATCAGGAGATACTCTATCCGTTTCAGGATGGGATCCTGAGTATCGTGAAAAAATTAAACACACCTTTTTATCTGACAGGCGGTACCGCACTTAGCAGGCATTATTTCCATCATAGATTTTCCGATGACCTCGATTTATTTCTCAACGACGACAAATCATATAACCACCATGTGGAAAATATTTTTAACTTTCTGGAAAAAAATCAGCCGATCGATAAATATATTATAGACTATCAAAGGACGAGAAAAGAAGAAAACTATGCGCAGTTGTTTTTGATAAAAAAAAGCCCACAGAAGAATATTGAAATTGAGCTTAAAATAGATCTGGTAAATGATATAAGTGCCCATTACGGAGATATTGAGAGTGACGAAATACTGGGTTCAGTGGATAGCTGGAGAAATATTTTATCGAATAAACTGTCGGCTATTTTCCGGTATGAAGCAAAAGATTTTGTTGATATCTGGATAATTGCCCGGGAAAAACAATTTTTCTGGAAGGAAATCATTGCGGAAGCGAAAACAAAGGAATGTGCTGTCGATCCCATTGCAGTTTTTGAAATCCTTAAGTCATTTCCGGCAAATGTGCTTTCATCAATAAAATGGAACACGCAGGTTGATGAAAAAACATTTGTCTCTGATCTCGGTACAATTGCCGATGATATTTTCTATGGACGCGAAAATAACTTGTCTAAAATCAAGACGGCCAATTAATTTTTAAATGATCGTTGCTCCTCAGCATAAAATAAATATTCCCATAAAAAAAATTCTCGTTATTCAACTGGGCGATATCGGCGATGTGGTCTGGATGATTCCGGCACTGCTAGCCGTTAAAAACGCTTATCCGCAGGCCCGATTGATGATTGTGACCAGGTATCCTAATGCGGAAGTTCTTCTTGATCAGCCCTGCATTGAAAAAGCTTTCCAGATTCGCAAAGATGGAAAAATTCAGGAGAATTCATCATATTCCTCTTTTCAGTTAATATGCAGCCTGCGTCGCGAAAAATTTGATTTGGCGATCGATTTGCGTGCCGATGACCGGGGAGCAGTTACCTCATTTCTTACGGGGGCACCGTTACGAGCAGCTCTTTTTTATCCGGGAATGTCATGGCGCAATCATTTGTTTACGCATCTTGTTGATCCGCCGCCGCGTAAAGAAAGAACCTTTGGAGCAGCCGAGCAATCCTTACAAATTATCCGTGGCCTGGGAATAAAAGAAAAAATAAAAATTCCGCAAATTGTCGTGTCTGCGGAGTCTAAGCAAAAAATCCGGCAAATTATTGCAGCGGAAAAGATTCCCACCGATTCCGGCTGGATCAGCATTAATCCCTTTTCGCGCTGGTCATATAAAGAATGGGGAATGGAGAAGTGGCGGCAATTGATATCCTTTATCTGGCGGAAATATAACCTGCCGGCGTTAATAGTCGGATCGGAAGAAGAGAAGGAACGCGCGGAAAAATTAATTTCCGATGTTCCGTCGCCTGTTTATAATTTTGCGGGAAAGACATCGCTACGGGAGACCCCGGCACTTTTGCAAATGAGCCGCCTGCACATCGGTGTAGATAGTGCCGCGCCGCACATTGCCGCCGCCGTGGGCACTCCTACCATCACCATCTACGGACCATCCGACTGGCGGGACTGGGCGCCGCCGGGTGAAAAAAACAAAGTGGTGGCCTCCGATATGCCCTGTTCCCCCTGCCATCAAAAAGGCTGTGCCGGACAAGGCCGGAGCTTGTGTCTGGAAAAATTGGATGTCGCGGAATTGGAAAACGTTGTGACGGAGATGCTTGGCAAATAATGGAGAGATATGTCCGGGCGAAGAAACATTTTAAGCATTTTATAAAACCATATAAAACCGGAAATTATGTCATTCCGTGCAAGCGAAGCCCGGCGAATGCGGGGCGAAGCGCTACACGTAATCCAGTATCAAAACAACTTGTTCCCTATCTTTGCGGAAATAATGTCTGGATAACGGCCTGCGCCGGTATGACAGCAAGGGAAGTTTTTCCAGCACCAGCCAAGGCCAGCGGCTCTCCCTGAAGAGCCGCCGTGCGGTCAGCCGGGAAGGCAAGAAAGATGACAACCTGCGCTCCAATCCATCAAAACGATCTGCCCCTAACCCTGAGGCAGCCCCACCAACGACAAACCGCCGTAACGGCCAATAATCCAAAAGCAACAATACCAACGGCAATGTCACCACCATGGGCTTCGATAGCA
>MVRV01000136.1 GCA_002068015.1 Smithella sp. PtaU1.Bin162
AATCACTGCTTTATTAAGAAATATTTCCGGTCTTTTGACAATTACGAAACCGGCATCCCGTGCCGTTCTGAGAGTTCCTTCAAATGCCTTACCGGAGGTATGAAGCGGCGGCTCTACTATGAAGACTTGTCCCTCCGGTTTCAGTATGAATTTTATTTCATTGAAGAAGTGTGCCTGATCGGCGATTTCGTGAACGACATAAAACGCCAGAACAAAATCAACACTCTGTACCCAACCCAACGTGTTTTTTTCGCACTTATGCAGTGTGATACGTTCTTCCAGTTCTGTTCCCTGAATCTTTTTTTTCAGTTTCTGAAGCATCCCTTCCTGCAAATCCGAAGCAATAACCCTGCCTGATTTACCAACCATTTGAGCCAGCTCAATAGAGAAAAAACCCGGGCCGCAACCCACATCCAGAATCGTCATTCCTTCTTTAATATATGGTCCGAGTATCTTGCTTGGTTCTTGTAACCATCTGCGAATTATATTGTCGAGACTCCACGCTCCGGCAACCGGACACACATGATTCTTTTTGTCAGCCACTGTATTTTACTCCTTTTAAAAGGCCGGCGGAAGCATCATCCGGCAAGTCCGGCAATCGGTTGCAGAGGAAATTAAAGAAAACCGCTCTTAACATTTACTAATTGGAAGCAAAGCCGTCCTTCAATCGACCCGCTGCTTTCGGACACGACGGACGATCTTGGCCGCATCATCATAACTGCTCTTGCCGAAAGGCATGATCAGATATAAACCTGCCCCATCCTGCGCAATACCGGCGGCAAGTTCACAGGCATTATCAAGGCCGAAGAGATGTTGATCCGCAGGCGATTCATAATGTTCGAAACTCGTTACGACATCCGCAGGCACACTAATTCCCGGAATACGGCCGCTCGCCATAAACACGGCGCTGCGAAGGCTGATGAGGGGCATGATACCGGCAAATAGCCGGATCGGCAGTCCCGCCACGGCGTCGCGCAGTCTCTTGTAGTCATCGAGAGTAAAAACTGGTTGGGAGAAAACAAACTCGGCGCCGGCAGCGATTTTGGTTTGAAGCCAGCGTATTTGCGCCGGGATCGGTTTACCTACGGCGCAACCGGCACAAAAATCGGGAGGATCAGCGAGCCCTTCCCCGTTGATGATCTTTCCTTCGCGAAGCCCGCGGATGAGCCGCAGCAATTCAACGGAGCTGCGCATATCCACGACACGATGAGCAAGACTCCCCAGATGCCCCATGGATGGTGCATCACCTGTGACGGCGAGGAGTCCGCGCAAACCTGAATCCCAGCAGCCGAGAAGTGTGGAATGCAGTCGCATAAGGTTCGATTGCGTCACACCGAAATGACAAATGGAAGGAATTTGCAGGGTATTTTGCAAACGAGCGGCTGTTACCGTCGCATCACGCCCTACTGTCGCTCCGGGGTTATCCGGCACATCAAACATGTCCGCCCCGGCTGCCGCAACTTTTGATGCACCCTGCACAATTTCGGAAAGCGACTGCCTGCGATCGGCGCGGATCTCTACACTGATAATAAAGTGTTTTGATTTCATCATGGAACGAATAGGATTGGCTTCCGTATCCGGCTTCTCAGGCAGAGCTCGGGAACGTTCCGGAAATATCTCCATGCGCGGCCGCAACGCAACGGCACGCCTTCCCAGCACACCAGACATTCTGCTGATATGTTCCGGTGTTGTGCCGCAACATCCGCCAATGACCGCCGCACCTGCGGCGGAAAGCGCCACGGCGGCTGTGGCAAAGTCATCCGGCGTAAATTCATACTTGACGGCACCTCGTTCGATCCGGGGATGACCGGCATTAGGTGAAGCCGTCAAAGGCAGATTGGTATATGTGCCGATGTAGGATGCAACCCGTACAATCTCGTCCGGATGGTAGCAGTTTGTTCCCACCGCAACAACACCCGCCCGGTGCGCTTCGTCTAAAAGCTGGTTAACACGATTCCACCTTTGTGACCCTCCGCCGGTATTTCCGATCTGAAAAATAACCGGCAGGCCGGTTTCGCGGGCGGCAAAAAGCGCCGCGCGTGCTTCCCGCACGTCTACAAATGTTTCCAAAAGCAACGCATCGGCCGTGCCGAGCGCTCCGCATTGGCGGCGATAAATATCAAGAAGGGCGTCAGCTGGATAGTCATCAAGGCGCAACCCCAGGCCCAAAGGACCAACTGATGCCCAGATGAGACATTCCTCACCGCCTGCTTCCCGGGCCAGAGCAACGCCCGCACGGTTTATCTCCTCACAAAGTTCTGCAACACCGGCATCCCCCATAACAACCGCGTTGGCCGCAAAGGTATTGGTCACAAGAATTTGCGACCCGGCGGAACGGTAAGCGGCATGAAGGTTTTTCACCATTTCAGGCTCGCGGAGATTGAGAAGTTCAACGGGCTCATCACTTCTGCCGCTTTTTTCACGCAGGCAGGTTCCGATCGCCCCGCTGCCGATCAGCACGCTCGCCCCCAATTCCCGCATTATGGAATTTGTCATTTTCTATCCTTTTTGCTGCCCAACTATATTTTATGGAAACGGTGCTGCCTATTTTCCACCGATCTCGGAGCATTCCTTATAATGAACGAGTGAAACCAAACAAACATTATGCTATAAAGATTGCATTATACTAATAAGAAGGAGAATACATGTCAAACAAAATTGAGCCTGCGGTATATCGCGTAAACGAGCTGAAATCACATAAGATAATGATGGATAAAATTCATGGTAAAGCATTTTACGATAAACATTTAGTTTCTGATCCCAAAACCGGCATGACGGTTGATATCATCACCTACCCTGCGGGCTATGTGACTAACTGGCACACTCACCCGCATGCCCACGGCATGTATATCATATCGGGCAGGCTGAAGACCAGCGCAGGCATTGTCGAGGCGGGAGATTTCGTATGGTTCCCGGAAGGATGTATTATGGAACACGGAGCACCGGACGACGGTGATTGCACAATGCTTTTTCTGACGAACGCACCTTTTAAGATCGACTTTGTTGATGCACCGGACAACAAATAGAAGCTCATCCCTTCAACCGCGGATAAAATCTATGTCATTACAGGTCGCATGTTTTCAGTTCCACCGGCTCCATAATCTTAATTTTGTTCCGCTTCAGATATTCCGGGAATCCATACAGACGCTCACCCCTGTATTCCATCACCACGGCATCAGCGGGGCAATTATTCAGACAGCCGAAGCAGGCCAAACATTTAACCTGATCAACCGTTTGTTTGGCGGGATCGATGGCATTGACCGGACACTTCTCAACACAAGTTTGGCAGCCGATACATTTTGCGGCATCAACCGTGTGCCTGCTGACAGCCTTCTTGTTCAGCCAGATAAGCGGTAACAGAGAAAGTATTTCTCTTAAGGCAAATTCATAAACAACGGGAATTGTTCTGCCTTGCCTGATTCTTTCCAAAACATCCGCGGTAAAGCGGCGCACCTGATCAAACGTTGCCGCATCGGGCAGATGTTTCCCGGCATTCTGGTTTGCGCTGTCCCACTTAGGTGTTGGATATGAAGCAATATTCCGGAAAGCATCCCTGCCGACGGGAACTCCGCCGTTATCCGCGAGAAGCTTCAGAATGTGGCTGGAGGCATTGTGCTGATTACCTTCGGGGCCGCCGAAGGAGACAAACGCTGCCACCGGTGTTCCGTTGATGGAAGGAATCGCCTCCAACCATCCGATAAGATTGGAGGGAATATCATAGTAAAATACCGGTGTACCGACAATGATGAGATCATAATTTACGAGCAGTTTTTTATCGAACTTACTCATATCGAATGCGTCGACCGTAAGACCTTTTTCTTTGAAGATGCAGCCGATGAGCCGCGCATACCGGCGCGTCTGCCCTGTCTGGCTATACCACAAAACCAGTACTTTTTTCGGATTGCGTGTCTTCAACTCCGGATAATCCGCAAAGCCTTTACCGGCAAGAGAAACCGGAAGGCAAAGGGCGGCACCGGCAATGGCACTTTTTTTAATGAAGCTGCGGCGTGTTTCCATATTATACCTTTCGTCAATTTGTAACCGCCCTCTTTTTATCTTCTTTCCGGCAGATTAAATGAACAACCCCGCCGCAAGCAGCGGGATATCATAAAGTGTACGGCTTTTCTCCAATCGCAGTAAACTGCGGGGAATACGACCCCGGGATCCCGAATAGCTTCGCCCAAACTCGCTCGCCCTGCATACGCTGGGCTTTGCTTTCGGGATCAATTCCACTTTCGCTTCAACCTTCATTGCATTCATTTTCAGCGAGTGTCATTGATTTATCGGTTTGTCTTATCGGATAATGTTTTTAATATATCCTGGCTATTCATTACCTGTCCGTATATTCCATTCAGAGCTGCCAGAAAAGCCATATGCACGTTGACGGCTGATATTTCGTAATCAGCCAGTTTCAATTCAGCTGTTGCACATGCATCCTTGGCAATCAGACACTGGAATCCATAATCCATGGCTGCACGAACCGTTGCATCGACACACATATGAGTCATCATCCCTGCAACAACCAGCTTACTGATCCCCTGTTCCTTTAATAGAGATAATAATTTTGTTTCGCGGAAACTGTTGGGGTATTTTTTTTGGACGACAGGTTCATTCCCCTGCGGTTCAACTGCGCGATAAATATCAGCCCCGGATGTGTTCGGGATAAAAAACGTCGCTCCGGGACGAAGCGACAAATGTTGAATATGGAAAACCGGCATTTTTTTCTCCCGGAAAAACATCAAAAGCTCACGGGCCTTTTGTCCGGCCGATTCACTTCCCGCAAGCTCCATTTTACCACCGGGGAAATAATCATTTTGTATATCAACAAGCAGTAAGCCCACCGACATATACTAAACTCCTTTCCGTATCGCCCGAAAACACATCACTGCATTATTTTGTCCGTGTTTTTTTCTTGACGGATTTCGCTGAAATCATCTTTATTGCCTTCGTGAGTGCCCGGTTGAATTCCGCCGGACGATCCATCATTAAGAAATGATCGGCCTTTTTCAAAATAATGGCATCGTAAGAAAACATATGCCGCCGGTTCGCTTCATAATTAACAGGCCACAGGTCTCCATTTACCGTTACGACGGGAATACGGATTTCTTCAAATACTTTAGCCGCTTCACCGGTGATGTACTGTGCCATCATCTCATTCATGGCACTCAAAGCCACATTTTTCGGTGCAGACGAAATATCCCCAAGAATCCACTCCCGAAGCCGCTGATCGGTTTCCGGGTATATCATCGCTGATATAAAATGCCTGCCGGCAGTTTGAAAATCTTTTTCGAACGGATCAAACATTTTTTTAAACTCTTCCTGTGTCATCGGATATTCGATGTTTTCCAGCGTATCAACTCCGATAAGACCGAGTACCCGGTCCGGCATGAGCCGGGCAGCTTCCGCAATCACCGAGCCGCCCATGGAATGGCCGATCAGAACAGCCTTACGAATCCCGGCAGCTTCCGCCACCGCTTTCACATCTTCTCCGAAAGCAGCCATGGTATAGCGCTCTCTCGTCATTCCGGAGTGGCCGTGGCCGGCAAGGTCAAGAATAACAACCCGATATTTTTTGGAAAAATACGGCACCTGAGCCCGCCAGTAGCGGGCATCGCAACTCCATCCATGGACAAATATAAGAGCGGGCTCTCCGCTGCCCGTGTCCTCATACGAAATCGCTGTACCGTCT
>MVRV01000137.1 GCA_002068015.1 Smithella sp. PtaU1.Bin162
AAAAGAAAAAAATGTCAAATTAAAGAGCCGTTTAAAAAATATTCCGTAAGAAGCACATAATCTGTTCATTTCCGCCGCAGATAAACAATTTTGTAAACTCTATTGCCGGCGGGCAGCTTTGTGATCCGGCGATAGTCGTCAATCATAATCAAAGCTTACACTTTATTTGCCGGCGCATTTCAAAGATGGCACGTCTTTTGTCCTTATCTCCTTTCCAAGAGACATTAGCGAAAAACAAATATTTCAGAAAAAGGAGATAAGATTATGAAAGTAGAATTTAAAAATTTATGGAGTCTGTTTGTTGTTTTGTTCATTTTAGGAGGGGTTCTACCCTCCGCGCAGGCGGCGGAAGAAGACAAGGTAACCGGAGAAATTGCCGCTGGTGTTTTGAGTGCCTATATCTGGCGAGGCCAGGAATTAAGCCGCCACAGCATTGTTGTGCAACCGTCGGTGACGGTAGGTTACAAAGGCTTCAGCTTTAATGCCTGGGGTAACCTGGATACAAAACCTTATTCGGCCGCCCTCGCCAATTATTCCAGCAACTATACGGAAACCGATTTGACTCTTTCCTACACGAAGAAGCTGGGCATTGTACAGGCAGGTGGCGGTTATATTTATTACGCCTTAGGAGCGCCGTATTCCGGAGCGGCAGATCCTCTTGATGCTCAGGAAGTGTTTCTGATGGTCGGGCTGGATACTATTCTGGCTCCGACATTAACCGTCTACAAGGAAATTGATCACTATCATCAATGGTATGCGCAGCTCGGCATTTCTCATACATTTGCGCTGCACGAAAAAATCGGTCTGAAACTGGCCGCAACGGCAAGCTATCTGAAAAGTGACGATGAGGGAACATATGCCCGATACGACAGCAGCGCAGCGGCAACGGCGGACAAGTACAGCAACTTCCATGATGGAACGGTTTCGGTTTCTTTACCCGTGGCGCTGACCAAATCTCTGACCGTAACACCTTCAGTCACTTATGTCTTTCCGCTTTGCGATGACGCCAAGTATGAAATGAAGGGACGTGGTTTGCAGGGTGTGGTGAACGCTGCCGACAGAGACAGTTCTTTCCTTTACGGCGGTGTTACTTTAAGTTTTGCTTTTTAAAAAACAGAAGTTTGCTTGGAAATTTTTTCCATCAATGGTAAAGATATAAAAGGATAGCATGTAATTCCTGAAAGACGGTTGATCGGATTGTCGCCGTCTTTCCGGAAAAACCTTTTAATGTCGGGAATGCCGATGGACGGATTAAAATTTTTTCATCAACTGATCATCATTCTTGGCTTTTCCATTCCCGTTATTTACGTCTTTAATAAAATCAAGCTGCCTTCCATTATTGGTTTTCTTATTACCGGCATTATCATCGGGCCTTTCGGTTTGCGGCTGATCGATGATACGGCCGGGATTCAGCTTTTAGCGGAAATCGGCGTCGCCTTCCTGCTTTTTACCATCGGCATCGAAATGCGGTTTACCCGCTTTTTGAAAAATCTGTCGGAACTTCTGCTGACGGGCGGTCTCCAGATACTGTGCACATTTATTGCTGGTATGTTGATCGGGCTGGCGATGCAGTTGAACATCAATCAGGCGGTTTTCATCGGTTTTATCCTTGCCCATAGTTCTTCCGCCCTTGTTTTGAAGATACTTAAGGACCGGGGGGACGAAGATTCGCCGCAGGGCAGAACATCGGTCGGCATAATATTGCTTCAGGATGTGATGGTCGTGCCGATGATGCTGCTTATTCCGTTTCTGGCCGGCGGCAGCGGACCCGGTGCACCGATTATTATCTGGAAGCTTGTCAAATCCGCTTTGATTATTGCCGTTATTCTGGCGGCGGCCCGCTATATCGTTCCTTTTGTGCTGGAGAGACTGGTCAGCATGAACATGCGCGATATATCGCTGATTGCTTCTCTGGTCATCACAATGGGTATTGCCTGGATTACGGAATCGCTGGGATTGTCGCTGGCCATCGGTGCATTTCTCGCCGGGCTTGCTCTGTCCGATACTGATTTTACACACCAGATCATCAGCGACATCAATCCTTTTCGCGATGTGTTTCTGTCGGTATTTTTCGTCTCTTTCGGCATGATTCTTAATATTGATTTCCTGCGGGAAAACACCCTCTATATTCTTTTAGCATCGCTCGTCATTATTGCAGTCAAGGCCGCCATTGTTTTGGGAATTATAAAATTCCTGAAGCAGCCCCTGCGCGCGGCGCTGATTTCCGGCGTTCTACTGTCACAAATCGGTGAATTTTCCTTTGTTCTGGCCTCACAGGGATTCAAAAACAACATTATTGACGTTAATATTTATCAGACATTTATCGGTGCCGCCGTTTTGACTTTTATTGTTACGCCTTTGCTTGTTTCCCTGGTTTATTACATTCTCGCGCGAAAAATTAATTCCGCTTCGATTCCGGAAGTTAAACCGGATTCCTGCGTGGATATGTGCAATCACGTGATTATCTGCGGCATGGGGCTAAACGGCCGCAATCTCGTCAAGGTTCTGAAAAAAACCGCCATTAATTATGTGATCGTTGATCTGAATTATCAAAAAATTAAAAAATCAAAAAGTAAAGGCGATAAAAATACGATCTGGGGCGATGCCTCGAATGTGGAAATACTGCGGCGGGCCAACGTTGCGGCTGCGCGCGTAATAGTGATCGCCATTTCCGACCGGTTTCTGACGAAAAGCTGTCTGTCCCAAGCCAAGGCGTTGAATCCCCGACTGCACGTAATTGTCCGGACAAAGTATGTTGCCGATATTGAAGATCTGCTGGCTTTGGGAGCAGACGATGTTATTCCCGAGGAATTCGAAACATCCATCCAGATATTCAGCAGGGTCTTAAGAATGTTTCATGTTCCCAACAGCATCATTCTCACCGAAGGGAACATTATCCGCAATAAGTCTTATGGTGTTTTCCGGGAGGTGCGTTATACTCAGGAAGCATTTGACCAGATCAACCAGATTCTGGCGCAGGGAACCATTGAAACATATTTTGTCGGCGATAATAATGAAATTATCGGTAAAAGCATCCGTGATATAAATCTCAAAGCCCAGTCGGGAGCGATGATCATTAACATTATCCGCAGCAACCAAACGATTACCAATCCGCCCAGTGATTTCATCTTCCGGGCGGGCGATCAAATAATTCTTTTCGGCAGTCATCAGGCAATTGATACGGCGCTTGTTATACTGGGAGGTAAAGAAGGAAACGGTATGGAATAGCTGCCTTCCAACTCGTACTGAAAACTTCCGCTGCCGGTGATGATTTTAACCGCATTCCGGATAAGTTCCGCTATCTTTTAATCCTTTTGGCTATTTTGTTTATTTCGCGCAAGAGCCGCGTGATTTCATGCTGGTCTTTCAAATAGAATTTAGCCCTGCTGCCGGATTTTCCTCCTATCTGGACGGTAAAAATATTTTCATCGTCCAGCCGAAACACGTCCTCATCCGTTTCATCATCACCGGCAAAAAAACCCTTTGGACAAGCCGCCTGCCGCATCAGAATTTTCAGGGCGATTCCCTTGTCCGGTGCGTTTTCCGGAATAAGGTTTTCGATACATTTGCCGCTGACCCGCCGGGGTCTGGGAACCAGCTTGTGTATGGCGCGAAGGATCGAGGCATGGGCAACTTCAATATTATCTGCATAGCGATAGTGAATAGACAGCGTCGTACCCTTGTTTTCGATGGAAATCCCATGCCTGTCGTTAAACGGCAGCAGCAAGGTCAATTGATCCTGCCAGCTGTCAGCCGTGCGGCTGAATTCTTTTTCCCGCATCCTCCATTCCGCAAGTCCCTCCGCCCCGTGGTTGCCGATAAGGTAGCGGGGACTAATGCCAAGATGAGACCGGGCATCATCACAAGACCGGCCGGTTATAACGGCAACATTCATCGACTTGTTCAGAATGGCGAGCTCTTTCCGAACCGCCTCCGGAATGCCGATGTTGCCGGGATCGGGTACTATGGGTGCCAGTGTTCCGTCCAGATCAAAAGCAAAAAGTGTTGCGCGGTCAACAAAACATTCCATGGAGGCAAGGGCACTGTCTTTAAAGAGATAAATCATGTTTTACCAACGATCATGGCGAAATGCCGATTTTGGCGGCCAGTTTTTCGCGCTGTCGGATCCGGGCGGCATCGAGCAGCATCCGGGCGGCCCATCTGTAAACGTTAAAGTCGCGAACCAGTGAGCGCATACTGCGCATTCGTGCCTGCTGCTCGAATTCAGGCATGGTAATGGCCTGATAGAGCGCTTCGGCCGTCTGTTCAATATGGTAAGGGTTGACGATCAATGCTTCGTACAACTCGTGGGCGGCGCCGGTAAACCGGCTGAGCAGCAGAACGCCTTTTTCGTCGTCGCGGGCCGCCACAAATTCTTTGGCCACCAGGTTCATGCCGTCATGCAGACTGGTGACCATGCAGATATCGGCGGCGCGATAGTAGCGGTTGACGTCTTCCGGTTCATGGTGCTCGATTTTAAGATGTACGGGCAGATAAGATTCGTGGGAAAACCTTTTATTGATCCTTGCGGCCAAGTCCCGGACACGAGTGTCGAATGTTTGGTATTCTTCCAGGGCGGAGCGTGAAGGGGCGGCAATCTGGACAAAACAAAACCGTCCGATCATATGGGGGTAGTTCTCCAGAAGGTATTCGACGGCCCGCAGACGTTCCAGAATTCCTTTTGTATAATCCATTCTATCCACACCCAATCCGATCAGACAATCCTCTCCGATTTTCAGTAATTGCCGAATTTCCTTGCGGCATTCGGCAATCGCAGGCTGACTTTCCTGCCACGGCGTCGGCCATTGAATGGAAATGGGATAAGCCTCCACCAGAGTCAGATTGCCGCTGTGGAAGATTGTCGATGAGGCATGGTCGATCCGCGTCTCCATATGTCGATCTACGGTTTCTATGAAATTTTTGCAATGAAAAGGCGTGTGAAAGCCGAGAATGGTGCTTCCCAGCATTCCTTGCAGCAGCTCTTCCCGCCAGGGGCAGATGCCGAAAGATTCAGGATTGGGCCAGGGGATATGCCAGAAGGTGATGATGGTTGCCTTGGGTAATAATTTGCGGAGCATACCCGGCAGGAGCGCAAAGTGATAGTCCTGAACAAGCACGACGGGATCTTCCCTGTCCGTTTCTCTTACGACGGCCTCGGCGAAGCGCTGATTGATCGCCATATATTGATTCCAGTCACCGCTGCGGAAGATGGGGCGCACGTGCGCAATATGACAAAGCGGCCATAATCCTTCGTTGGCAAAACCATAATAATAACCTTTTTCTTCCTCCTGTGTAAGCCAGATGCGCCTGAGCGTATAATCCGGATGTTCCGGCGGAACGCGAACACGGTCCTTTTTATCCACGACTGCGCGATCTGCCGTACCACTGCCGTGAGCGATCCATATTCCCGAACAGGCTCTCAGAACCGGTTCCACGGCGGTTACAAGGCCGCTGGCCGGACGGTGAATTTCGATTCCTTCCTTTACGGCTACGTGAATATACGGTTCGCGATTGGATACGACAAGAATCTGTTCTCCCGTAAATTGCGTATAAAGCAGGTTGCGCAATGACTCGGGATTCCAGGAAAGAGTAACATCATCGGCAATTCTTTTTTCCGCATCGATTGTGCGCAGCAGGGCGCGCAGATCTCCCACCAGCGGCTGCAGCTCGGAGTTGGAATTTTTGGTAAAAGTCCTGATCATGCCTTCTCCGCGCAAGAGCGCACGGACGCCCGTCATCCAGCCGCGCCAGCTCAGATGAGCAACCAGCACTGTAATAAAAGAAGTAACGAGGCAGAGAACGGCAAAAAGCAGCAGGATATATTTGCGTGTATCCGCACTGCGGCGTTCCACATAGCTCATGTCGTGAACTAAAACAAGCGATCCGGAGGGAACGCCGTCTATGGAAACGGGATTGACGGCGACATGCACCAGGCCTCGGGGTAATTGCAGCAGCGACGGCGATTCATGGGCGGACGCATTCGGCAGGGAGCAGCCCAGCTTATCGGGGAACGTCGGGGTATGGTATAATATTTTACCCTGTTCCGTGCAGTAACCAATTGCAAAAAGGCGTTCGTCCTGAGTCGCCCGCGCAAGCAATGTGCGGATTTTAGTTTTGTTTCCCTGCTCCAGAAGTCCGGTAAGCGGTTCCTGCAGGGTGCGTGTGATAAGTTTTGAACGGATATCCAGATCGCGGACGGACCAGCGCAGCGTCAGCTTGTCCATGAGCGGCACAACCGCATAAGCCAGCAGTGTCATGACCGCAACCAGAGGAATGACAAAGCGCAGCGCCAGCCGCAGGGAGCGGGAAGACCGTATTTTTTGAAGACTCATAACTTCCTCTTTCTTTTTCCTAAAATGCGCTGTCCCAGCGTTTGCTGAGGCGGATGGCGGAATTGATCAGACCGACCATACTGTAGGTCTGAACAAAGTTTCCCCAGAGATCACCGGTTCGCGGATCAACATGTTCGGACAAAAGACCATGAATGTTTCGCCGGGTCAGCAGGTTTTCGAACAGGCTGCGGGCCTCTTCCGTGCGGTTCAGCGCAACCAGGGCATATATGTACCAGAAAGTACAAACCACAAAAGCGTTTTCCGGGATGCCGAAGTCATCGGTTTCGATATAACGGTAAATGTAATCGCCGCGTTTCAGTTCACGCTCGATAGCTTCAACCGTTTGGGCGAAACGCGGATCGGAAGACGAAAGAAACCCCAGATCATGCAGAAGGAGAAGGCTGGCATCCAGCGAATCTCCAGCGAAATGGGCGGTGAAAGCCCGTTTCTTTTTATTCCAGGCCTCCCGGCAGATGGTGGCATGAATTTCATCCGCCCGGCTTCGCCAGTACAGAGATCGATCCGGAAGCTTCAGATGAACGGCAATCCGGGCAAGGCGGTCGCAGGCCGCCCAGCACATGATGCTTGAAAAAGTATGAATGCGTGTAGATGTTCGATTTTCCCACGGTCCGGCATCCGGCTGATCATGGCAGGCGATGGCCGCTTCGCCCAGAGGTTCCAGGCGCCGGAAAAGGGATTCGTCGCCACGATGCGCGAAGCGCCGGTCAAAGAAAATATGGGTGACGGCCAGAATGGCCGATCCGTAGACATCGTGCTGATGCTGATCGCAGGCCTGGTTGCCGATTCGCACAGGTCCCATTCCCCGGTAGCCGGGAAGACTTTTCAGCTCACATTCGTCAAGGCGTGCCCTGCCGTCTATTCCATAGACCGGCTGTATGCGGCCGTCCGGCCGTCCGGCCGCCACATTGATCAGATAACTTAAATATCGTTCCATGGAATTTGTCGTGCTGAGGCGGTTTAAGGCATTGACGACAAAATAAGAATCCCTGATCCAGCAGTAGCGGTAATCCCAATTACGTCCCGATCCCGGTGATTCGGGAAGAGAAGTGGTCATGGCGGCGATTATGGCGCCCGTATCTTCAAAAGTGTTAAGCTTCAGGGTTATTGCGGCCCTTATCACTTCATCCTGCCATTCGAAGGGAATGGAGAGGTTGCGGACCCAGTCATGCCAGCCGGCGATGGTTTCCTCGAGAAACCGGCGGGAAAGATCACCGATGGCGGCCGGAATCGTTTCATCCGGTCCCAGGATCAGGGTCACGGTATCTTCTAGAAAAAACGACGTTTCTTCCAGCAGCGCGGTTACCGATGCATCCGTTGTCAAACGCAAAATCCAGGCTGGTGCCACATAACGGATGTGATGGCTGCCGTGGGTGATGATGCAACCCTGGCTGCCGTATTCGCAAAGAGGACGAATGCGCACGCAGATGCGGGGTGTCCCGGAAATACGCCGGATCCGCCGGATTATCATCATCGGCATAAACATCCGGCCGTATTGATGAAAACGCGGAGCGAAATCAGTTACTTCCACAACACCGCCGTGCCTGTCCGTAAGACGGGTGACAAGGACGGCAGTATTGGCCAGATAAAATTGCTCCGCCGCCACCTGATCCGATAATTCGACGATGCAATAACCGGAGCCTTCACCATCGGGGTGTTCGCGCAGCAGTGAGCAGAAAGTCGGGTCGCCGTCGAAGCGCGGCAGGCAACACCAGACAATTTCGCCTTGGTCGTCAATCAGGGCGCCGATACGGCAGTTGCCGATCAAACCAAGATCCAGAGAATTTTTCATGATATGTCTCCAGTCCGAATAATTGTGCAATCACCGGCCGGTTAGCTGGCCGGGCGCGGCAAAGGAAAAGAAGCATTAACTGAGGAATGATGCACCAAAACAGCCGCGGAGCATCAATTAAGTCATTGCATTTTCTCCGCACGAGGCAAGCTCACTCCAGATGAGCGCTGCCGCCCCCATAACGGCGCCGTTTCCGGTTTTTATTTCGGAAAGCAGAAGCTTTACGGTACCGCGGTATGTCCGAAACAGAAAAGTGTCCAGATAGCGCCGGGTAGGTTCCAGTAATAAATCTCCGGCTTGGGACAATCCTCCCGCCAGGAATATGGCTTCGGGGCTGGTATGCGCCACGGCATCGGCCAGTTTTGATCCCAAAATGCGCGCAGTCCGGTCGAATGTTTCGAGGGCAATGGCATCACCGGCCAGGGCCATTTCGTAAATGCGTTTCGACGTCATCTGGCTGTATTTCAATGACCGCAGACCGCTTACAATATTCTGCCGGGCAAGCAATATCATTGCCGTCCTTCTTATGCCGTTTGCCGACACATAAGTTTCCAGGCAGCCGCGTTTTCCACAGCCGCATTGGCGGCCTTCGGGATCAACAACGACATGTCCCAGTTCTCCGGCAAAACCGCTGGCTCCGTGAAGCAGACTGCCGTTGGCTACTATACCGCTTCCCAGGCCGGTGCCCAGAGTTATTACAATAAAGTGTTTCATCCCGCGGGCACCTCCGAAAATCATTTCACCGATCGCAGCGGCGCCCGCATCATTGGTGATGGAGACCGGGAGATTATAATGCCTCCGGAAAAGAGCGACGAGGTCAACGCTTTCTCCCCAGTTTAAATTTACGGCTTTCTCGATGGTTCCCCGGTAG
The DNA here is from genome assembly GCA_002068015.1 of Smithella sp. PtaU1.Bin162. GTDB lineage: Bacteria > Desulfobacterota > Syntrophia > Syntrophales > Smithellaceae > MVRV01. The sequence goes on from MVRV01000137.1 coordinate 9,014, forward strand.
TAGTTGGCATTAGGAGCGCCGATGCCGATGCCGATCAGACGATGACCGGGAGACAGTTTTTTTCTGGTGTTTTCGATGTGCTGGTGCAGCCGGATTACAAATGCTTCGGCAGGATTGTCGGCTTCCGTAGATATAACCGTGCCGCCTTGCACGACTCCCTTACGATTTACAAATCCGAAGGATGTTTTTGTGCCGCCGATATCGATACCAAGAACAAGATCATTCTGCATCGCAAACTCCGATTTTTTTTCATCAATAACACGGTGCGCGCTTATCCGGAGACAACTGTGTCGCCGACCACGCCGTTTAAGATTAATCTTCCGCACACGGCCGGAATTGAAAATAATAGTTTTTATCGCACTGTGAACTTTGGAATTGGACTGGTTGACGCATTAAGCAGACACATCCGGATGTGTCTTTCCCCAAACGACAAAACGGCTCGCGCCGTCTCTGCTTTTCGCAAGACCAGTACGGTATTACCGCATTACTGGAATAAGGAAAAGCAGAATTACTTAATCGGTTTTTGAATGTTCCTGCGTTTTATAGAATCCGGTCTGGAGGTACCCCTTGATCGGATTATGATGAAGTATAAGAAAAGCCGTCCGATATGTCAATACGGAAATTGTTTTGTCCGGCCGGATTAGAAATGTTCTGTATGTGTGATAACCGGATGATCCTTTTGCTGTGCTCGGTGCGATCAGGAGCGATGGCATTTGATGTTCGGCGACAGGGCGAATTGCGAAGCAGCCGTTTATTTGCCCAGGATTAAAGCAGCGAGGGAAAAATAGGTAAGGATGGTGCATATATCGGCCAGCGCCAGAGTCAAAGGTCCCGAAGCAACCCGCAGGTCAAGGCGGAGTTTATGCAGCAGAGATGGAACACTCACGCCGATAAGACAGGCAAGGAGTAACGAAATCAGGATGCCCGATCCGATGACTGTTCCCGCCGGAACATCGCTTCTCCAGATTACGGCAATACTGCCGACAATCAGGCCGCAGGCACAGGCCAGAAGTAATGTGCGCAGAAGTTCGCGTCTTAAAGATTTGATGTACCAGCCCTGCCGGCTGCTTTGGTGATGAATTGCATGAACAGTAATGGCCATGGTTTGCATGGATACGCTTTCCCCCAGCCCCAGCACCAGTGTCAGAAAGAAAGCGAGGATCAGACTTTCCGCCAAGGTAACCTGAAACAGGCCGACCAGCAGCGCGCAGATGGTTCCGCTCATAATGGTCGCCAGAAGCCAGGGAAAGCGATAGCGAAACGCCTGCCAGACGGATTTGGTCTTAAGTTCAGAAATTTGAACGCCCAGGGTGTCAAAAATACTATGGATTTGTTCTCTTTCTTCCATGTCGAACATCTCCTGGGTAAAGACACCGACGTCGATGACTCCCAGTATATGACCTTCGGTATTCACGACGGGGAAAGCCAGATATTTATGCAAAACAAAAAACTCCAGGGCATCCATCAGTGTGGCTGATTCGGGTATGACGACGAGGTTGGTTGCCATGATGGATTCCACGCGCGTATCCAGGGGAGACGTAAGTAATTTGCGTGTCTGGATACTGCCGACCAGCCGGTTGTTATCATCGAGGACGTAAAAATAAAGAATAGTTGATTCGGGTTGTCTTTGACGGATGTTTTCGAGAGCTTCCTGAATGGTATCATAAGTGTAAACTGTTACATAATCTGTGCTGGCGTGGCTCATCACGGGTTTATCAAGGTCAGAAGATGAAATAGTCTCTATCATTTTTATGCTAAGTCCCGTTTATTTGTTGATGGTTTAAATTTAATTAAGTAAGCCGCAAATTTTCAGCGGCAGCATGTAAGGTAATTATTTTCTCAGTTCTTCTTTTATCGCCAAACCAAGTTCTTCCAGAATTAACGGTTTCTTGATGTATCTTCCCGCTCCCAGCCTCTGGGTTTCTTTTACCTGTTCCGTTTCCGCAAAGCCGCTGAAGATGATGGCTTTTTGCTGCGGATGGATTTTTTTTATCCGCGCATAGGTTTCCCGTCCGTTTATTCCCGGATCCATGATCATGTCCAAAAGCAGCAAATCGACCGTATGCTCTTTCAAATATTCGACCGCTTCTTCTCCTCCGGAAACAGACAGGGCTTTGTAGTGCAGTGTTTCCAGCATTCCGCAGGAAATTTCCCTCTGACTCTGGACGTCATCTATGACCAGAACCGTCTCTCCGTTTCCGTATAATTTCCCAAGCGGAACGGATACTTTATCGGCGGCCTTTTCCCTTGTAATGGGGAAGTAAAGCTCAAATCTGGTACCTTCCTTGCCGCTTGTCACATTGATGCAGCCGTCATGATCCTGCATGATATTCCAGACGACGGTAAGTCCCAGACCGGTGCCGCTGCGGCCCATTATTTTCTTTGTGTAAAATGGTTCAAAAATGCGATTGATGTCATCAGGTGATATTCCCCGCCCGGAATCCTCTATTACTAAAACGGCATATTCGCCAATGCTTATATCATTACAGCCCGAAAGCGGTTTGTCGATATAACGGTTCATAGTTGCAACAACGACAGTTCCTTTGCCTTCGATAGCCTCCGCGGCATTGGATATAAGGTTCATTAGAACTTTGCGAACATGATCCGTAGAACCTTTGATGTTTAATAATTCCGGATCCAATTCTTCTTTAACCGTAACCTGCGGGTGGTACTGCAGAAGTTTTTTATATTCGGGAGATTTTAAATATTCACTGATCAAGTCATTGAGCTTGAATGGTTCCTTGTTGATGGCTACGCCTCTGGCCACGGTTAATAAATCCTGAACTATGGCGGCTGCTTTCAATCCCGATTGCTGCATGGTTTCGATCGGCTTTCTGAGTTTGCTGTCCTCGGGCATGGTCATTAAAAGTATATCCGGATAGCTGACAATACCCGCAAGAACGTTGTTTAAATCATGAGCAACGCCGCCGGCGAGCAGTCCCAGAGATTCCATCTTTTTGAGGCGAATAAGTTTTTCTTCAGTTTCCCGATAGGTATTTTCATTGCGGATTCTTTCAGTAATGTCACGTATCACCGCCATGGCCGCCGGTTTGTTCCTGTAGCTGATGGAGCTCAGACGGATTTCAACGTTTTTTTCTTCACTGTCATCTCTTTTTATGCGCACCTGCAGGGAATCGGAAAAATTAACGGACAGCAAATTGTCCTTATGCTTCAGTATTTTTTTTCTGTCTTCCGGCACGATGATTTTTATAAGTTCTTCCACTGCCGTATCCGTTACCGGATGACCGATCAATCTGCTGCAGGCGGGATTTCCGAAAATAGTTTTCCCATCCTGAATTACCATGATGGCGTCGTTGGCAAACTCGGTAATAACCCGATATTTATCTTCCGCCGATATATCTATGTAGTTATGAAAAACGCCCCAATCGACAATAATGGCAAAAACCAAAAATCCGTATTCCATAAGATACTGAACCGTCGGGACGCCTAGTGATGCCAACCCGTCATGAATTCCCAGCGCATACCAGAAGATAATGCCGGAGAGGTATAAAACTCGTTGCCTGGTTGTCAGACTTTTGGCTTTGAGCCACAAGATAATGACACCAATGGCGGCGAGCATTATATATGCTTCAAAAGCCGGTCCCAGCGCTCCCACCTCCGGTTCGATAAAAGGCCTGGCGAGCCAGAGAAAATTGCGGACGGCAAAACTGTCGGAAACTATTAAGTTTGTGGACCACAGAATAATCAGGACAAAGACATGAAAACAACCCGCCCAGAGATGATAACGCCGTTGCGGCATCCCAAGATAGGTTAATGTGAATCCGTAAAAACAATGGACAAGCAGAAGAAGTGCCGTAAATTCCAGAAGACCGGCAAACCGATTGAGACTGCCGGCGGTTGTATTGTATTCGAGAAAAATGCCGATTGCGTAAATCATGCTGGCAAAAGAGGTTGCTGCACCCCAGATATACCAGCCGCTGCGGGGTTTTCGGAAAAAGAAAGTGATCTGCACGATCAGCATCAGAAATGCTAAAACAGCCACCGACAATGATCCGGCCGATTGCGGCACAATACTTTCTATTATCATTTCCCCCTCAACTTTCCTGATTTACCGCTGCTGAAATAATCAACACTGTTTACACTGAATTCTTTATACTGTTTTTGTCTGCCGGTTATATCTGCTGATTTTTCTATTGTATTTATCGGTTCCCTCTATGAATTCTATAATATATTGTTGCCGATAAATTGTAAAGTTTTGTAAAACAATCTCATCCCGGCCTTCAGGATTCATCAGAATAAAGCCATCTGCATAGCTCCAATCTCGTGCTCGGCGCTTAAGCCTTCCGGTATTACGGATCAGGCCGGCCCATAGGACGAATAGTGATCTCGTTTTGACCTGGGCCGGGGGTTCAGTTACTTTTTTATTGTAACCAAGCTCTTGGTGACTCTGGCCGTGGCGATTATGTCTCCGGAAACCGTTGCGGTAGCATCGGCGAAACAGAGAGTTTTGCCGAGCTTTACTATGTGCGATTTTATTTTTACAACATCATCCAATTTTGCCGCCCGGATGATGGAAATGGAAATATCATGGGTAAAAGCTTCTTTTTCCGGGGGCAGAATGCTCAGAAGGCCGGCATAAGAGCACACATCACACAATACATAGATTATGCCGCCGTGAAGAACGCCCGCCGGATTAATAAACTTTTTGCCGGCGATAAATGTCATGGAGCCGTTCCCGTCTTCCGAGCCAACTTCCGATATTCCCAGATATTTATGAAATGGATGTTCAACGACGGCTTGAAGTCTTTTTATCATTATTTTTTCCGGTCATTCCTTTCAAGATTTAAATTACCGTCAATCGTCTGAAATTAATATTTCATTATTGTTGAAACGTGTTTTATGTTGCATAATATATCTGCCTTATATGGAGTCAACTGTCAAGAGGGTAGCAGCGGAAAAACGAGCCGGAAACAGGCGGAGGTTCAATAAAATGAAGATTCATTACTTTCAGCATGTCCCCTGGGAGGGATTGGGCAATATTGAAGATTGGATTAAGTCGCACAAATATGTGCTGTCCGGTACGCGGTTTTATGCCGGGGATACCTTGCCTGAGCTTCGGGAAATTGATGTGCTGATTGTCATGGGCGGACCGATGGGTGCGTATGACGATAAAAAGTACTCCTGGCTCGCTGCAGAAAAACAATTTATCCGCAAGTCAATTGATGCCGGAAAGAAAGTGCTGGGGATTTGCCTGGGCTCTCAATTGATAGCTCAGGTGCTGGGTTCAATTGTCTATCCTCATATCCATAAAGAGATCGGCTGGTTTCCTCTCAAGTTAACCGATGAAGGCAGGAACTCAAAAATACTGGCCGGTTTCCCCGCAGAATTTTCCGTTTTTCACTGGCATGGCGATACTTTCAGCTTTCCCCGCGGTGCAGCGCGTCTGGCTGAAACCGCAGCTTGCCGCAATCAGGCCTTCTCATACGGGAATAACGTCCTCGGACTCCAGTTCCATCTGGATGTCGGGCGGGAGAATCTTGCCGCCTGGATAGAAAAGGGCGCCGCCGAACTGGTGGAATCGCGTTATGTTCAAACTTCCGAACAAATTCTCGGGCGGCCGGAGGATGAATTTGCCGGGATTAAAGAATACATGCATAAAATACTTAACCGCTTTTTAATTGGGGAGTGATTATTTTTTGAGGGGGATAATATTTGTTGGGAAGAATGGTTTTACCGTGTCGGCGATTCCTTTTTCCCGGAAGTGTTTTGTTTCTTGCGGGGACTTTTCGTTTTGGTTTCCTGCTCCATTCGTTTGTCTGATCGGAAACAACTGCCCTTGAATTGTTTGGCGTATTTTTTCATTTCCGAGGCGATCTCGATGATTTCACCAAAATGGGAAAAAGAATGGGTGCGTGTTTCGGTAAGGCCGATGGAAATGCCCATGATGGGGAACGTTGAGGCCTTGCCTTTCCGGTCAAAAGATTTAATAAATCCCTGTGCCGAATCTTCCGGATCGTAAAAAGTGGGAATTATGCTGTCGAATGCTTCGATTACTTCAGTTGCGGCTTCCTCCGCCAGTGAGGAATCGATGATAAAAACAAAATCGTCACCACCGACATGGCCGATAAAGCTGCCATGGGGCTGTTTGCTTTTGACGATATTCAGGATCAGCCGGCCGGTAATCTTGATCACTTCATCCCCCCGGCTGAAGCCGTAACGGTCGTTGAATGGTTTGAAAAAATCAAGATCGGCATATCCAAAGGAAAAATTCTGCTTTTTGGCTATCCTTTCCTGCAGCGCCCTGTTAATGGAGATATTTCCGGGCAGGCGGGTCAGAGGATTGATTTCCACTATCCGCATCGAGCGCATAATGCAAAGGTTGACACGCAGGATGAAATCTTTTTCAAAGTCATTTCTCCAGATGAAATCTTCGATCAATAAGTTGTCCCAGTTGGAAAGATTAAAATGATCGGGCAGAATTGCCAGAACCGGCAGCTGGCGGAACATGGGATCGGCTTTTAAATCGTTTAAAATATTGATGGTAAACGGGTCGTCTTTGAGAACATTGATAACGATCAGATCAGGGATGGAATTATAAATATAGTCGAGAGCGGACGGCATATTGCTGAAAGCAACGCTCTGGAAAGAACCTTTCAGGCTCTTATCTATGGCGTTGGTAGTGACTATATCTTTGCAGACTACGACAACCGTTTTCATGGTTATGTGTCTCCTACGGCTTCCATGCTGCTTTCCATTTCGTTTAAAACATCCCTGATGTCCGCCTCCGTCAGGGCGAGAAGCTCAAAGGTGGCGGGGTTGACCTCCGGGACAAGGTTTTCTCCGGCAAAACCAAAACCGCGGGCGCGAACCAGAAGATCAGACATATGGACAATTGCCGTTTCCAGCGAGGCGTTCTTGGAAAGCGCCGGACGATGATGGTATTCGATAACTTCAACCAGGTTACGCGGGAAACGCCATTTTTCGGCAAGCCAGCCTCCCACATTGGCATGGGTGGCATTAAATATTTCCTTTTCCGCATCATATATGGAAATGCCTTTGTTTTTGGCTTCACTCATGGCCGTTTCGTATTCCGCCTGAAATTCCAGCGTGAGAATTACTTTGCCGATATCGTGGAGAAGACCGGCAACGGACACCTCTTCCGGCTCCTTCAGGCCCTTTTTTTGGGCGATGACCCGGGAAGCAATAGCACAAGCCAGGGAATGTTCATAAAGGCCGTTCATTGTCTTTTGCATCAAATCAAATACCGATACTCCGAGCAGAAGCCCTTTGATGACGTTCAGCCCCAGAAGCATGGTGGCATGGGAGACGGAAGCGATTCTGCCGGGGAAACCGTAAATGGCGGAATTGACCATTTTCAATACTTTAGTAGTTAAGGCCGGATCATTGGAAATGAAACTGCTGATTTCGACAAGAGTGATCCGTGGTTTTTCAATGATGGTGGTTAACCTTTTGAGTGTTCCGGGGACTGTGGGCAGAGTATTGATATTTTCCACTTTATGGCGCAGGATTTTCGGATCGATCTTACTCATAAAGGCCCTCGATGTGTTTCTCGACCACTTTTTTGATTAAATTCATGTAAGGTTTATCTTCCACTTTAGCAAATCTTTCTTGGAGAGCCGCCAGTGCCTCTTCTTTGGGAACGGCTTGAATCGTCGGCCCTTCTATAAAGACGGAGGTTATTTCCATGTCTTGAATTCTTTCGATCCAGGCTGCGGAAAGTTCCGTACCTTCACCAAGCATGATCATACCGCTTTTGGCCAGAACCGGTTTGGCCAGTTTCATCCCCGGTTCCAGTTTATCCACCGAAATTTTCGGCATCGCTCATATCCTTCCCATAGCAGACTCTGTTTCCCCGGTATAAGTCAGGGAAGATTAATTACTCCCTGATGAAAGCGGGTGTTTTGATCTCTTTTTCAATTTCTTCCGCATTTCCCGCATTATACTCTATTATCCTTTTTAAATGGTAGAAGGTATCTTCGTCCATGGAAAGAAAAGCGATAATCGCTTCTTTTTCGTCTGTCCGGAGAATTTTACCATCAATGGTCAGACTGGTATCCGGGTTCAAGGTCAGAATTATTTCGCAAAGCTCATTGGCACGAAACCGCTTGTCGCCTGTGCAGCTTATACCGGTCAAACTGATATTGAATGTTTTAACTTTGGTTTTTTTCCGTTGAAAGAGAATATCGACATCAAAGGCAACAGGGACTCTCGTTCTTTTTCTTCTCTCCTTCACCATGGCCGGACATCCTTTTTACTTTTGTCAATTAAGCAGGTTATATTATTTTCACAACTATGGATTTTGGTCAAGCCTGATTTTCCCCGGATCGGGGAAAATGATTTTTTCGGCCTCGAGACGAAAACTAAGGACGGTGATACCTATTTTTTGCAGCAGGGGAGCATAGGTACCGGTCTTTTCTTCCGGCAGGATTAAAACCGGAAGAGGATTTCCTTCCGCTTCCGCCGTCTGCAAAAGCAGCTTTGTGGTGGCGGCCAGAATGTTTTTTTCCCTGCTGTCAGCGGGAATTGCAAAAATATGGGACATCTTGTTTTTAGATATATCTACGAGAAAGAGTTCATGTTTATCGTCATTACCCGTTTTGAATTTCCGCCGTTGAAGGACTGCGGCCAGATTACTGATGATGAGATCGCGATCGCAAGGAGCGTCGCTAACCAGGTCCTCTGAGGCGGGGAGATTGCCTACCCGATCTTCGCGGAAAGTTACTTCCGGGAAGTCAATTTCCATTTGTGCGGAAAAAACGGCAGTTGATTTCAAAAGTTCGATTTTCTTTACAAAATTGGCGATTTGCAATGCAAAGCGGGGTGAATTAAGCATGCCGATTACCGCCACCTGCTTGACTGCATCGCCGTCTTCCGCAAAAGTCCAGTTGCCGCGGTAATTATGCTCAAAAAGCGATTTGCCGATTCCTTTTTTGCCTCCGCCGATTTTGCCGCGGTGAATGACAAAGATGTTACCCGATAAATCCCGGGCGAAGGCGCCTCCGGTTTTACGGTCGATTCCCGACCAGGGAAAATTGATTTCGCAGGTAATGGGCAGCATTGCTCCAGCCTGAGGTTTTCCGATACCAAAGGCGTTCCAGTAGCGCGCATCTTTTGTTGCCCTGGAAAAAAACCAGATATTAAGCCTTTTGACCCAGAAAACCTTTGCCGGAAAGCTCGCGCCCTGATGTCCCAGCTTAACCTTTATCTGCTCGTCAACGAAGGGTTTGAACGACCTGATGAATTGCCGGGCGTATTTTTTTATGGCCGTTTGATCTGTGATAACTTTGAGCATCAATAATAAAATCCCTGAAAGATAGTTATTATTAATAATATATGAGAATTGTTTACTAATCCAGACGTTTTTTAAACCGGCTGATGGCTCCGGTAAAAACGGCAATTCCCAGGATGAGCAGTGCGAGATACTGAGGCCAGAGAATATCAAGGGCTATTCCCTTGAGAAATATGCCGCGGACAATGACGAGAAAATAGCGCAGGGGATTGAGATAGGTAAGCCACTGGACAAGTAAAGGCATATTGGCGATGGGGAAAATAAAACCGCTCAGCATCAAAAAAGGCAGAAGGAAAAAGAAGGTCGTCATCATCGCCTGCTGCTGGGTGGTGGAGATGGTCGAGATAAAAAGTCCGATTCCCAGAGTGCTCATGAGAAACAGGCAGGTGGCGAAAAATAAAAGAAAGATGCTGCCCATCAAAGGTATTTCAAACCAGAAAATGGCGACGGCGATAATCGCCGCCATTTGGGCAAGCGCGATGATTATATAAGGAATAGTTTTGCCGGTGATGAATTCTGCCGCCGAAAGCGGGGTGACGATCAGCTGTTCCATGGTACCCGCTTCTTTTTCCCGGATGATGGCAATGGAAGTCAGAAGCAGGGAAATCAGCATGACCAGAAAAGCGACGATGCCCGGTACAAAAAAGTACTGGCTGTCGAGATTGGGATTATACCATGTGCGGATACGGGCATCGATTTTGCCGTAGCTCATGTGTTGCGGGTAGAGTTCGCGGATCATGCTGCGGTTGAACCGGTCGAGCACCGTGGAAGTATAGGCCATCCGGAGCGATGCCATATTGCTCATGGTGCCGTCGGCGAGAATCTGAATTGCCGCGGTCTCACCTTTCCTGATGACTGCTGCAAAATTCTGAGGGATTTTGATTCCCATATCAATGTCGCCTTTGAGCAGAAGGTCTTCGAGCTCACGGTCGGATCTTACGTTATGGGTAATATGAAAAATGTTGCTCCCCACGAAAGTATCCGCCAGTTTGCGGCTTTCGTAGGTTTGCGAATAATCCAAGAGCGCGACGCGGATATTACTGATGTCGTAGTTGACTACATAGCCGAAAACAAGCATCTGGATAAAGGGCGCAATAAACAGCACTACGCGGTTGCGTTTGTCGCGCAGCAGCTGAATGAATTCCTTGCGCACCAGTTCCCGTATCCTGAGCCAGTTCATAGGCCTTCCTTTTTGAGCAGAATATAATTAATGGTCGTGATGACCAGAGAGATCAGAGCCAGTATCAGCATGCTCGGCCAGAGATAATCAAAACCCAGATTTTTCAGATAAATACCTTTCAGAATTTCGATAAAATATGTCGCCGGAACAAGATATGTTATCGCCTGCAGGAACACGGGCATGTTGATTACCGGAAAAACGAAATTGGATAGAAGAAGCGAGGGCAGATAAGTGGCTAAAATGGCCGTCTGGTTGGCGATAAGCTGTGATTTGGATGCCGTGGAGATCAAGAGCCCCAGAGAAAGGGCAACGCCCAGATAGAGCAGGGAGGAGATAATCATAAGCCAGAAATTGCCTTTCATAACGATGCCAAACAGCAACTGTCCCAGAAGGACGGCGATTAAAACATCGGCAAGCCCGATGACAAAATAGGGGAGCGATTTGCCGAGCAGAAATTCACCGGCTCTGACCGGGAGCGACTTGATGGTTTCCATAGTGCCGTTTTCATATTCACGGGCGATGATTAATGATGTCAAAAGAGCGCCGACAATCATGATGATGATGGCGATTATTCCGGGAATGATGAAGTTACGGCTTTCCAGCTCTTCGTTAAACCAGATACGGATGCGCCCGTCCACCGGCGGCTTTATCTGCTTTTGGCCCTGGCGGTTCAAGAAATTAAACAGCAGTTTCGAATTATATTGCTCGGTAAAAGCCGTAAGATAACCGCGAATGATGCCGGCAAAGTTGGGATCACTGCCGTCGATGATAATCTGCAGGGCGGCTTCCCTGTCGGCGCGGATGGTTTTTGAGAAATCAGGGGGAATGATGAGGGCGACTTTTGCCTCGTCGCGGTCGATATAGGCGGACACTTCTTTTGTGCCGGACGCCTGGAGGGTGACGTTGAAGTAAGGCGAGGCTGCAAGTTTCCGGATAAAATCGCGGCTTACATCCGAGCGGTCGTAATCCACAACCACCGTGTCCACGTTATCGACATCGAGGCTCAACGCATAACCGAAAAGAACAATGAGCATCAGAGGAATGGCAAAAGCAAGGTAAAGGCTGCGGTAATCCCGGATGAGATGATAAAATTCCTTGCGGGCAAGGGCTCTGATTCTTAAGGGATTCATGAGTTACTCCTCGCCATCAGCTTGATAAAAGCGTCGTTCAAATCGGCATCGGGAATTCCGGGGCAGGCCGCCGCAACTATTTCCGCGGGGCTTCCCGAGGCCACGATAGCGCCCTGATTGAGCATGACGATTCTTTCGCAAAACTTCGCTTCATCCATATAATGTGTTGTCACGAATATTGTTATCTGCTCCCGGGCCAGCTCACGGATAAATGTCCAGAAATGCCGGCGCGTGACGGGATCAACGCCGGAGGTAGGTTCATCAAGAAATAAAATATCCGGCTTGTGCAGAAGCGAGCAGCCGAGAGCCAGCCGCTGCCGCCAGCCGGGCGGCAGTTCCCTGGTCAGGCGTCTTTTAGCCTCAGTAAGCCTTGTCATATTTAAAACCCAGTCGATACGCTTTGGCCATTTCTTCTGCGGTACGTTATAGATTCCCAGATAAAAGCGCAGGTTCTCGTAAGTGGTGAGATCCTCATAGAGTGAAAACTTCTGTGACATGTAACCGATGGATTGTTTTATTTCTTCCGGCTCCGTCATAATATCGTGGCCAGCAACCTGCCCTGCACCGGAAGTAGGCGTGATAATTCCGCACAGCATGCGGATGGTTGTTGATTTCCCGGAACCGTTTGCCCCGAGGAAACCGAAAATTTCGCCTTTTTTGACGGAAAAAGTAATTTTGTTCACGGCGATAAAAGCGCCGAATCTCTTTTCCAGATTGGTAACCGCAATGGACTCAGAATTGGAAAGAATCATTTATTAACTCCTTGTCCACTTCTTGAATGCGTTTGATGATGGCATCTTCGAGCGAAGAAGATTGGCCGCGGATGGCATCCGGTGTATCCGTGTCGAGCAGAAGCGAATTGTGCATCAACCCCAGCTCGTTGCATCTTTCGCCTTCGTCCAGATAGGCGGTGGAAATAAGAATTGTCATACCTTCTTTTTGCATATTGCTTAAGATATTCCAGAATTCATGCCGGGAGACCGGATCGACGCCGTTGGTCGGTTCATCGAGAATTAATAATTGCGGTTCATGCACCAGAACACAGGCGAGCCCCAGCTTCTGCTTCATGCCGCCGGAGAGCTGACCGGCCGGCCTCTCCACAAACTGCAACAGATTCGAAAAGCCCAGATATTTTTCTTTTCTTTTTTTCCTTTCCGTTCCGGGTATGCCGAAAATATCCATGAAAAAATTAATGTTTTCATCGACCGTGAGATCCTGATACAGACCGAAGCGTTGCGGCATATAACCGATAATGTTCTTTATCTTTTGTCTTTTCGCGGCGAGATCGAAACCGCTTATGCTGATACTGCCGGAAGAGGGTCTGAGCATCGTGGCGATCATGCGCAGGAGCGTCGATTTTCCGGCGCCGTCGGACCCGACAAGACCGAAAATACTGCCGGTATCGACGCGGAAGGAAACATTCCGGACTGCTTCCACGGCCTGGAAGCGCAGAGAAACATTTTTGACTTCCACCATGGGCTGCGGATATTGTGGTGCTGCATCCATTGCGCCGACCCCCTTCTCACCGCAGCCAGGCATCGGCGGGCATACCTGTTTTGAGTTCGTGGCCGGGATTAGCGATGGATACTTTGACGAGATAAACCAGTTTGACCCTTTCCTTTTTGGTTTGAATGATTTTCGGTGTGAATTCTCCTTCCTGGGAAATAAAGGAAACGGAGCCCTTGTAAATTTTACCCGGGAAGGTATCCACTTTTACATCCACCGGCTGGTTCGGTTTGACCAGGCCGATTTCCGTTTCATCGACGAAAATTTTCAGATCGACCCGGGAAAGATCGGAGATGGTAATTACTTCGCGTCCTGCGGTGACGGTTTCGCCGGGCTCAATATTGCGGCTCGTGACAATACCGTTTTGCGGTGATTTTAGTTGTGTATAGCCGAGTTGGATGGCTGCCTGATTTGCCGCAGCCCTGGCCGCATCTATCTGGGAGGCGGCCGTATCGATCTCCTGGCGGGCGGCATCAATTTTGGTGAGATTGCCGCGGGCCAGTTTCAGAACCGCTTCGCTTTCCGCAAGCCTGGATTTGGCGACATCGTAGGCGAGTTTCAGGGCGTCACGTTCCTTTTCCGTGACCACGCCTTTTCGGAACAGTTCCTCATAGCGCCGGTAATTTTTTTCCGTATCGATGAGTGTATCTTTTGCGCTCCCGGCATTGGCTTCCGCCCGTGATACCTCTGCGGGCAGGGTGCTTTTGTAAATGTTCAGAGCGGTTTCCATCTGCAGCTTTGCTTTTTGAGACCTTGCGAAATTGGCTTCGGCCTGAGTGAGGCGCGATTCGGATTCCACACGGTCCAGTTCGGCAATTATCTGATCCTTGGTTACCGCCTGGCCTTCCTGTACATGAACTTTCGCAATGCGGCCGGGAACCTGAAACGACAGATTGGCCTGCGTGGCCTCGATCGTGCCGGAATAGAAGAGTTCCTTTTGTTTGTTATTTTGCTGGCCGAAATAGACCAGAAGGCCTACACCCACAAAAAAAATTATAAAAACAATCACTATGATACGCTTTTTCAACTTGCATCCTCCGTGTTGGACTTTTTAACAGCTCTTAATATCAGCCGGGCTACTTCCCGGGCGATATTTCCTTTTATTTTTTTATCCTGTTCTTTAACTTCTGCCGGTATCCAGGTTTGCTTTTCCCTGAGCGGAATGCTTCCTTTGTAAAAAAGTATGGACCCTAAGATCATCATATGCAGAAGAAATGGTACTGTTTTAATGAAAACGCCTTTTTTTGTCCCTTCTTCCATAATGCCCATCAGAATTTTTATTACTGAAGCAAAATCTTCGACGACCAGGCGGGGCAAATTCGTGCCGCCGGAAGCAATTTCCCGCATCATGATCGATGGTAATTCCGGATTTTTGTCCACAGCCTGCGCTATGCAGGTGATGTATGACCGAAGCTTATCTTCGGGAGTCTGGGCAAGCCCGACCGCCCGGGCAATATCCTGGGAGACGCTGCCGATAACCTGATGAATGACATTGGCATAGAGAGTGGCTTTATCGCCGATCTGGTAATAGATAGTGGCTTTATTGACTGCCGCCCGGCGGGCGATTTCATCCATCCGCGTGCCGCTGTAACCGAGTTCGGCAAATACCTTTCGTGCGGCGAGTAATATTTTTTCCGCCGTTTTGCCCGGTTCTTCCATGCTTGCTTCTTTTTCAATCAACTGCTTCATTGATGTTTTTTATTACCCTCGAAACTTATTTTCTTTATCTGATCATGATTATTAAATAAAATTATCGGCTGATAATACCCATCGCTCTTTGTAACCGGGCATAACTGATATTGTAATTCCCCAGGGCATTGGCATATTCAGATTTTGCTTTGGTCAGAAGCGTTTGTGCATCCAATACTTCCGTTGATGTGGCTACTCTCTCCTTAAATCGCTCCTCGGCAATACGGAAATTTTCCTCGGCCTGCTCGATCACTTTTTGTGATACGGTAATCTGATTTTCCGCTTCCTGCAAAATCAGGTAGGCATATTTAATTTCCAGAGTAATTTGATCATTCATTTCTTTTAAAGAATCCGCTGCCTGATTTTCTTTTGCTCTGCTTGCATCCACCCGGTATTTTGTCCGACCCCATTCCCAAAAATTCCAGCTGGCCACTCCCATAACATACCAGTTTTCCGCATCTTTAAAATTACTTCCGGTAACAGAGGGGTTATCGCCAAAACGCCCATAATTGGCAATGAGACTTACGGTCGGGAAATATTCGCTGCGGGCGGCCTTAACCAGTTTTCCCGCCTGCGCGGTTTTCAGGGTGGCTATTTTCAGCTCCGGCCTGTTTTTTACTGCAACGTCCCAGCAATTCTCCAATGATTTTTCATAAGGCTGGTATTTTAAAATATCCTCGATATTCACAGGAGTGAATATTTTGCGTTTCAGTACCGTATTGAAACGGGCTTTTGCCATCTCCACAGCATTTTGTGCTTTGATCAGAGACTGCTGCCCGTTGGCCAACTCCACTTCCGCGTGCAGTAAATCATTTTTAGGAATCATTCCCACCTGGAAGTAATTTTGGGCGACAATCCGGTGAGCAGAAAGCATCTCCACGGATTGCCGGGCTGCTTCCTGAATTCTCTGCGTGCGTAAAATATCGTAATAGGCGATTTTGACCTCCTGCACGACATCCTGCTTCTTTGCCTCTTCTTCGATCTGTGCGGCCTCCTCCCCGATCTTGCTCGCCTGATAACCGGCGATCAATCCTCCTCCGGTAAAAAGCGGCTGGCGGGCTTCTATCGTCCAATTGTAATTATCCTGTGTGCCTGCGGGAATTTCCATTCCGTTCATACCGTAAAGAGGTCCCGGAGGAAGCCCCTGAAATCTGGAAAACGGTGCTTCGTTAAGGCGGGTATAGCTATAGGAGGTATTAAATTTGGGCAGAAATCCGGTGAAGGCCTCTTTTCTCTGCGCTTCAGCGCTTTTAGTTCCCTCCCTGGCGATATTGATGGTCAGACTGTTTTTTAACGCAATATCAATGCTTTCTTCCAGAGTTAACAGCTCTGCTGCATTGCCGGTAAAAGGCATAAGCACAGTTGCAGTCAGTGCCAGTATCCAGCGTATTTTAATATTCATTTCTTCACCCCATCTTGCGGCGCAGTTTTTTTTAACCGTATGGTTTAACCGGATGGTTAAATATTTAAGAAAAAATGTCAAGAAGATTTTTAAGAACTAGAGAACTAGAGGAACTAGGGGGACGCCCTTAAAATTGTAAATTACTAAAAGGTGGAGAATCCGCTGCAAGGCAGCACCTAATTCCGGAGGAAGAAAGCACCCTATTCCGGAGCATGCCGGCAAGTGAATCCGGGGCAAGAAAGCAGGTTTCAGGAATTCCGGGGACAGTATACTTAATTAAAAATAGAATAATCAGCGGCAGTGCCCTATATTAAAAATGTGGAAAATATGAAGAGCAAATTTACCCATACAAACATAGTAGCTAGGGATTGGAGAAGATTGGCTGAGTTTTATAAAGCAGTCTTCAATTGTAAAGAAATACTTCCGGAAAGAGATTTATCAGGCAAATGGCTTGATGACCTGACATCCATAGAATCAGTGCATATCGAAGGGATTTATTTGGTTTTGCCCGGATATGATAAGAATGGTCCGACCCTGGAGATATTTCAATATGGAGAAAACCTGAAGAATGATGGGAAAAGAATATACACTGAAGGATTCGGGCATATAGCCTTTTCAGTAGATGATGTGGAGAAGTGTTTGGAAGAGGTTAAAAAGAATGGGGGCAGTAGTGTCGGAAAAGTAGTAGAAGGAGATATCCGGGGAACAGGCAGGATTCATGTAGTTTATGCAAAAGATCCGGAGGGCAATATAATCGAACTCCAGAAATGGGAATGAAAAGCTTTAATCAGTAACAGCGCCCTTTTTATTGAGGTGGGGCGACAGACATCTTTATCTCTGCTAACGGGGAAACGAGATAACATCCTTGTCGGCATCCTGCCACGCCGCGAAGGTTTCCCGGTATTCCCTTATCCTGTCATAATCTAGAGTTGCCGTGTGAATACAGGGGATGTCCGCCTGCGTAAACAGAACATTTCCCAGCGGATCGACGATGGACGAATCGCCGCTGTAAGTCAGTCCGTTTCCGTCCTTGCCCACCCGGTTTACGCCGATGACATAGCTCTGATTTTCCACGGCCCTTGCCGGAAGCAACGTCTTCCAGTGGAGCGCGCGCCTGGCGGGCCAGTCGGCAACAAAGATCGCCGCATCATACCGGTTTTCGATATTCCGGCACCAGACGGGAAAGCGCAAATCATAGCAGATGAAGGTACGCAGCTTCCATCCATTGATGGTAACTGTGAGGTGACGGTTTCCCGCGGAAAATACATTGTGTTCTCCGGCCATCCGGAAAAGATGCTTCTTGTCATACGTTAGAATTTCACCGTCCGGTTTGGCCAAGAGAAGCCGGTTAAAATATTTTTTATCCTCCTCGATAATAGCGCTTCCCAGGATGTGGGCATTCTTTTGCCTTGCCTTTGCCGTGATCCAGGAAACAGCGGCTCCGTTCATGGATTCGGCCAGTTTTCCGGCATTCATGGTAAAGCCCGTCGTAAACATCTCCGGCAGGATGATGACATCCGTTTTTTCGGAGATCGTATCAATTTTGGCATCCAGCATTGCCAGGTTGGCTTTTATATCTTCCCAGAATAGTTCCGTTTGGATCAGACTGACTGTTATATTTTGCATAATCTCTCCGCAGCTTTAATGAGCGTTTCGTCTTTCTTGGCAAAACAAAAACGTAGCACCTTATGGTCATCGCCTCCCGCATAAAAAACCGATGGAGGAATGGCCGCCACTTTATACTCGGTCGTCATCCTTCTTGCAAAATCAATGTCCTTTTCATCCGTGATGGCTTCGTAGGAAAGCATCTGAAAATAAGTTCCCCGGCAGGGCAGCGGTCTGAAACGGGAATCTTTAATCAGGGAAAGGAACAGGTCTCTTTTTTTCTGATAAAAATCCGCCAGATTAAGATACTTTTCTTTTTTCTTTAGAAATTCGGCGTAGGCAAACTGGGTTGGTGTATGGGAAGCAAATGTCACGAACTGATGGACTCTTTGAAATTCTACGGATAAATACTTTGGGGCCAGGCAATAGCCCAGTTTCCAACCCGTGGTGTGGTACGTCTTGCCGAAAGAGCTGATGACAAAACTCCGCCTGGCTAGTTCCGGATAGCCGGTCAGACTTTCATGGCAGTTCCCGTCAAATACGATATGCTCGTAAACTTCATCGGAAACGATGAAAATATTCGTACCGGCAACAATATCCTGGAGCGCCTGCAGGTCCTTTCGTTCCAGTATTGCGCCGGCAGGATTGTGGGGTGAGTTTAATATCATAAGTCTTGTCTTTTCGGTTATCGCATCTTTTACCTCGTTCCAGTCGATATGGTAATCCGGATATTTTAATTTCATATACACCGGGGTGCCGCCCGCAAGCAAAACGGCAGGCGCATAGGAATCATAGGCCGGTTCGAACAGGATTACCTCATCGCCCTGGTGCACAACACAGGCAACGGCGCAAAAGATGGCCTCCGTGGCGCCGGAGGTTACGGTTATTTCCGTGTCCGGATCGTAGGATGCGCCGTAAAGCTCCTTTGTCTTTTCCGAGATGTGCTGTCTTAAAGACAAAACCCCCTGCATCGGGGCATATTGGTTGTTTCCTGAAGCCATGTATTTTGCAACCAGAGCAGGGAGCTCCGGTGATACATCAAAATCAGGAAAACCCTGGGAGAGGTTGATGGCCCCGACGTCGTTGGCCAGTTTGGACATCACGGTAAAAATCGTAACTCCGACATTTGGTAGTTTGGAAGATAACGGAATCATTTTATTTCTATCCTTTTTGCCGATCCTTAGCAACAATCAGCGTTTGTTTATTAGCATATGTCGATTTTCAGTTCAATTTTAATAACACTCGGATCATTGCCGTCAGCGAAAAACGCATTCTTTTATTTATATTGAGAGGGCTTGCCGGATATGCCGAGCATCTGCCTTGCCACTGCGGGTGTGGCGACTTCTCTGCCGACTTCTTTGGCCAGTCGGACCATTCTTTCCACGAACTGAACATTGCTTTCGGCCAGCTTCCCCTTTTCGATAAATACGTTGTCCTCCATTCCGACACGCACGTGCCCGCCGAGAATCATCCCCATGATCGTCATCGGCACCTGGTTTTGCCCCAAGCCGATGCATTCGAAAAACGAACGAGGCGGAAGGTTTTGAATCATCGATAACAAGTTCGCCGGAGTCGGGTACGTTCCTGTCATAAACCCCATAACGAACTGAATGAAATATGGCGGATCAACCAATTTTTTTCTGATCAGGTTATTTACCAGCCAGAACTGCCCATGATTATAGACTTCAAGTTCGGCCTTGATCCCCTTTTCCTTCATGGTTTTGGCATACAGCTCCGTTTCCGCATATGTCACAGGTATGCAAATATCCATGGTGGTATCTTCGGATCTGCCGGTCAAGGGCGGCTTGCGGGCCTTCATATTCATCTGAATAACGAAGGGTCCGCAGTTGAGAGATGCCAGTTCGGGATTGGCATAAAGTGAGGCCATCCGCTGCTCCGACGTCATATTAAGACCGCCGCCGGTTGTATTATTGATGATGATAGCGGGACATTTTTCCCGGATTCTGCCGTTGATCTCCAAGTAGTCTTTCGGGTCCGCAGATACGGCACTCGGGTTATCTTTTTTGCGGGCGTGAACATGAACAATGCTTGCTCCGGCCTTGTAGCAGTCATAAACCTGTAAAACCTGTTCGTCAAAACTTTCGGGAAGGTTAGGATTGGCTTCTTTGCCGTGAATGCCTCCTGTGATAGCTACCGAGATAATCACCGGAGGCATCCCTTTTCTTAACTTTTCCATGTAGTCATACGGATTCAGATAATCCCAGATATAATCTTTTTCTTCCATTTTTTCCTCCTTTGAGTAATTAGAATTATCAGGGTCAGAGCCCTGATTTTTTCCAAAGTTCACCGGGCAGGGGAAAATCAATTTAAACTATAATCAGTCGGTCATTTGTAAAATCCAGCCGGCATAAAATAACTGCCGGAAAATGTTATTTTTATCTTCGGGATCTTCATGCCGGCCGGTAGATCCGGGATGGACATTTTTCTTGGTAATGATCATAGCACAACATGTATCAATAAACAAATGGGACTAAACAGGCGTTCTGGTTTTAAAGCAGATGCTGAATGTTCTTTACTTGGGACAATGGAAGGAATATTATGTTCCAATATCATGATGTGAAATTTGTTTCTTTACTCAAACGATAAGGGGATATTTCCATAAAATGAAAACGCAGAAAACTTTCCGGCATTGTTTAAAAGTTTTGGTTGCGGCCTGTCTGATGGTAGTTACCGGTTGTAATTGTATAACACTCGCTCCTCTCCCAACGACTGTTCAGGAAGTCCGCCCGGGAATTCTTCAGGGCTATCTTCCGCCGGACCAGATTCCCAACAGCCTTACCCTGTTGCCGGCTCCTCCGGATAAGGAATCAGCCGCCTTTGCCGCCGATCAGGAGGCTTTTCGTAAAACGCGATCACTTGCCCATACACCGCGCTGGGCTCAGGCGGCCCGCGACGCCAATCTCCATTTTCCCGAAGCACCGGAAGCTTTTTCCTGTGCCCTTGGTGTTCCGATTACCGGTGAAGTCATGCCGAATCTTTACATGCTGATGCGCCGCACATGGACCGATGCAATTCTGGCGACCTTCGCGGCCAAAAACAGTTATAAACGCATCCGTCCCTTTGTTGTGAATAAAGAGACGAGCTGCACGCCCAACGATGAAAAAGAACTGGCGAAAGACGGTTCCTATCCTTCCGGACATACAGCCATCGGCTGGACATGGACGCTGATTCTGACGGAAATTGCGCCGGAACGAGCCGATGCCCTCCTTTCCCGCGGTTATGCTTACGGTCAGAGCCGGGTGATTTGCGGTGTTCACTGGCAAAGCGATGTAACGGCAGGCCGTGTTGTCGCGTCGGCTGTTGTGGCCAGACTGCATGCCGACCCGGTTTTCCGTGCTCAGCTTGAGGCTGCCAAAAAAGAACTGACCGCCGCGCGGACTCAAGGTATCCAGGCGGTCGCCGGCTGCCGGGCGGAGGCTGAGGCGTTAAAATACTAAGAGTTATTAAATTCTGCTTCTGACGCCAAATATGATACATCACCTTCAGTCAAACTTCCTTGACAGAGAAGAGACTGTTTCTTATATTACAATGTAAAAAATATTTAACACAGTTTAAATCCAAAGGAGGAAATTATGGCCGGCCTTTTTGACAAAATCAGTAAAGATGTGAAGATGGGAATAAAAGAAGGAATTGCCGTCGTAAAAGAGGGTGCAAGTGTCGTATCCGGCAAAATGAGCGAACTGACGGCGGAAGGTAAAAGACAATATAAGATTTTCGATCTGAAAGCAAAGATACAAAATCAAATGACTGAGTTAGGCGGCAGGGCTTATGACGCTCTTAACAGCAAGAAAAGTCCGGCTGCAGATGCCAGGGTAAAAGCGATATTTGAAAAGATCAAAAAGCTGGAAGGGCAGTTATGCAAGCTGGAAGGAGACAAAAAGGCGAAAGCATCCCTGTCAAAAAAATGTGCAAAGAAGGCAGCTCCAAAATCATCCGTACGGAACGGATTAAAAAAAGCGGCAGCGAAAACAGGCTTCCAATCCGCAGCTAAAAAATAGATAGCAAAGCCGGCCGGAATTTTTGCATCACTGACATTCGCTGAAAGCGAAGGCAATGAAGATTGACGCGAGAGTTAATTGATTTCGCCAGCCAGCCGGTTTGGGCGATGCTGTTCGGAATTCCAGAATGATACTCTCCGTAGCTTGCTGCGATCAGAGAAGAACCGAACGCTGCATGATACCCCACAGCTTGCTGCGGGGTATTCCATTTTACCTATGGCTCCTCAAAATCAATACATTAAAACCGGTATTGCAGATGAAAGTTGGTTGGAAAGGAATACGGAATTTCATGAATTAAGGTGCAAGTCGAGTGACCATAAAAAAACGAACCCTGATCAGAGTCCTTTTAATATCGGCAATCGCACTGATTGTCCTTTTTGCGGCGGCCTGGTTTTTTGTTGCCTATCAGCTTTCCCATCCGGAGAACTACAAAGATTCAATCACAAAAGCAATGGAAAAGGCATTGAACCGGAGAGTTGCCTTTGACAAAATTCACGCCACCCTGACCTTACAGACCGGATTTGCCTTACAATTAACCAATGTCGTCATCAAAGATAAAGACCGGGCAACAGAGTTATTGAGCATTCCCAATGCCTTTTTCCGGGTGGATATTCTTCCTCTTTTGCAAAGCCGGTTGGTTTTGCGGGAAGTAATTCTCCGGTATCCGCGTCTTTCGTTGCAACGGGATCGCGGCGGCACGTTGAATATTGCTGATCTTTTCAAAGGCGGACAGAAGCCGGAAGTGCCCTTTGAATTGCGGAAACTTACTCTGGAAAAAGGGATGGTGACTTTCCTCGATCAGGCCATAAGCGAAAAAGGTTTGGTAACTTCACTGGCTAATCTGTCCTGCCGTATCGATTCCTCTTTTGGGGATAACTCACTATCTTTCAATATTAAAGCCACTGTAAATGAAGATCAAAATCAAGGAGAACTTTCATTTTCCGGAACCTTTCGTCCGGTGTCCTTGGCAAAACCATTTGCCGCAGGCACTTTGGATGCTTCCCTCCGGTTGCGGGGAATGGATGTTCAGCATTACCATCCCTACCTGAAGTCTCGCGTGCCTTTGGAGCAAATGGCCGGACACCTCGATGCGGAGGCGGCATTTTCCGGATCGCCCGCAAGTTTTACGGCCCAAGGAACCGTCACGGTGAAAAAAGCCTTTATTGAATATCCACAGGTATTTCGTGGACCTTTGCAGCCGCAAGCTGTACTTGCCGATTGCCGCTTAACACGCAGCGCCGGGCATCTTAAACTGGATGTCAACCGCCTTGTGATTGATCGTCTGGAAGCCAAAGGTTCCCTTGCCGTTGAGAATCCGGATGAGGCCGATCCTCTCTTTACCGCAACTGCCGCAGCTTCCTTTTCCTTCAAGGAAATGCAATCTTATATTCCCTGGGGAATCATTCCGAAAAATGCTGGTAGTTTTATCGAAGCTCATATTCGTGAAGGCGATTTTCGCCTTGTTGAAGGGAAATTAGAAGGCCGGCAAAGCCAGATAGCCCATCTGGAAAAACCGGAAAATGCCGGGGTCCTTTTCCTCCGGGCGGAAGTGAACAAGGGCGTTTTTGTAATCAATAATACGACGCCCGTTTTTTCGGACATAAGCGGCGTTCTGGAGTTAAAAAACAGGGAGTTTATACTGAAGGATATGCAGGCCCGTTTCGGCGCTTCACCCTGCACGCTTACGGGAGCAATCTCCGATTTTGCACTGCCTGCGCCCGCTGTCTATACCGCTTCTATGACTGTCGAGCCTTCCCGCGATGAAATATTCTGGCTTTTCGGAAAAGAGAAATTACACAATGTCAGCTTTGATGGAGCTTCAACGTTGACATTGTCCGGAAAGGGCCCGGCGGAAAATTACCGGATCAGTGCCCGCTGGGATCTGACAAATATTGCCTATACCTGGCATTCTGTCCTGGAGAAATCCCGGGGCAGGGAAAATCTGTTTGCCGCTGAAATCACCCTGAACAAAGACGCCGTTGTTGTTTCTTCTTTTAGCTATGATTTGCCGCCTGTGAGTGTCAGCGGGTCGGCCGCTTACCGCTTTGCCGGGAAAAGTCCGCTGTCTCTGAATGTTCAGTCGAATTCCTTTGATATTCATGATCTTGTCCCTGTTCTGCCGGTTTTGAAGACTTTTGAACCCGCCGGAACCTGTTTAATCAATGCTGCCTTCCGGGGGAATCCGAATGATTCCAATTCTTTCCGGTGGAAGGGCAATGTGTCTTTAACCGATGTATCATTAAAGCCGCCGGACGGCATCAAGCCCGTAAATGGTCTGACGGGCAAGGCAGTGTTTCGGGGTAACCGGCTCGAGACATCGCGTTTCCATGCGCGCATCGGAACAAGCGCCATTTCCGGGAAATGCAGTATTGATGACTTCCGCAACCCGCAGGTTGCCTGTCAATTTGATTCCGCCTTATTCCGGGCTGAAGATGCGGGATGGCGAAGTCCGGACGGGGCTGTGAATTTTCGTGATGTAAAAGGGCAGGTTACTCTCGCCGGCAAAAACATCCGCGTGGATAAACTTGCCCTGCGGCTCGGCAAATCCGGATTCAATTTGTCGGGGAATATCCGGGGGAATGCTGATCGGGAAATTACTTTAGACGTACATTCACAGTATATCGACTTTGCCGATATCGCCAGGCTGGCAACTCTGCAATCATCCGCACCGAAAAATCAATCCTCCACACGGTTTGATCTTAGTGCAGTTCTGCAGGCGGATGCGGGTGCCGCTGCGGGTGTTGATTTCCGGAAGCTCAACACCGAATTTAGATTTACGGGGGAAACTCTGAATATAAAATCATTGGAAGCGGGTGTTTTTGATGGTAAGATCAAAGCCGGTGGTAAGATCGATATTCAAGCCGACGGCAGTAATCGCTATGCGGCTAATTTTATTATCGACAGGGTTTCGCTTGCGAAGATCCAGGAATTTCTGGATGTGAAAGATCGTTTGATTACCGGGAATCTTTCGCTCACGGGCGAGGTAAATGCCGCAGGCCGTAATGCCGATGACTGGAAGAAAACGGCAACGGGGGTATTTCAAGTGCGGGCGGAAAAGGGGGTCCTGAAAAAATTTTCCATCCTTGCCAAAATGTTTTCGCTGCTCAATGTTTTGCAACTCGCGAAGCTCCAACTTCCCGATATGGCCGAGGGCGGGATGCCCTATGATGCGATTACCGGCAAACTGTCGCTTCAGGATGGTGTTTTATCTTCGGAGGATTTTTTCGTGGACAGCAATGCCATGGAGATTTCGGCCGCAGGAAAAGTCAATTTGCCGAAAGAAGAATTGGATGCCACCGTCGGTGTTCACCCGCTGGGTACCATAGATGAAATCGTGTCCAAAATCCCTGTTGCGGGTTGGCTCGTTACCGATGAAAAAGGCCATCTGATCACAGTCCATTTTAAAGTCGATGGGAAATGGGATGATCCCGGGGTAACGGCGATACCGGTGCGGTCGCTGGCCAAAGGGACTTTGAATATCTTCCGGCGGCTTTTTCAATTGCCGGGGAAACTTATTACGGATACGGGGGAAGTTATTTTGGGACACTGATTCCATTTCCAAATCAAGCGCTACCTTTGTTGGCGTCGTCGTCGGCTCATTGCCCGGCGCATGCAGGGTCCTCAACGTATCGAAAAAATACGCCGGATGCCTGCCCGGCGCATGTCGGGGAGCCTCCTCCTAGCCGCCGCGGTATCATCTATGATTTGGAAACGGAATAAAATATTGTACAGGAAATACATTAAAGGAGGTTATTATGAACCAGTACACAATCGCCGTCGTTGTCGGGAGCCTGCGTAAGGATTCGTTCAACCGCAAACTGGCCGGTGCAGTTTCTAAACTGGCCCCGCCGGAATTCACCTTCCGGCAGTTGCAAATCTCCGATCTGCCGCTCTACAATCAGGATGATGATGCCGACCAGGCCGTTTCCGTCAAAAGGCTGAAGGGCGAAATCAAGGAAGCCCAGGGCCTTCTTTTTGTCACACCTGAGCACAACCGTACGATTCCCAGTGTGCTTAAGAATGCTCTGGACCACGCTGCGCGTCCTTACGGACAAAATGTCTGGGCGGGCAAACCGGCCGGTATTTTAAGCGCTTCCCCCGGTGCCACCGGTGCGGCTATGGCCCAGCAGCATTTACGCAATATTTTAGCTTGTCTGGATGTTCCTACGCTCGGCCAGCCCGAGGCGTTCATTCATGTAAAAGACGGTCTGTTTGACGAGGCCGGTAACATCGGCGCGGGCAGTCAGAAATTTTTCGTAAGCTGGATGAACCGTTATGTTGCCTGGGTGAAAAAGTTTGCCGCCTGATACGGTATATAGATTAATGGCGGTGTTTATCATCTGCGTTGACGGACTTTAGCGGCCGGTGTTTAATCCAAAGAGTGAAGAGCGAAAATTTATGCTTCGGTATGAATATAAAGTTGTCTGCCGGTAATGAATGAGCAGGTTTATTTGATTGACACCAAAGGCTATTCCACTTATATTCACCGCACTAAAATCAATATTTTGCCGGAAGATGGATGCCTTCGGCCCATGCGGATGGAAATCCGGTGCTGACTGCGGCATAACCATCTGGAGATTTGATGAATATTCAGGGTATAGTTACCGTAATTCGCATTCCGTTTCTGATTTTGTCTTTGATACTGGGCGTGCTGGGAGCCGCTGTTGCCTGGTATGAATCAAGAAACTTCGGGTCTCCGTTCAACATGGGATATGCGGTTTTCGCCCTGGTAGGTTTGCTTATTGCTCATGCCGCCGTTAATATTTTTAATGAATATTTTGATGCCCGGAGCGGTCTGGATTACAGGACCCGCCGGACTCCGTTCAGCGGCGGCAGCGGAGCGACGCCTACCGGGTTGATGACCATTCAACAAGACCTGTGGCTTGGTATCGTCTGCTTTCTCCTTCTTATCCCGATCAGTGCATTTTTTATAGTGAAAGCAGGCTGGCTGCTTTTGCCGCTGTTGATTCTGGCTACGCTGCTTATCATCCTGTACAGCCCTGTTATTCTGAAGACGGGCTATCCGGAATGGTCGCCCGGCCTGGGACTGGGCATCCTGCCTGTTATGGGTGCTTATTTTGTTCACACCGGAGAATATACTCTCAGCTCTTTCATTGCCTCGATGCCGTCATATTTTCTGGTGCATAATTTGCTTTTGCTCAACGAATTTCCGGATGTCGAGGCTGATCTTACGGTGCATCGACGGACGTTGCCGATTATTTTCGGAAAGAAAAGAGCAGCTTATTTTTTTTCTCTGTTCGTAATACTTGTTTATGTCTGGGTTATCGGGGCGGTTGTTTATAATCATATGCCCGTATTTACGCTCTTGTCTTTGCTGACGCTGCCGCTTGCCGTTCAGGTGATCAAAGGATCTTTCCGGTATGATGATCTGGAACTGTTCATACCGGTAATGAAGAAGAATGTCATGCTGGTACTCTCTACGCAGGCATTAATTGCCGCGGGATATATTCTGGGTGGAATCTGGGTTTAATTTGCCGCTTCCGTCTGTAAAATCGGCAGGGAGTGCAAAAAAAATGAAAAATGAGCATTTGGTTTTTCTGCCCGGCCTTGATGGAACGGGATTGTCCGCAGGACCTTTGCTGAAAATCATTCCCTCCGGAGTTGCGACTACAATCGTTCATTATCCTCCGGATAAGCTTCTTTCCTATGAAGAAACCGTGCGGTGTGCCGCGGATCAGTTTCCAGCAGGCACGTCTCCTATCGTCATCGCCGAGTCTTTTTCCGGTCCCGTGGCGGTTGATCTTATTGCCTCCGGGCGTGTTGCCGCCCGAGGGCTTGTCCTGTGTGCGACGTTTGCCCGGTCGCCGCATCCTCTCCTGTTTAAGATTTTACGCCTCTTGGGTATAACCTCTCTGGTGCGTCCGGACATACCGGAGCCCGTTCTCAGGTTTATTCTGGGCAGGGAATATGCCGAAAAGCTGATTCCTTTGTGGAAAACCGTACATGCGGGCGTTCCGGCGGGCATTATGAATCACCGGCTTTCTCTCATGAGCGGAATAGATGTCCGGCCACAGCTTATGAAAATAGCGATTCCGTGCCTTTATCTTCAGGCGGCAAACGACCGGCTTGTTCCTTCATTCTGCGCTCGCGAATTCCGTAAGCATCTTGCATGTCTGGAAGTTAGGAAAATCAGGGGGCCGCACTTTATCCTGCAGGCCGAGCCCGAAGCCTGCCTTGCCGCTATCGGCGAGTTTCTGCAAAAACATAACTGAAGGCGTTCCGGTTCGCCGTTGCCGGTTGTGGATGCGTTTGCAGAGACGTTGTCCATGCAACGTCTCTGCAAACGTGATCGGAGCTATTTACCGGGAGTTAATTTTTGCCGCCTGTGCCGTTTTCGAGCGCCAGCTTCAAGACTTCCAGCATATCAGAGATAAAGTGGAATTTTATGGCTTTTTTGACATTGGCCGGAATATCTTCCATGTCTTTGCGGTTCCAGTCGGGAAGAAGAATGGTTTTGATGCCGGCGCGGTAAGCCGCGAGCACCTTTTCCTTGATCCCGCCCACGGGCAGGACCGCTCCCCGCAGCGTAATCTCGCCGGTCATGGCCAGGTCTTTTTTGACTTTGCGGCCGGTCAGAAGCGAAGTCAGAGCCGTGAGCATTGTTACACCGGCCGACGGTCCGTCTTTGGGAATTGCGCCCGCCGGGACATGAATATGGATGTCGAGATTCTCATAGAAATCTTCCGCAACACCCAAAGCGGCGGCATTGCTGCGGATAAAACTGAGCGCTGCCGCAGCCGATTCCTTCATTACGTCACCCAGCTGGCCGGTCAGGGTGAGTCCTTTCTTACCTTTCATGGCCGTCGCTTCAATAAACAGCATATCGCCGCCGGCCGGAGTCCAGGCGAGTCCGATGGCCACGCCGGGTTTGGCGATACGGGAATCAATATCCTTCATGATGCGGGCCGGCCCCAGATAGCGGACAATATCTTTGACGGTTATCGTTTTGGACTTTAATTCGCCTTCGGCAATCTGGGAGGCCACTCCGCGGCAAATATTGGCAATTTCCCGCTCGAGATTACGCACGCCTGCTTCACGCGTATAGCCGGAGATTACGCTATCGAGTGCCTTGGGCGTAATTTTCAGTTCACCGGCGGTAAGCCCGTTTTCCGACAGTTGCCGGGGAATAAGGTAACGCTCGGCTATTTTCATCTTTTCTTCCAGCGTGTAGCCGGGCAGTTCGATCACTTCCAGCCTGTCCAAAAGCGCCGGCGGTATTGTATCCAGAATATTGGCCGTCGTGATGAACATGACATGGGAAAGATCAAACGGCACATCCAGATAATGATCGGCAAAGGAATTGTTCTGCTGCGGATCCAGCACTTCCAGGAGGGCCGAAGAAGGATCGCCGCGGAAATCGCTGCCGACCTTGTCTATTTCATCCAGCATGAAAACTGGGTTGTTTGATTCCGCCCTTCTCAACCCCTGAATAATCCGGCCGGGCAGAGCTCCAATGTAGGTACGCCGGTGACCGCGGATCTCCGCCTCGTCGCGCACACCGCCCAGGGAAATACGCATAAATTTACGATCCAGCGCCCGGGCAATGGAATGGCCGAGCGATGTCTTGCCTGTTCCCGGGGGGCCGACGAAACACAGAATCGGTCCCTTGGAATCCGGTTTCAATTTGCGTACGGCCAGATATTCGATGATGCGTTTCTTGGCTTTGGTAAGCCCGTAATGATCTTCATCCAGAATCCTGCGGGCCTTTTTGATGTCAAGATTATCGGGAGTGCCTTCATTCCAGGGCAGCGCCGTGATCCAGTCCAGATAAGTTGAGGCTACTGTATATTCGGCGGACGACGGATGCATACGGCCGAGGCGCTCCAGCTCCCGTTCGGCTTCTTTTTTTGCTTCCGGAGGCAGATTTTTTTCGGTGATTTTTTTACGGTACTCTTCTGTTTCGACATTGGATTCTTCCGTCTCGCCGAGTTCCTGTTGAATGGCCTTCAAATGCTGCCGCAGATAATAGTCCCGCTGGCTCTTATCGATATCGCTTTTCACTTTGGACTGGATTTTATTGCCCAACTCCAAAACTTCCATCTGGTGGTTGACCAGGCGTGTTAATTCCTTCAGACGCTGATTGGCATCGGTAATATCCAGAATTTTCTGTTTTTCTTCCGGGGGAGCATTGATGATCGAGGCAACCATATCGGCCAGAACGCCCGCTTCCTTGATCGACTTGGCCAGCGGCCCGAATTCCGCAGGCAGAAACGGAGAAAGCTTCAATATCCGGTCAAACAGAACGATCAGATTGGCCATGAGCGCTTCCGTCTCAATATCGTTGGTTTCCTGATCTTCCAGTATTTTAATGCGTGCCTGGTAGTACGGCTTGCCGGGGATCAGTTCAAGTATTTGATACCGGCTGATTCCCTGCAGCAGTATCTGCGTACGATTGTCGGATGCTTTGGCCATTCTGACGATGGTGGCGGAAGTGCCCACAGCATGAAGGTCTTCCAGTTTGTATTGATAGAGCGGATTTTCCGGTTCTTTCTTTGTCATGATCAAACCGACTATGCGGTCTTTAACCATAGCTTCATCGACGAGCTGGATGGAACTGGTGTCCATTATCTCCAGCGGTATCATCATCTTGGGGAATACCAGCACATTATGTAACGGAAGAATGGGAATTACTTCCGGAATGGAAAAATTTTTATTTTCTTCAGAAATATTTTGCTCAGTCATTAAACCCTCCGGTTTATTTGTCGAAATACCATATTGTTCCAGCGATTATCAGGTTGTGATAACGCGAATGCGGTGCGTTTTATGATCCTGGATCTTATGAATTCGAATCATGAGGATCCCGTCGGCATAAGAAGCAACTGCCGATTCGGCATCAACCGCCTGCGGCAACACGATGTTTCTTTCAAAATAGCCGTGTGGAATCTCCGCGAGGCAATAACGCGCGTTTTTTACAACCGAAATCATTTTGCGTACCCCGGCGATTTTAATTTTTTTCCGGGTCAGTTCAATATGCAACTCTTCCTTGTTTATTCCGGCAAGGTCGGTCAGAATAATAATCTCGTCCGGTGATTCATAAACATCGATGTGAGGCACCCAGCTGCATTCATGATGACGGAATACCGGGCTTACCAGATGGAAAACCTCATCGACGGCTTTTTGAAATTCCTCTTCAAAATTATTGTTGAATCGAATCTTAATAAAATTCATTTTCATCACCTATTGATTGGGGTTGTAAAAATATTTATAACCATGCTACAAAAATATAGTGTTCCCGTGCCGATTTGTAAAGGTTTGCTCTGTCAGATTAATATTTTTTGGAAAGAAAGCAAATGAAAATAATGAATTGTATTTGCCGGATATTAAAAAACAAGCCGGTGATATGCGGTATAATTGCCTTAATAATTTGTTCAATTCCAGGTTCTCCCGCTGCGGCGGGAAAAATAAGTTTAACTGAAGCGGATAACCGGCGGGCAGTGGAGATTAACGCCGGTGATGATCTGGAGGTTATTCTCACCGGGAATCCAACTACGGGTTATGTCTGGGAGAGTGTGGAAGCTGATCAGGTGATCCTGCCGTCCCGGGGAGGCTATAAATACACTCCGGCATCCGCCATGGTTGGCTCCGCGGGTCAATTTGTTTTTTCTTTCCGGGCGGCGGCTGCGGGTGAAACTCCTCTGCGGATCGTTTATCGGCGTCCTTTTGAAAAGAGCGCCGCTCCGCTAAAATTTTTTGAAGTTCTGGTGAGAATTAAATAAACTTTTAATTATGTTGTGTTATAGATTGTTCGAAAGTAAAATGCGGGTTAAAAAATAACTGGCTAAACGCTTGTCTTTTTGCTATGGGTGTTCCCGCTTTTGTGACCATCCTCTGTTCAAAGCCGATATTAATCACGAAAACCAGCACAGAAAAGACAATATGAGAGTTTAAAACTATGAAAAAAGAACATTTAAGAAACATTGCTATTATTTCCCATGTTGATCATGGCAAAACGACCCTGCTTAATGCCATGCTGAAACAAACGGGAGTGTTCCGGGCCAATCAGGCGGTAGAAGACCGGGTGATGGATTCGATGGACCTGGAAAAAGAACGCGGCATTACCATTACGGCGAAAAATACGGCCGTTGATTACAACGGCGTTAAAATAAATATCGTCGATACGCCGGGACATGCCGATTTCGGCGGAGAAGTGGAACGCAGCCTCAATATGGTTGACGGTGCGATACTGCTTGTTGATTCCAGCGAAGGGCCGCTGCCCCAGACACGGTTTGTCCTGAAAAAGGCGCTCGCTAAAAAACTGCCGATAATTCTCATTATCAATAAAATCGACCGCAGTGATGCCCGCATTGAGGAAGTGATCAGCGAAACATACGACCTGTTCATTGATCTGGATGCGTCAGAGCAGCAGATTGAGTTTCCGATATTATATACCAATGCCAAAATCGGTGTTTGCCATAAAAAGATGGGAGATTCCTGCACCGATTTGCAGCCGTTGCTTCAGACGATAATTGACAGCATCCCGGCGCCGGAAGCGAACGATGAAGGCAATCCGCAGTTTCTCATTACCAATCTGGATTATGATCCGTATGTGGGACAGATCGCCATCGGCCGCCTGCAAAGCGGCAAGCTGGAAATGAATACCAACTACAGCCTGTGTGCCAAGGATAAAGTAGTTCCCAATGTAAAATTCAGCGCCCTTTATACTTTTTACGGGCTTACGAAAAAACCGGTAATCAGCGCTGAATCCGGCGATATCATTGCTCTCTCCGGAGTGGAGAACGTTAAAATCGGCGATACGATTTCTTCCTTGATTGATCCGCAGCCGCTGCCCCGTCTCACGGTGGATGAACCGACTGTTTCCATGATGTTTTACGTCAATAACGGTCCTTTTGCCGGAACGGAAGGTAAATTTCTTACATCCCGCCATTTGCTCGAACGTCTGGAAAGAGAATCTCTGAGAAATGTCGCCATTAAAATCAAGAAACTGGAAAGAACCGATGCTTTTGAGGTCTGCGGCCGTGGTGAACTGCAGATGGCGGTTTTGATCGAGACGATGCGCCGCGAGGGCTATGAATTGATGGTTTCGCGTCCGCGGGTCATCACCAAAGAGGAAAAAGGCAGGACAATGGAGCCGCTGGAGCGGTTGTTTCTGGATATACCGGAAGAGTTTGTCGGCAAAATTACGGAAAAGCTGTCGATAAGGAAAGGGCGCCTGGAAAGCCTGGTGAATAAAGGCAGCGGCAGAGTCAGCATGGAATTCTTAATCCCTTCCCGGGGGTTAATAGGTTTTCGCAGCCAGTTTTTAACCGATACCAAGGGCGGCGGTGTGATGAATTCATTACTGGAAGGTTACGGCCCGTGGTTTGGTCCCATTCCCCAGCGCATGACCGGAGTTTTAGTTGCCGATCGTGCCGGCCGGGTTACAACTTATGCCAGTTATGCCATGGAAGACCGCGGAGAAATGATTGTGGAAGTGGGCACGCAGGTATACGCAGGCATGATTGTCGGCGAGCGCAACCGCGTGGGTGATATGAATGTGAACATTATCAAGGAAAAGAAACTTACCAATATGCGCGCTTCGACCTCGGATACAACGATAATCCTGAGGCCGTCCCGGGTTTTATCTTTGGATCAGGCCATTGAGTTTATCGCCGAAGATGAACTGGTGGAAGTGACTCCGCAAAATGTCCGGTTACGGAAAATGGAACTCGATGCCGTAAGGAGAGCGGCGCAGCAAAAGGGCCAAAGAGATATGTAATGAAGAGGAACAGATAGTTGATTAATAAAGTTTCCGATGATTTTTACCACATTACTTTACCCATGCCGTTCAGACTTAGGCATGTTCATGTCTATGTATTGGCGGATGGTGAAAATCTCGCTCTTTTTGATACCGGTTTCAATGTCGGCGGTTCTTACGAAATCCTGGAAAAAGATCTGGGCAGTATCGGCCGGAGCATCAAATCGATCCGGGATATTTATATTACCCACGTTCATATTGACCATTGCGGCATGGCCGGTTTGATTAAGGAAAAATCAGGGGCGACGATTCATCTTTCCGCAGCCGCCGATGATTCCAATCAAAATTATTCCCGGACTGATTTACTGACGGCGAAAGTAAAAAGCTTTTATCGGACTCACGGCTTTACAGAAAAAGAAGTTGATGATTTAATCGAATTATTCAGCGGCATGCGCAACATCATAGCCGTCTTTAAAGGTGATGACCGGTTACAGCCAAATGAGATTAAAAAATTCGGCAAGTGGCAATTTGAAGCGATCTTCACGCCCGGCCACTCGAACGGCCATACCTGTTATTATTTTCCGCGCGAAGGGTTTTTGCTTTCCGGCGATACCATCCTGCCGCATATAACTCCGAACCTGAGTCCGGATTTGTTTGATGAACAATTCCGGCCGCTTTCGAGCTTTCTTACGTCCATAAAAAAAGTGGAAAAACTGGCAGTGAATAAGATATATCCCGGCCACGGTGATGTTCTCACGGATGTAAAAACACGTGTCCGGGAACTGCAAGATCATCATGCCGGGCGGACACAACTGATCCTGAATTGTCTCGGTACGGAACCGAAAACAACCCGCGAGGTTTCCCGGGAAATATTCGGCAACGATCTGCCGGATTTTGATAAGTTTCTGGCCTTAAACGAAACATATGTCCACCTTCTGGAATTGAAACGGCAAAATGAAATTCGGGAGGAACAAAAAGGGAATAATTTGGTTTATATTATTCGGAGCAGGCGGGATGACGATTGCCTTGTCTCAAAAATAATTTAGAAAAAGAGATCACTTGTGAGCAAACAATTACAAAAAGAAATTGAACGCCGCCGGACTTTCGGCATCATCAGCCATCCGGACGCGGGGAAAACGACGCTCACCGAGAAGCTGCTCCTTTTCGGCGGGGCGATTCAGATGGCCGGAGCGGTGAAGGCCCGCAAGGCCTCCAAGCATGCGCTTTCCGACTGGATGTCTATTGAGAAGGAAAGAGGCATTTCCGTAACCTCTTCCGTGATGAAATTTGAATATGCCGGCTGCGAAATAAATCTGCTGGATACTCCCGGCCACCAGGATTTTTCCGAAGATACCTACCGGGTGCTTACCGCCGTGGACAGCGCACTCATGGTCATCGACGGTGCCAAAGGCGTGGAACCGCAAACGCAGAAGCTTATGGATGTCTGCCGCCTGCGCAATACACCGATCATAACTTTTATTAATAAGCTGGACCGTGATTGCCTGCCGCCGCTCGACGTTCTGGCGGATATCGAAGATAAGCTGCAAATCGAATGTTCGCCTCTTTCCTGGCCTATCGGCATGGGTAAACGTTTCAAGGGTGTCTATAACCTCTATAGCAAGACGCTGCATCTGTTCACTTCCGGCAAAAGCAAACGCTCCGATGAAGGTGTTGTTATCGAGGATTTGACCGATCCTTTGCTTACCGAACTTCTGGAGAGTCAGGCCGGCGAGCTGCGGGAAGAAATCGCACTCCTGGAAGGAGCGGCCAATCCCTTTGACCACAAGGAATATCTGAAAGCCGGTCAGACGCCCGTTTTTTTCGGCAGCGCCATCAATAATTTCGGTGTCCGGGAATTGCTCGATGCTTTTGTGGAAATTGCCCCGCCTCCCGTTCCGCGGCCGACTACAACCAGGCAGGTAATGCCGGATGAAGAAGATTTTTCCGGGTTTGTGTTTAAAATTCAGGCCAATATGGATCCGGCCCACCGCGACCGCATTGCTTTTCTGCGCATCTGCTCGGGGAAATTCGAGCGCGGCATGAAAGTACAGCAGCATCGAATCGGCAAGGAAGTTATTTTATCGAACGCCACTATTTTTATGGCGCAGGACCGCACCAATATCGAAGAGGCCTATCCGGGAGACATCATCGGGATTCATAATCACGGGACCATCAAAATCGGCGATACCTTTTCGCAGAAGGAACCGCTAAAGTTTACCGGTATTCCCCATTTTGCTCCGGAGCACTTCTGCCGCGTCCGCCTGAAAGACCCTCTGCGCATCAAGCATCTGCAGAAAGGCCTGACCCAGCTTTCCGAAGAGGGAGCCATCCAGGTTTTCAAGCCGTTATGGGGCTCGGATAATATCCTGGGTGCCGTAGGCTCCCTGCAATTCGATGTAACAATGTCGCGGCTTAAAGATGAATACAGCGTCTATGCCGATTACGAGAAGACCGATTATGCCGCCGCGCGCTGGGTAACTTCAACTGATGCCAAAAAGATGGAGGATTTCCAGAAGAAAAACCATGCCAATCTGGCTATGGATACGGAAGGAAACCTGGTTTACCTGGCTTTGAGTGAATGGCGTCTGTCCCATATCATGGAAGAGTGGCCGGGGATTCAATTCCATAAAACAATGGAAAAAAGCTGAGGACGGCATTGTCCTCAAAATATAAGTTTAGATCTTCTTATTTAAACACTCGTGACTGATTATCGCTTTCACCTACCTATACGTATTTTGAAGAAAGGGGCGAGATAAAAATCACATTTATTTTCTTGAAGCCCTGCCTCCCCGTTCATTCGTGTTTGTACCTTTGTCAATGGAAAGAACCCCGTTAACAAAAAGGTACTCCACGCCTGTTGAATACTGATGAGGGTCGTTATATGTAGCGTAGTCTCTGAGCTTTGGCAGATTGATGAGTGCAATGTCTGCGAAGTACCCCGTGGCCAGCTTTCCCCTGTCCTGCATCCGGAACTTTTCGGCAGGCAGGGAAGTCATCATCCTGATGACTGTGGACAGGTCCAATAACTTTTCATCAACGGTGAACTTCTTGATCATTCTTGGATAGGCACCATAGCACCGTGGATGCGGTTTCCCGGCGCCCTTGATGGTTGTCCATCCATCCGAACTGACAAAGACAAAATCATCACGCATCAGGAATGCACGCACGTTCCGCATGTCCTGGTCTTGCATAATGGCCTGAGGCGCATCATTCGAGCAGACCATATCCACATACGCCTCCGACGGTGTTTTTTCCTCCATAGCAGCAATTTCCTTTATGGTTTTTGCTTCATAATGCGGCCTTTCCGGATAGATGATGATCATCGTCCTCTCCGGACCAAGATACGAAAATGTTTCTTCAACAGCCTTCTTTAGCTCAGCTCGGCCTTTTGCCGTTTTGTATTCTTCCTTGATTCCCTTATCTGTTTTATATTTGGCTGGGGTTAACATGGTTATCCAGGTCACGCCGGCATCGTACGGGTAGGCATCGGCGGTAATGTCAACGCCTTCCGCCCGTGCCTTGGTGATAAGCTCGATTATAGGCATTGACGTCATGTTATGGATCGGCTCGTTGATCTGGATGTGCGAGATATGAACCGGGATATTTGCCCTTTTGCCGATCATGATCGCCTCTTTCAGCGCTTCGATTATTCCAATCCGCCCGTCATTGTAACTCCGCCCCGTCAGATCCCTGATATGCGAGACATACACCCCGTTATATTTCTTGACCACTTTGGCCAGTTCAACCAGTTCTTCCGTGTCTGCGAGTGCACCGGGTGCATATTCAAGACCGTTGGAAAGACCAACAGCACCCTTTTCCATTTCTTCGGCAATTCTTTTCTTCAGGGCCTCAAGCTGCCGTGGGGTCAGTTTTTTCGGTTGATCATAGCCGAATAACTCCTGCCTTATTGCCCCATGCGGAGTCAGAGAGTACACGTTGCTGCCAAACTTCACCGTATCTAGGACGTCATAGAAGGCATTGAGATTTGTATAACCAAATCCACAGTTCCCCGTAACAATAGTCGTTACCCCCTGATAAGCATAGCTGTGATTTCCGACAAGGCTGGGTATTTTAGGGGCAATAGCCGCTACATCATTTCCGAGACGCTGGAACGTAAGGTCACCATGATTGTGAACATCGATAAAACCGGGTGTTACGATTAAACCTGTGGCATCGATAATTCTTGCCGCTTCACCCAGATTGTTGCCAATGGCGGCTATGCAGTTACCACGAATCCCAATGGAAGCAATGCGTGGCTGTGCCGAGGTACCATCGTAGACCATCCCGTTTCTGATGACGGTATCGTACCTTCTGCTGCCTGAGCCATATGAAACAATGGGGTCAACTAAACATGCAGTGCCGGTGATTATTGCAGCTTTCAAAAAATCGCGTCGTGTAATCATAGCATCTCCTCATTTTGTACGGAAAACAGGGCGGAAAAGAAACTCCATTCTTTTCCGCCCTCTGGACTGGGTTAAGCATCAGAACTTATCAACAGGGGAAGAAGGTAAAGCAGATCACCCCCCAGACGAACCACAAGGCGGCAAAGACCATGCCGTACCCGAAGAATTTACGGAAATCCACCCGGGCGATGCCGGCGACGATAACATACCAAAACGGCGACATCAGATTGCCTACCTGGTCGCCGACGCCAAGGGACAAGAGGCCTCGTTGGAATGAAACACCAACGGTTTCCGCCGCTTTAGAGGTGACGAATCCCTGAATGACCCACTGTCCGCCGCTCGAGGGAACAAAAATGGCAATGATTGCCCCGGAAATAGCCATGAGCAGCGGAAAAGTATAGGGCGTGGAAATACCGCCCATGAATTTGGCGATGTATTCACCGGCCGGTGTAAACTGGAGAACGCCTGCCGCCAGGGCGTACAGGTGATAAATCACGACAACCGACCAGGAAGACCGGATGCCTTCTTTCAAGGCCTCTGTAAACCGGAAGACGTTTCTGTGCAGGAGAAAACACAGCAGCAGGAAGATGGCATTCAGGGAGTTCAGATCCAGCCCCAGATTTTTGGTGAAAAAATGATGGTAAAGCCAGTAGATGATTCCGATGATCAGGATGTATCCGATAATATTGCTTCGTTCCAGCTTCTGGGAAAAAGTCAGTGCTTTATTGCTTTCCCGGGCGATTGCCTCGGCTACATGGTCCTCGACTAATTTATAAGCATCGGGATATGCGGCGATTGTTTTGGGCGTCCTGGGAAAAAGCAGCCGGGAAACGATCAGAATCAGAATCATAAAACCGATGACGTTGATGATGGCTGCCGGAGACCAGATGGT
The DNA here is from genome assembly GCA_002068015.1 of Smithella sp. PtaU1.Bin162. Taxonomy (GTDB): domain Bacteria; phylum Desulfobacterota; class Syntrophia; order Syntrophales; family Smithellaceae; genus MVRV01. Next base: position 47,827 of record MVRV01000137.1, read on the forward strand.
TGTGGACAGGGCCATCTGTCCTGTCGTTTTTTCCAGAAAATGTCCGGGTGTGGCTGAAAGCAGCGGTCCGCTGGCGGAGAGACCGTATTGCCAGACCGAATGAGCGGCAAAAACAGTTGCCAGCGCGACCATAAGATCCACCTTGATTCCCTTTTTTTCAGCTTCGCCGCAGAAGTAGACGGCAACCACAGGCCCCAGTGTGATAGCCAATCCCCAGTAAAGATAGCCTAAAAGGCCTGTTACAATAGCGGCGAGGGCAATTACCTGAAAAGGCGAAGAGGGAATTTTGGACAACGCCAGAATGATTTTTCTGAAAAGCGGTGTCTGTCCGAAAACGGCGCTCAGGGTGATGATGAGGGTCATTTGCATCGTAAATGCCAGAAGCATCCAGAAGCCCTTGTAATAAGCGGCGCCGGTCTTTTCTACAGGCACTCCGATGGCCGTGGCGAATAAAAACAAGATAATAACCATGATGACTGCTGATGTAATTGCATCGGGTACGTACTTTTCAATAAACAAAGCAAAGCGTTCCAAACGACCTTTTTCCATTTTCTGCCTCCTTTTTTCATTATTTACGGCTTATCTTGTGATAAGACGTTTATAACCGGATAGGTTTTGCAGCCGGTAATCGGTACGGGGAAATGTAAAAAAGTGCCGGAATACTTTACATACGGCGGCGGTCGGGATTATGTCGGGGTATTCCAATCCGGAAGCGGAGAATATAAAAAAATCTTCCCGTACAGGGTGCTTTACAGCAGGCACTGCAAGCTCCTTTTTTGAAGCCCGGTGTTTCCTTCGGAATTGTCCGCGGACGAGATGCGGAATGCCGCCTCCCGCCTGCGTTTCTTCCTGAAATTATCGATATGGCCGGACCATATCACCCCGTAAAATGAAAAATTTTTGAATAACTAATTGGTTTTCATTGCCGCCATTTTCAGTCAGCCCGCTTACTGATGGCCGGCAGGACGCAGGAGAGTGTTCTTCCTCGTGTAGAGAGTCGAAAAAGCAATCAACTTTGGCTGAGAAAGTCGTAGATTATCTTTTTTCAAGCATTAATTGTACCATTAACCGGAAAAACGATAAGTGTCTGAATTTAAAGGTCTGTCTTTACTGAAAGCAAGTTGCCGGTAAAGGAGGTGTCTAAAATGATACGTCACGAGCCCGGTATTGGATGTTCCCGTCAGGTTATAGATGGTGAAAAAAGCTATAACATTAAGATGTTATTAATCATTGAATAATTTTATTCAGTTCTGTTTAAAATCGAACACCGGAGTCCAGAGCTCGATTATACCGGCTGGGTGAAGGCAGATTTGTCATGGCTTGTTGAACCATATATATTAAATGAGCTCCTTTGACTGTTTAATCAACAATCAAAGGAGTTTGGTGGAAAAGATTAAAAACCGCTTTGTCCCATTTTTTCACAGATGTGAGCGGCGGCGGCAGCTCCCATTTTTTTGGCATCGAGTTCCGTAGAGGCATCGGAAAAAGCAAAATCGGTCATTGAGCGCCAGCTATCGATACTTTCACCGCTTTTGCCGTCGTAGAGTTTTATATAAACATCCACGTCTTTGCGCCAGCCAGTGAATTTCAGACTTTTGCGCACGGCGACAATCCCGTGCAAAACATAATCAACACCCAGGGCCGAGGCCAGTGCCTTGTATTCGGCGGTGCTCAGTCCGAATATTTTGGTCATATCGTAACGGCCTGCCGCTACGGCTTGCTCAACCTTTTCTTTGGGAACAAAATTAAACGCATTCCTGTCCTGCAGGCATTTTTCCAGATGACCGGTGGCATGAGAGGATACGGCCTGATCATTGGAACTGATGATAGGCAGCATCGCCGCTTTAGGCGCCTCTCCTGTTTTTTTCAGAGGTGAGGGCGTCGTCGGGGAGCCCACAGTAGCCATGCAACCCCACAATGCCGCCGATAATCCCAACAATAAAATTAAAATCAAATACTTTAAATTCTTTTTCATTTTCCGCTCTCCTTAAGTTTTATATTTAAATCATTTTAATCTCTTGTCCATGCCTGTAAAACCGCAGTCCGGTTCGTAACAGGTGACATTGAGGAAGGCGCATTTTTGATTACAGACAGGACATGTCTCCGGCGGTTTTACTGCAACCAGTGTGTTGCCGCAATTACTGCATTTCCAGGTGTTTTCCGGAATATTTATTTTCTGATCGGCCATGGTTTTAACCCTCCTTGTTTTTGTGGTATTAATTTTATTTAATATAAACGATTACTTAGCTTTAATTTTAACATAAAAATACAGGAAAAGGTTTAATATTTCAATCCCTCCGAAACAAATATTAACTGTAGCGAGGAATATCCTTGAAATTATCCGTTTCTTTCGGTAAACGGTGGGGGTATTTTTATACGGAGACAAATATGGCTAAGGATGCAAAAAAGAACGATCTGACCGGTTTGACACTGCTTGGTAAAACAGCCGAACCGGTTAAAAAACTTGAAACTTTTCCTAATCATCATCCCGGTCGTCATTATACGGTTACATTACAGACGGAGGAATTCACCTGTGTGTGCCCGATGACCGGACAACCGGATTTTGCCAAAATAAAAATTCAATATGTGCCGGACAGGAAGATCGTTGAATCGAAATCGTTAAAGCTGTATTTATGGTCTTTCCGCAACGAAGGAGTCTTTCACGAACATGTCACCAATGTTATTCTTGATGATCTTGTTGCGGCGCTTAAGCCGCACTGGTGCAAGGTAAGTGCGGAATTTTCCATCCGCGGCGGGATCGGCATAACAGTGGAAGCGGAGTACAAGAAATGACTGCACAAGACTGGTGGCTGAAGCAGAAAGGCTGAAGAGAAAACAATCAAAGTGTAATATACAAAAGATAAGAGATGCTGAAAAATGCATTTTATCATCATAACAACCTTCAGCCCTCGGTCTTCAGTCTTTTAACCTAATAATAAATATGGAAGGATATGCGAATTATGGCAAAACGCACAGACATTAAGAAAGTGTTGATTATCGGTTCCGGCCCCATCGTTATCGGGCAGGCCTGTGAATTTGATTATTCCGGAACGCAGGCCTGTAAAGCACTGCGCAAGCTGGGTTACAAGATCATCCTTGTCAATTCGAACCCGGCTACAATCATGACCGATCCGGGCATGGCCGATGTTACCTATATTGAACCGCTGAATTTCCAGACGCTCGTGGAAATCATCGAAAATGAAAAACCCGATGCCATACTGCCTAACCTGGGCGGCCAAACCGGCCTCAATCTTACTTCGGAACTGCACCGCAAAGGGATATTGAAGAAGCACAAGGTTAAAGTAATCGGCGTGCAGGTAGATGCGATTGAACGCGGCGAAGACCGTATCGCCTTCAAGGAAACCATGAATAAACTGGGCATTGATATGCCGGCAAGCGAGCCCGCCACCACAGTAGAAGAAGCCGAAAAAATTGCCGCCCGGCTCGGTTATCCGGTGGTTATTCGTCCGGCCTATACGATGGGCGGCACAGGCGGCGGCATGGTTTACAATCTGGAAGAGCTGCGTACCATCGCCGGCCGCGGCATAGCGGCAAGTCTGATCGGCCAGATCCTGGTGGAAGAATCGGTATTGGGATGGGAAGAACTGGAACTCGAAGTGGTGCGCGATGCTAAAAATAAGATGATTACGGTCTGCTTCATCGAAAATGTCGACTCCATGGGCGTGCATACCGGCGACTCCTACTGCACGGCGCCGATGCTTACCATTAGCCCCGAGCTGCAAAAGAAGCTGCAGAAATATTCGTATGATATTGTGGAGGCGATTCAGGTGATCGGCGGCACAAACGTTCAGTTTGCCCATGATCCGAAAACCGACCGGATTGTCGTCATTGAAATCAATCCGCGCACCTCGCGTTCTTCGGCACTTGCTTCCAAAGCCACGGGTTTTCCCATTGCGCTTATTTCCTCCATGCTGGCCTCCGGTATTACGCTCGATGAAATACCTTACTGGCGTGAAGGCACGCTGGATAAATACACGCCTTCCGGCGATTATGTTGTTGTGAAATTCGCCCGCTGGGATTTTGAAAAATTCCGCGGCGCCGAAGACAGGCTGGGTACCCAGATGCGCGCCGTGGGCGAGGTCATGAGTATCGGTAAAAATTACAAGGAAGCATTTCAGAAGGCCATTCGCTCGCTGGAAAAGAGCCGTTACGGTCTCGGGTTTGTCAAGGATTTCAATAAAAAATCTCTGGAAGAACTAATGGAAAGCTTGAGTGAACCATCCAGCGAACGGCAATTTATTATGTATGAAGCTCTGCGGAAGGGTGCTTCCGTGGATACTCTTGCCGCCCGCACTTATATTAAAAAATATTTCATTGAACAAATGAAGGAACTGGTTGAACTGGAAGAAAAGATTCTCCAGTATAAGGGGAAGGTATTGCCCGATGCCCTGTTGCAACAGGCGAAAAAGGATGGGTTTGCCGATAAATATCTGGCGATAATCCTGGGCAAGAAAGAAACTGAAATCAGAAAACAGCGTCTGGCAATGGGGATGCAAGAATGCTGGGAAGCTGTTCCGGTGAGTGGTGTGGAAAATGCAGCCTATTATTATTCCACCTATAACGCTCCCGATACGGTGAAGGTAAGCCCCAATAAAAAGATAATGGTTTTAGGCGGCGGTCCCAACCGGATCGGGCAGGGAATTGAATTTGACTATTGCTGTGTCCACGCGGCTTTTGCTCTGCGTGATGAAGGTATTGAAACCATCATGGTCAACTGCAATCCGGAAACAGTTTCGACGGATTACGATACATCGGATAAACTTTACTTTGAGCCGCTTACGGTGGAAGATGTTTTGAGTATTTACGAAAAAGAGAAACCGGAAGGTGTAATTGTGCAGTTCGGCGGTCAGACGCCGCTCAACATTGCAGCCGATCTGGCGAAAGCCGGTGTAAAAATAATCGGCACTTCTCCGGAAACGATTGATCTTGCCGAAGACCGTGACCGTTTCCGCAAGATGATGGATAAGCTGGGTATTCCCATGCCGGCATCGGGCATGGCGAGCACTCTCGCCCAGGCACTGGAGGTGGCGGGCCGTATCGGGTATCCGCTCATGGTGCGTCCTTCTTATGTGCTGGGGGGGCGGGGCATGGAGATTGTTCATGATGAAGAAATGCTCAAACGTTATGTTGCGGCGGCTGTCGGCGTTACTCCGGAGCGTCCCATTCTGATCGACAAGTTTCTGGAAAATGCCATTG
>MVRV01000138.1 GCA_002068015.1 Smithella sp. PtaU1.Bin162
TTGGCGGGCCCGATGTCCAACGATATTATCCGGATTAAAAGCGCAAAACTATTAGCGGGTGATACAACCACCCAGGCATCTATTATAAACGTACTAGACAATAATCGTTTGATAGTGGAAGCCGCTCAAAAGACTCAGGCACATGCTCCGCTTATCAATGCCTGTTTAAAGCTTTATGAAACGGCACAGCAGAAAGGATTGGGCGAATTTGATATGATTTCAGTTATCAAGTCATTTGAAACTATTCAATAGAACGCTAAAGGTACAAAATGAACCTAATTATTCTGATTTTGTAATTATATCAGACATTTTCCCCAGTTCGCTTACATATATCTGAATTATCAATTACACATTTCAGAATGTACAAAGTGATTATTACCAATTGAAAGGAAGTATGTTTGCCAAAATTGGCTGATGCTTTGTTTCAGAAAGTTACGATACTTTAGAGTTTGTCTTTAGGATCGTTGTAATGAATAATTCACTAATGCATAAAGATAATAAGTATTATATCTCACATTACCTAGTTAATTTGAAATATGTTTCTCTTCACAATCACAAAGGCTGTCACCGAAATTGAGGGAGAATTTACACTAAATTTATCAAATCCGCACAGTGAAGCCGCACAGTTGAAAAAAGAAGGGGCTACGTCTGGCAACGTAACACCTTAATATTATTGGTCGGGGCGGAGTGATTTGAACACTCGACATCCTGCTCCCAAAGCAGGCGCGCTACCAGGCTGCGCTACGCCCCGTATTTAAGTTAGAATCAACAACATGACAATAACTTGTTTTTCAGTTTGGCCAAAGCCTGACCGCGATGGCTCAATGTATTTTTAACAGCGGAAGGTAATTCGGCCGCAGTCATTTTCATCTCCGGCACCCAGAATATCGGATCGTAACCAAAACCGTTTGAACCTCGTTTTTCATCAATTATCTGACCCTGCCAATTTCCTGCGAAAGATTCAAAACTGCCATCCGCCCTATAGAGAACCAATACACACTGAAAGTAAGCTGTTCTTTTTTCAGGGGGAACATTTTTTAATTTGTCCAGGAGCTTCGCATTATTTTCGTCATCAGTCGCCTTTTCACCGGCATATCGCGAGGAGTAGATGCCTGGTTCTCCGTTTAAAACACTTACCGTCAATCCGGAATCATCGGCCAGTACGGTTTCTCCGGTAATACCGGAAATAATTTTGGCTTTTTTTAATGCGTTTTCCAAAAAGCTTTTCCCGTCTTCGACAATTTCCGGAATGCCGTCATAATCCGTTAAAGAAATCAATTCGACTTTTGTATCCGCGAGCATTGATTTGATTTCATTCAGTTTACCTTGATTTCTGGATGCAAAGACAATTTTCATGATCGCCAATCACCTATTACTTCTTTCTGTTTGGCGATTATTGTTTTAATGCCGTTTGCGGCCAGTTCGGTCATTTTATCCAATTGTCCTTTATTGAAGGGATGTTGTTCGGCAGTACCCTGAATTTCAATAAACAAACCGGAACCTGTCATTATAAAATTCATATCAACTTCCGCCCGGGAATCTTCTTCGTAGGCCAGATCAATAATAACTTCATTAGCCACAATACCAACGCTGATTGCCGAGACATAATCATTAACGGGAATTTTCTCCAGGGTACCTTCCTGTTTCATTGCCTTGAACAAATCAATAAGCGCCACAAAACCACCGGTGATTGACGCCGTTCTCGTTCCCCCATCAGCCTGGATAACATCACAATCGATATAAATCGTTTTTTCACCGAAAGCCGTTAAATCCGTAACCGCCCGGAGCGATCTTCCGATCAGCCGCTGGATTTCGTGAGTCCGGCCTCCCAGACGGCCGCGTGTAACTTCCCGGGCTGTTCTCGTCTCCGTGGACATCGGCAGCATTGAATACTCGGCCGTCAACCAGCCCTTACCGGTATTTTTTAAAAAAGGTGCTGTTTTATCATCCAGAGCGGCAGTACAAATAACTTTCGTATTGCCAAACTCAACAAGCACGGAAGCTGCGTTTTTCAGATAAGAATTGGTAATTTTAATGGGTCGAAGTTCATCCCATTTTCTGCCGAGGCTTCTCTTAATCACTTTTCACCTAAAAAAATGACTTAATGCTCCGGGCCAGAGCTTTGGCTATTTCCGTTTGACCGGCTGGAGAAAGCAATTTCTTTCGTTCTTCAGGATTTGTAACAAATCCTATCTCCACAACTACTGCGGGAATATCCATACCTTCCAGAACGGGCGTTTCCGCTTCCCTTAACCCCCGCCCTTTGCGCGGGAACAGAGTATCCAGATTTTTTTGCACAAGTTGAGCGATTTTTCTGGAATCTTTGAGATATTTATCTCTTGTCTCTTTTACTCCGCTTTTTACCTGTTTTTTTTGATCCGCTAAATTAAGAAACCCCGGATAATAAATTTCAAATCCGGAAGCGCCCTTGCTGAAACCGCCATTGACGTGCAGGCTTAAAAGTAAATCCGGCTTGCCTTGAGAAATGATTTTCCGGCGATCTTCGAGACTGATTGTTTTATCGGAGTCACGCGTCAGCATAATTTCCCAATTGCCGTTTTTCGCCAGTTCCTTTTGCAACAAAAGTGCAATAGCCAGGGTGATATCTTTTTCTCCGGTTTTATCGTCAATTTTTACACCGGAGTCCTGACCTCCGTGCGCCGGATCAATGACCACCAGAGGCTTCTTTTCCGCAGCCGGCAAATCCGGCACTCCCCAGATAATGGGGAAAATAACCAGCAGTAATATCAGAATAAAAAATTTTCCTGTTCTATAAAACATCTCTTCACCTGATTTATATTTGCGCCTGCTTATAAGCAAAGTACCCGTGTTTGTCAACATCCAAATGATTATAATCATTAATTTTCAGGATTTGCGTATTCTTTCGATGGATTTGACTGACTTCAGTTGTTTAATGGCCGAAAGTATTTGATTAAGCTGCTTTAAGTCATTTACATCTATCATAAAATTGCAGGTAGCAATCATATCAATTGTTTCCACCTGAGCATAACTGATGTTTACATCAAACGATGAGATTGTTGAACTGATCTCGGTTAGAATACCTTTGCGGTCGTCACTGACGATTTTGATATGAACGGGATATGCATGCTTCTCCCGGACATTCCAGTCAATATCCACAATCCGGTCGATATCAAGGTTTTTGATATGCGGACAATTCCGCGTATGTACGGTAATGCCGCGGCCGCGTGATATATATCCTGCTATATCATCGCCGGGAATAGGATTACAACACTTGGCGAATTTAACCATTACATCATCAATCCCGGTTAAGGATATACCAAGCGATGGCACAGCTTCCGGCTTTTTCTTAACTTTTTCGAGGACCGGTACCGGAGTTTTAGACGTATCTTCAACCAGAAAATGATTGACAACTTGCTTGGGTGAAATACGGCCATAACCTACCTGGGATACCAGATCATCGAGCGAGTTTACACCGTATTCAACGAATATTTTTTTGATTTCTTCCGCTTTAACCAAATTAGTAAATTTCAAACCGTGTCTTTTAAATTCCTTATCCAGCAAATCACGCCCCAGGGCAAGAGAGCTTTTCTTTTTTTCCAGATTAATCCAGTTTTTTATCTTGGAAATGGCCCGGGTTGTTACAACATATTTCAGCCAATCCTTACTGGGATGGTGTCCAATTTGCGTTATGATCTCCACCCTGTCTCCGTTTTGCAGTGCGTATTTTAAAGGAACAATGTTGCGGTTAACCTTGGCGCCGATACATTGATTACCGACATCCGAATGAATACTGTAGGCAAAATCAATCGGTGTTGCCCCTTTGGGAAAGGCCCTCACATCTCCATTGGGAGTAAATACGTAGACTTCTTCCGGAAACAGCGCGAGCTTTAAATTGGACATAAACTCCCGCGGATCTTTTATTTCCTGCTGCACTTCCAGTGTTTCGCGGAGTTTCTTTATTTGTGTATCTTCGTCATGCTCGAAGGTTCGGCCTTCTTTATATTTCCAGTGAGCGGCAATGCCTTTTTCCGCCCACTCGTGCATTGCTTTTGTCCGGATCTGAATTTCCAGCCGCTCCCCATAGGGCCCGATGACCGTAGTATGTAAAGACTGATAATTGTTGGCTTTGGGCATGGCGATATAGTCTTTGAATCTTCCCGGAACCGGCTTCCATAGGGCGTGGACGGAACTCAACACCTCATAACAGGTTTTTACATTATCGGAATCCAGAATCAGGCGGAAGGCAATGAGATCATATACTTCATCAAAGTTGATATGTTGTTCCTGCATTTTTTTAAAGATGCTGTAAAAATGTTTGGCCCGTCCTTCGACTTCCCCCTTAATGGATAGCTTCTCCAGTTCTCTTATAATAACGTTTTTTACTTCGTCGGTATAACGGTCGCGTGATTGCTTGGTCTTAACAATGCGCCGCGACAGATCGCTGTATTCTTCCGGATATAAATATTTAAAGGCAAGATCTTCCAGCACCATTTTCATCCAGTTGATACCCAGGCGGTTGGCAAGCGGTGCGTATATTTCCATAGTTTCTTTGGCGATATAAATCCTTCTGTCCGGCGGGTGATATTGCAGAGTGCGCATATTATGAATACGGTCCGCCAGCCGCACTAATAAAATACGAATATCGGCGGACATAGCCAATATCATTTTACGAAAATTTTCCGCCAACCTCTCTTCCTGAGAACCGAAAGAAATACGGCTCAGCTTTGTCAAGCCGCCGACCAGGAAGGCTACATCTTTACCGAATTCTTTTTCTACCTGTTCCTGAGTGGTCAGAGTGTCTTCCACCGTATCATGCAGTAAACCGCTGATAATGGTTGCGGCATCCAGTTTCATGTCGACAAGAATGCCCGCAACTTCCATGGGATGAGTAAGATATGGTTCTCCGGAAAGCCTTACCTGCCCCTGATGTACGGTTGCCGAATAGATATAGGCTTTTTCGATCATTTCCAGTTCTTTGGCGGGCAGATAAGATTGGGCTTTATCGAGAATGTCGGTAATTCGTAACATGAAATTTCCCAGACGATCTAAACTTACGTTTGTTTACCCGCAACCGGGTTTATACTCCCGGCAATGCTTTTTTCGATTGCGGATACTATATTCTGAAGAGGGTGAATTGTCGTTTTTCCTGATTTTCTCTCTTTTAATTCTACGTTCCCGCCCGCAAGGTTTTTTTGACCAACAGTGATGCGTAGCGGAATTCCGATGAGATCGGCATCTTTGAACTTTACCCCCGCCCTTTCATCGCGGTCATCGAGAATAACCTCGACGCCACGGAACAGCAAATCTTTATAAATTTTTTCGGCTGCCTGCAAAACCTGTCCTTCATTCACGTTCACCGGCGTAATTATGACCTGATAGGGAGCAAGCGGCATGGGCCAGATTATTCCGTTTTCATCATTATTCTGTTCAATGCAGGCGGCCACGGTTCTGCCGACACCTATTCCATAGCAACCCATGATCATTATCTTTTCCTGGCCGTCGCGATCGAGATATACGGCTTTCAAAGCTTTGCTGTATTTTGTTCCCAGTTTGAAAACATGGCCGACTTCAATACCACGGACAAATTGAATGCCGCCACCGCAACGCGGGCAGGTATCACTTTTCTCAATTACGCGTAAATCCGCAAAAGATTCGACATTAAAATCGCGGCCGATATTGACGTTTTTCAGATGATAATCTTCTTTATTGGCGCCGGTGACAAAATTGACCATGTTCATTACGGAATAATCGGCAATGATCCGGGTCTTTATTTTTACCGCTCCGGCAAATCCACGCGGAGCACCGGTAGCATGCAGAATCATGTCATCCTCGGCAAGGGTGAGTTCATTTATCCCCAGATAATTTTTTACCTTAATCTCGTTTACTTCCTGATCGCCGCGAATCAGTATGGCACAGGGCTTGCCGTCGGCGTTAAAGATCAGCGTCTTGACGATATCCCGCGGTGTCACTTTTAAGAAAGCACTGACTTCTTCGATCGTCCGCACGTTCGGGGTATGGACACTCTCCAGAGGCAATTTGTCTTTTTCTCCTGTTTCCTTTTTCTCCGGCCGGGCGATTTCAGCTTTTTCCAGGTTGGCGGCATAATTACATTTTTCGCAAACAATCATGGCATCTTCACCGGATTCCGCCATAACCATAAATTCATGGGAATACTTCCCGCCGATACTGCCGGAATCGGCTTCCACCGGCCGGAATTTCAAACCACACCGCTCAAAAATACTAGTATAGGCGGCAAACATCTTTTCATAACTTACCTCCGCTCCCGCCTCATCGGCATCAAAGCTATAGGCATCTTTCATTCCGAATTCGCGACAGCGCATCACACCGAAACGGGGACGGACTTCATCACGGAATTTGGTCTGAATCTGATAAAGATTACGGGGCAACTGGCGGTACGTCTTGATATCGTTGCGCACCAGATCGGTTATCACTTCTTCATGGGTCGGTCCCAGGCAATATTCACGGTCATGACGGTCACGCAGTCTTAATAATTCCTTGCCGTAATATTCCCAACGTCCCGATTCCTGCCAAAGCTCGGCAGGCTGCACCATGGGCAGAAAAACTTCCTGCGCTCCGGCCCTATTCATTTCTTCGCGTATAATCTGTTCTACCTTACGGATAACCCGATAACCCAGAGGCAGATATGAATAAATGCCGCTGGTTAATTTTCGAATCAGACCCGCCCGGATCATCAACTGATGGCTAATTATTTCGGCATCGGAAGGAACTTCTCTCCCGGTGGGAAGAAACATCTCTGAATAACGCATTACTCCTCCTTTTTCTCTGCAAGCATATTATCAATTTCCTCGAGCAGAACCGGAATAAATTCGTTTTCTGCAATTCTTTTTGAGGCAACTCCTTTTTGGAAAAGCATACCGAACCCCCTGCCGCCGGCAATACCGATATCGGCATCGGCGGCCTCGCCCGGACCGTTGACTACACAACCCATGAGAGCCACTTTCACATATTCTTTCCTTCCGGCCAGAGCCTTTTCCATCCTTTCCGTTAATCCTAAAAGATCTATCTGACAGCGACCGCAGGTGGGGCAGGAAACGATTTCCGGTCCGACTTTTCTTATTTTCAACGAACGTAGAATTCCGTAGGCGACAGGGATTTCCAGCAGAGGATCACCGGTTACGGATACTCTGATGGTGTCACCGATTCCCTGATAGAGCAAGGTTCCAATGCCCAGAGACGATTTGACGGCCGCGGAAACCAGTGTTCCCGCCTCCGTCACACCCAGATGCAATGGATAATCGGTTTTCTCCGAAATTTTCTTATAGGCTTCAATCATAACCGGCACATCTGATGATTTCAAAGACAACTTCAGATTGCCGAAATCTTCAGCTTCAAAAATCTCAATATTCTTTAACGCACTAGCTACTATAGCGTCCGCCGTCACCCCTCCGTACTCAAGTATTACATCCTTCTGCAGGGAGCCGGCATTAACCCCGAGGCGAATTACTACTTCCCGTTCTTTGGCTGTTTTAATTATCTCCCGAATCTTCTCCGGAGCAATATTGCCCGGATTAATCCTGATGGCGGCAACGCCATGTTTCATTGCCTCTATCGCCAGCTGAGAATGGAAATGAATATCGGCAACAAGAGGAAGCTTGATTCTTTTTTTAATTTCCGCAACGGCATCTGCCGCTTCCTGATCCGGTACGGCAATGCGGATAATTTCACAACCGGCATCAGAAAGCGCATTTATCTGGGCAACCGTGGCTTTGATATCACATGTGTTTGTGTTCGTCATGGATTGAACGGTGATGGGAGAATCGCCTCCTACAGGAACTCCGCCCAGATATATTTTTCTTGTCTTCTTCCTTTTTATTGGAGAAAAATCATCCATATTTTTCAGCTTTCATCAATTATTTTTGCTGAAATTTATAACACGACGCCTTTTCTCTGGCAACGGATAATTTGGGGATCAGCAGATTTTAAAAATCAGGAATAAAGCAATCGGTATTTTTTATTTGCCCTGCCAGCAGTAAAGGCATAATTGATCTGCCGGAAGACCTATTGCGGTAATCATATCTTCAATTTCCAGATACTTCAGGGAGGTAATATTCAGATCGCGCCGGATCCAGTCAATCATCTTGGTATGTTTTACCGAAGATCGATCGAGGTATTCTTCCAAGTTGTCGAGATCCTTCCCTTCCATGATTCTTATTGCTTTGCGGCAAGCCAGTTCCGCCGATGATCTGGTGGAAGACGCATAGATGCAGGGGAACATTAACGGAGGACAGGCGGGACGAATATGGATTTCACGCGCTCCGTTATCCCACAATTTTTTTATCGTGTAATTCTTGAGCTGCGTGCCCCTTACGATGGAATCGTCACAAATTATCATGCGGTTGCCGTTAATCACATCATGAACCGCACTTAACTTCATTGTAGCCACAAGATCCCTTATTTCCTGGGAAGGTGGCGTATAACTGCGTCCGTAACCCGGAGTATATTTAATCAAAGGGCGGCGGAAAGGTATTCCTGATTCCATGGCATAGCCTATCGCGTGCCCTACTCCAGAATCGGGGATACCGGCGACAAAGTCGGCATCCACATTATCCCGCCGGGCCAGATAACGTCCGCAACGCTCGCGGGTGTTTTCCACGCTGATTCCTTCGTAACTAGATGAAGGATAACCCGTATAAATCCACAAAAACGAACATATCTTTTTCGTGCTGCCTTCCGGTTTCATTTCTTTGATCCCTTCCGGAGAAATAAGGGTAATCTCCCCGGGACCAAGAAACTTGACCAATTCATATCCCAGATTTTCGAAAGAACTGGCTTCGGTTGCTACAATATAGGATTTTTCATTTCGATTTCTCTTCTTACCGATAGCCAGAGGAAAGCGGCCAAACTTATCACGAGCTGCATAAATACCGTCCCTGGTTAAAACCAGGGCACAAATTGACCCTTCAATGGCACCACGCATGGAGGCGATTCCTTCGACAATATTATCTCCCCGGTTAATCAGACGGGCAACGATTTCCACATTGTTGACACCACCGCCGGCCATTTCACTGAAGGATACGCCTTCATTAAGGAGTTCACCGGTTAATTTATCTTTATTGCTGATGAGCCCGGTGGCGACAACAGCATAAGCACCGAATTTGGAACGAATAATTAAAGGCTGCGGTGACTCATCATCAATTGCTCCGATTCCGAAACAGCCTTCCATTTTCCTGAAATCATCGATAAATCGCGATTTGAACTGGGCTTGAGAAATACTATGAATGGCATTGTGGAACCCTTTGGCCCCTAACACCGCCATACCGCCGTTTTCCGTTCCCAGATGTGAATGATAATCGGTCCCGTAAAACAGCGTCTGAACACAATTTTCCTGTGATACTACTCCGAATATGCCTCCCATTGGTTTACCTTCCTCTTAATCTAGTTTAGCTACGGCGGCTTTTACGCGTTTCAAGCCTTCTTCAATATTCTTCATCGATGTGGCATAAGAAAGGCGGATATGGTCATCACTGCCGAAGGCTGCGCCGGGAACAATGGCAACGTTCACCTCATCCAAAAGATAATCAATCAGTTCTGCGGAATTGGTTATTTTTTTACCCTTAAACGAACGGCCGTAAATTCCGGAAACATTCGGAAATACATAAAAAGCACCTTCCGGAGAAAGACATTTTATATCCGGAATATCGTTGAGCATCTGTACAATAACGTCTCTTCTTTTCCGGAACTCGGAAACCATTTTACCAACTACGGCCTGATCACCGTTTAATGCTTCCACTGCGGCTTTTTGAGAAATAGAAGTAGGATTGGATGTATTCTGACTTTGAATCTTATTAACAGCGGCAATCACCTGCTCCGGCCCGGCGGCATAACCAATACGCCAGCCGGTCATGGCATATGCTTTGGAAACGCCGTTTACGACTATTGTTTTATCTTTTATTCTTGGTTCCGCCGTTGCAATATTGGCAAACGGAAAATCTGCATAAATTATTTTTTCATAAATATCGTCGGAAATAACAAGTATTGCCGTATCGAGAAGAACAGCTGCGAGCTCTTTTAATTCAGCCGGGGAATAAGCCGCTCCGGTCGGATTGGACGGGCTGTTGATCACAACCGCACGGGTGCGTCCTGTTATTGCCGCTTTAAGCTCGGCCGGTTTCATTTTAAAACCGTCCGCCTCAGAAGTATTGACAATAACCGGCCGGCCGCCGGCCAGCACGACAATATCAGGATAGGAAACCCAGTAAGGGGCGGGAATAATAACTTCATCACCTTCTTCAAAAAGAGCCTGGGCCAGATTGTACAGGGTATGCTTTGCCCCGCAGGAAACCACAACCTGGGAACGTTTATATTCCAGTGCATTATCACGCTTTAATTTGGCAATAACGGCTTCTTTCAATTCATCCGTACCACCCACCGGCGTGTATTTGGTGAAACCGGTTTCGATGGCACGAATCGCCGCACCCTTAATATTGATCGGAGTGTCAAAATCCGGCTCTCCGGCACCAAAACCGATCACATCACGTCCTTCCGCCCTTAAGGCATTGGCTTTGGCAGTAATGGCCAAAGTTTCCGACGGTTTAATTTTTGCTACTCTTGCCGCTAACTTCACAAGCTACCTCCTGTCAGCATTAAATTTTTCCAGCAGTTTTTGGTGGACATTATCCGGAACCAGTCCTTTTACCGAACCGCCGATGCTCACCACCTGTTTAATGAGCTGCGAACCCGTATAGAACCACTTAAAGCCGCTCATGAGGAACACTGTTTCAATATCTCTGGCCTGCCGGCGATTCATAAGAGCCATCTGGAATTCGTATTCAAAATCAGACAGTGCCCGCATTCCCCGTAAAATTATATTGGTATTTGTTTTTTTTAAATAATCAACAAGGAGCCCCGCATGGCTGTCCGCTTTTACCCCTTCTATAGAGCCGATGGCTTCATCTATCATGGAAACGCGTTCTTCCACTGTAAACAAAGAAGCTTTATTGGGATTATAGGCCACAAGAACGATGATTTCATCAAACACCCGAATTCCTCTTTTGATAATATCCAGATGGCCATTGGTTATCGGGTCAAATGACCCGGGGTAAACTGCAACTCTGCTCACAAATTTATCTTTCATCATGAACACTCCATTTTCAGAAAAGTCAGAACATTGTCACCGTACTTTCGCTGATCTTCAAGAATAGTTTTTTCATCCAGGAGCAAAACCACATCTTCTCTTGCCGGATGTTGAATAATAATTACCGATTCCTCCGCCCAGACTGGATTATTCTTCAACAGCACGATGGTTTTTTCCACTAATCCCCGGCCATAGGGCGGATCGGCAAAAATAAAGTCAAACTCATATTTGTTTTTAAAAAGATCACCAAGACCATCACCAACATTCCGGGTGATAACCCGGCATTCTTTATTCAGGCCGCAAGCGGCAATATTATTTTGAAGAGATAAAGCAATTCTCCTGTTACCTTCAATTAACACAACTTCTTTTGCACCGCGGCTTGCCGCTTCTATTCCCACGCTCCCGGAACCGGCAAACAAATCGAGAAATGACTTACCTTCCAATGAACCGAGTAAATTAAAAAGGGTCTCCCGTAAAAAATCGGACGTCGGTCTTTCTTTCGACGTTGAGGGAAACTTAAGTATCCTTCCTTTGGCTTTGCCTCCAATAATTCTCATAGTCCGGACATAATTATACAGACGCTTTGCTGATCGTTTCCCGAGGTCTGTTATTCCTGTTTGTTTTTTTTCTTTTCTTTGGTTTTTTGAGCCACCTGCCGGCCGCATTTCGCCACCCACCAGATAGGCCCGGAAATCGCATAACCGACCATCAGTACAAAAATCACAACTTCAGGAACCGCTACGATAACAATTAACAACACCACCAGGAGAAAAAAAGACATGAAGGGCTTGCGCGCGAAAATCTTCATATCCTTTCCGCTGTAATATTTGATATTGCTGACCATCAAAAGGGAAAGAACAATAACAAAGGACAGCATATAGGGATTATGAAACTTCCCTTCTACGCCGGCATAGTCAAAAAAAAGCACCGTTGTGGCGACCACCGAAGCGGCAGCGGGAATAGGCAGGCCGTTAAATACTTTGCTTTCAATAATTCCGATTTGAATATTATACCGGGCTAATCGAAGCGCTCCACAAACGACAAACATAAATGCGGCAATCCAGCCCCACTTTCCGTAAAAGAACATCGCCCAGTTATAGGCTAAAAGAGAAGGCGCAACGCCAAAAGCAACTAAATCGGAAAGCGAATCGTATTCGGCGCCGAATTTACTCGTGGTATTGGTAATACGGGCAATCCTGCCATCCAGGCCATCCAGGACAAGAGAAGCTAAAATAGCCACGGCGGCAATAATAAATTTTTCCTGAAGAGAAGCAATAACAGAGTAGAAACCGGCGAAGAGAGATGCCGTAGTAAAAAGATTCGGTAAAACATAAATGCCTTTTCTGATGCGCAGTTTTTTGAGAGGAGTATCTTTATTCATGATTTCTTCTTTAAAAAGTCGTTTATTCGGAATCAGGATAAATAACCCAGTGGCGTCTCGCCTGCCCTGACCTTCTCACCGATTTTTACGTTAATGCGCGATTCGGGAGGTAAATAAACATCTACCCGTGAACCGAAGCGAATCAAACCAAATCTTTCGCCTTTTTTAACCGAATTTCCCGTTTCCACCCAGCAGACTATCCGGCGTGCGATGAGACCGGCAATTTGTACTACCCATACCGGTGAGCCGTTTTCCGGTGAAATCAGAATTTCGTTGCGTTCGTTATCCAGCGATGCTTTGTCCAGATTGGCCGAAAAAAATTTCCCTTTGTGATAATTTATTGCTGCAATTTTTCCGCCGACGGGAGCACGGTTAACATGAACATTGAAAACATTCATGAAAATACTGATTTTTTTGAATTTTCCGGTAATGGTGCCTGCCATATCCACATCTTCCACCTTGATTATTTTACCATCAGCGGGAGAAATAACAACCTTTTCTTCCTCTGCAAAAGACCTCTCCGGATTGCGGAAAAACCAGATAATAAAAAATGAGACCAGGACAACCGGAATAAACAGCCAATAGATACCCAAGAAGGCGAGGAAAACAGCAATAACAAGGGAAAAGATGATAAAAGGATAACCTTCCTGAGCAATGATACTGTCATGTTTCATAAAGTCTTTTTTCCCTCGGCAGGCCAGATGCTTTTAACAGCTCGCTTTGAACCTCCCCATAACGACCCCGCAGGTATATTTTCTAATGCAGCGGTAAGGCCCGGTAACGCAATCAATAAATAGATGCGGCTTGATATTTATGAAGGTTTTGTTGATATATTAAATGAATGCGCTTGTCAACGAATCTTTGAACCGAATAACCCGCTTCAAGGTTGCGTCGCAAAACTGTCCATGGTATTGCCGAGCCTGATTCTCCTGGAATGGTGATAAGAGGTGGAATTCTTTTCTTTAGCAATTCGCCTTTATTCAGTATAATGTTTTTGATTTTCCAAGAAGTAAAATGAGTAGAGTATTTTCAATAATATTGTTTTTCAGCGTTGGTTCATTTTTCAAAGGCCGATAAGCTATGCCTAAAATTCAATATTCTTTTATCTGGGGTGTTTTCGTCACAATTATTTTCATCACTCTGCTGATCATTCGTCTGGAAATTGTTCCGGAAAACAGGGAGCAGACAACCATTGTACCTGTGGCAGCAGACAGGCGTCCTGCCGATACCTGGATGAATATTTATCAAAACGACAAAAAAATCGGCTTTGTTCACCGGACTTTTACCAGAATGGACAAAGGTTTTCATTTTGCCGAAGAAGCGTTTATGCAAATTAATGCGCTGGGAGTGATTCAAGCACTTACTATCCTTACCGAAGGAGACCTTAATTACGATATGACCATCTCTTCCTTTAATTTCAATCTGACCTCCGGTATTTTTCGCTTCAATGCTCATGGTTCTATTGTCAAAAACAAGCTGATTATCTTTACCGGCTTGCCCGGCAGCCAGGAAAAAAGTGAAATTCCGGTCGGGGAAATACCCCATATGAGCGGTGGTGTTTACGACGCGGCATTTGCCGCGAAACTGGAAAAGGATACGACCGGCAATTTCAGCATTTTTGACCCCTCCACCCTGGCTATGCGGCAGGTTAAAGTCACCCGGAACGCCGATGAAATAATTCCGGTTATGGGAAAACGAACTCTCACGCAAAAATACTGTGCTGATTTTATGGGCGCCCGAAACTGTGCCTGGCTCAACAAAAACGGAGAGACTCTGAAGGAAACCGGCATGCTCGGTCTTTCTCTGGAAAAAGTAAGCCCCGAAGAGGCCCGGAAAGAAACAGCAAAAGACGGCATTATTGATTTTACGCAGGCAGCATCAATCCCTGCTAATGTTGCAATTCAGGAACCGGTAAAATTAACCGGGATCAAATTGAAAATCACCGGTATCGGCCATATGTTTTTCTATGTCAACGGCGGCCGGCAGCATCTCCGGAAAGATGTTTTAACAATCACCCGAGAAACCCCTTCCCCGTCGCAACGATCAGCCGACAAGCTGCCGCCGGAGCTTGCCGTTTTCCTCAAAGCCACTCCTCTGATACAGGCGGGTGATCCGGCAATGAAAGAACAAGTGGATAATATTGTAAAGCCCGGCGACCCGCCCGAACAAAAAATAAGCAAAATCGTCAACTGGGTATATCGCCACATCGAAAAGAAGCCATCACTATCCGTACCCAATGCCCTGGAAGTATTAAAAAATAAAACGGGTGACTGTAACGAACATGCCGTTCTTGTCGCTGCCTTATTGAGAACAGCCGGAATTCCCGCCCAAATAGAAACAGGACTGGTATATTTGCGCGGCAGGTTTTATTATCATGCCTGGAACATTGCTTATGCGGACAGCTGGCTTACCGCCGATGCCGTTTTTAATCAGGTACCTGCCGACGTCACTCATATCCGGCTGATCCGCGGCGAGAGCGATAAGCAACTGGATTTAATCGGTGTTATGGGTAAAATAAAAATTGATGTTCTGGAGCAGACAAAGTGATTCAATTACAGGAATTAACAAAAGATTACGGAACGACCATTGCCGTCAATAAACTCAATCTGAATGTGTCCGCCGGTGAAATATATGGATTTATCGGCCCCAACGGCGCCGGTAAAACTACAACTATTCGCATGATGGGCGGTATTCTTGCCCCTACATCCGGAAAAATATTAATCGGCGGCTGGGATATGTCCAAAGATCCGGTAATGGCTAAAAAAATAATCGGCTTTGTGCCGGACAGGCCGTTTCTTTATGAAAAGCTGACCGGCCTGGAGTTCATGCAATTTTCGGCTGATTTATACGATGTGAGCCCGGAGTCTTTTCCTCCTAAAGCAGAACAACTGCTCAGGCAATTTGCCTTGTGGGACTGGGCCAACGAAATAATCGAAGCTTATTCGCACGGCATGAAACAAAGGCTCATCATCGCTTCCGCCCTGCTTCACGATCCGCAAATATTGATTATTGATGAGCCGATGGTCGGCCTTGATCCCATGGCCGTACACATGGTGAAAGATATTTTTCAGGAACTGGCTTCAAAAAAAATAACCATCTTTATTTCCACTCACACCTTGAGCATAGCGGAGGACCTGTGCCATAGAATCGGCGTAATTCATCAGGGCACGCTTCTGGCTCAGGGCAACGTCAGTGAACTGCAGAGCATAGCGAAACTTGGCGAGGCCAGGCTCGAAGAAGTATTCCTTACAATAATTAAGGAAAATACTTTCTTATGAAAACAATTATTGCACTGCTGAAGCCACGTTTGCTTTCCTCTTTGAATAATTTTCGACCGGACAATAAAAAAAATATCTGGATAAGAATATTTATCTTCGGTGCAATCGGTCTTTTCTTCTGGGCCGGTACATTTTTTGCGTGCTGGCGTGTTTTGCTTTATTTTCAGAGTGTACAGGACTTCGGCAATATTCTGGCCTTGAAACTTCTTACCATGGTGGTCATGACTTTCTTCACTTTATTGATCTTCAGCAACATCATCAACTGTCTTTCTCACTTCTATCTGAGTCTGGATTTACAGATTTTACATTCTCTGCCCGTTTCTGCGCGGGATATTTTTTTCTCCCGCTGGCTCGCCAGTACCTTCGACAGTTCCTGGATGGTTGTCCTCTTCAGCCTACCCGTATTTCTGTCTTACGGAATCATTTACAAAGCCGGTATCTTTTTTTATGGAGTTGTTTTACTGGCAGTTATTTTCCTGGCACTGATCACTTCAGCTATGAGCGGGATCCTCGTATTGTTCGGCGCAAAAATTCTGCCGGCGGGACGTATCCGGACAATTATAATCATCGTCGGCTTCATACTGATTCTGAGTCTTGTGATGGTTTTGCGTCTGACCCGGCCGGAACAATTGGTCAACCCGGACAGCTTTGCTTCCGCCGTACTTTATTTAAATTCCATGCAGGCACCAGCCTCGCCGCTTTTCCCCACGACCTGGATCACCGACGCAATCAAGGACGCTCTTTTCGGGAATTTTCAAAGCTCGCTTTTTAATCTTGCTCTCACCGGAAGCTGTGCTTGCATGCTTATCTTTTTTGCCGATATAATTTCACAAAGAGCTTACTTCAAGGGTTTTTCCAAGTCCCAGACAACCCCCGAACGTCTTTTCAGAGCGGCAAAAAGAAGATTCTTTCACTGGGAAAATCTATTGCTTTTTCTCCCCCGGACGGCCAAGGCTTTTGCCGTAAAAGAAATTCGGACATTTTTCCGCAATTCGACGCAATGGCCGCAACTTTTTCTAATGGGTGCCTTAATAATTATTTATCTTTACAACTTTTCCGTTTTACCTTTGGATAAATCACCGATAAAAACAGTCTACCTCCAGAATTTATTTTCCTTCCTGAATATGGGGCTCGCTTCCTTTGTGCTTTCGGCAATTGCCGCCCGTTTTGTTTTTCCGACCGTAAGTACGGAAGGCGCAGCTTTCTGGATCATTCAGGCAGCACCGGTATCTCTCAAAACTTTTCTCCGGATCAAGTTTTTTGTCTATTATTTCCCGTTACTAATCATGGCGGAACTACTTATTATCGTATCAAACCTGCTTTTGCAGGTTTCCTCTTTCATGATGATTCTGTCCGCCGCAACCATGTTCTTTCTTGTTCCGGCTATTGTAGCCATGGGAGTGGGCCTGGGCGCCGTTTATCCTGATTTCAAATCGGAAAATCCGGCACAGGCGGCAACAAGTTTCGGCGGTCTGATTTATATGATTCTCTGCTTCACCCTGATTGCCGTTGTGATAATTCTGGAAGCTGGACCCGTTTACTATATTTTTATGACCGGCATACGCAATCAAGTTTTGACAAACTGGCAGATCGCCTGGCTTACAGGATCCTTTATTATCGCACTTCTTCTCTGTTTTCTGGCAATTGTTTATCCCCTGCGTCTGGGTGAAAAAAGTCTGAAAATAAGATAAGCGGGTCTATACTTTTAAAATGATTTCACCACCGAATAAAGAGTCGGGGGAATTTCGATGTTTTTTTATTCTTTACCGATCTCAACATACTGCAAATACGGCATTTATGTCTTTTGCCTTGCGGATCCGGAGCTAAAATTGTCTTGCTTTTACCGGCGGGATGAGTTAAACAAGCGCGCATTCAAATTCAGCTGTTTATCGTGAAATTATTGAGATATTGAAAGGAGTTTTCATGGCAAAGTATGAATCCAAGTCTCTGAGAAATATTGCAATAGTCGGCCACGGCGGCACAGGAAAAACCTCCCTTTGTGAATCCTTACTATTTGTTTCCGGAAAAAGCGAACGGTTGGGCAAGGTCGATGACGCAACTTCCATAATGGACTATGAGCCGGAAGAACAAAAACGGCGTATTTCCATAAGTTCAGCAGTAAATTTTGTCGAGTGGAATAAGCATAAAATAAATATTATTGATACACCGGGTGATTCTAATTTTGCTTTTGATATAAAATGCTCACTGAGTGTTGTAGATAACGCAGTCGTTGTTATTGATGCCGTGGGCGGTGTGGAATTTCAAACTCAAAAAGTCTGGGAATTTGCAGATGAATTTAATCTTCCCCGGGCAATTTTCATCAACCGAATGGACCGTGAACGTGCGGACTTCAACAAGGTACTGGAAAGCATTAAAACAAAGTTAAAGAAAAAAGCCACTCCCGTCTGTCTACCCGTCGGGGCGGAAGATAAATTTAAAGGCATTATCGATCTTGTCGCCATGAAAGCCTATACTTTCACCGATAATAAAGGCATCGGCAAAGCAGCCGATATTCCCGCGGAATTAATGGACGAAGCAAGTCTGATGCGCAGTTCGATGGTGGAAGATATTGCGGAAGCCGATGACGAATTGATGAATAAATATCTGGAAGCCGGAGAACTTTCCGCAGAAGAATTGCAGGCTGGATTGAAAAAAGGAGTTGCTTCCGGCAGTCTGATACCGATCGTCTGCGGTTCGGCAATAAAAGGTATTGGAATTTCCTTATTGCTCGATATTATTATCGGTTCTTTCGCCTCACCGACAGACCGCGGTGCAATTAAAGGTAAAAAACCGCAAACAAACGATGTTGAAGAGAGAAAGCCATCGGAAGATGCTCCATTTTCAGCCATTGTTTTTAAAACCATAGCCGATCCTTATGCCGGGAGACTGACCTTATTCCGTGTATATTCCGGAAAGCTTGCGCCTGACTCCGGAGTTTATAATTCCACCAAAAAAATCACGGAAAAATTCGGCCATATCTTCTTTCTGGAGGGGAAAAATCAAAAACAGGCCGATGGGCTGATTCCCGGTGATATAGCCGGTGTGGCCAAACTCAAGGAAACGGTCACGGGCGATACCCTGTGTTTCGAAAAAGCCCCGATAATATTCAGCAAGGTTGATATCCCGCATCCGATTATGTCTTTTGCCATAGAACCTAAAACACGTGGTGATGAAGATAAAATAGCTTCCTCTATCCATCGTTTGACGGAAGAAGACCCGACAATTGTTTTCTCCCGCAATGTTGAGACCAAGGAAATGATTCTTTCCGGTATGGGGCAGGTGCACATCGAAGTAAATATTGAAAAAATGAGAAGAAAATTCGGTGTGGAAGTCAATCTGAATACGCCGAAAGTTCCCTACAAGGAAACCATCAAGGGAAAAACCAACGTTCAGGGCAAATATAAGAAACAGTCCGGCGGACGCGGTCAGTTCGGCGATTGCTGGATTGACATCGAACCTCTGCCCCGCGGCGGCGGTTTCATATTCGAGGACAAAATCGTCGGCGGCGTTATTCCGGGACAATATCGTCCGGCGGTAGAAAAAGGCATTGTCGAAGCAGCGGCCAAAGGCGTCATCGCCGGTTATCCGGTAGTGGATTTCAAGGTAGCCTTGACATTCGGTTCCTATCATACGGTAGATTCTTCGGAAATGGCTTTCAAAATTGCGGGATCAATGGCTTTTCAGAAAGGTGTCATGGATTGTCAACCGGTGCTTCTGGAACCGATTGTCACCATCGATATCGAAGTTCCCGATGAATACATGGGTGATGTGATCGGCGACCTTAACAGCCGTCGAGGTCGCGTTCTGGGTATGGACACCAACGGCACCAACCAGGTTATTAAAGGTCAGGTACCGCTTGCGGAAATCCTGAAATACGCACCGGATTTACGTTCCATGACCAGCGGCCGGGGAAACTTCACCTATACCGAATCGCACTATGAAGAAGTTCCTTCATATATCGCGGAAAAGATTATTGCTGAATCGAAAAAAGATAAGGAAGAATAATTTTTTTTTACGCCGGTGTTGTTTACGCCGGCGTTTTTTATTCTGATTTTTTAACTCGGCGTTATAGATAGTCTTTCCAGAAATTGCAGACTGTTGCGCTCATGAGTCCCCTGCCAGTAAATTTTCCGGCAGCAGGGACATTGATTATATTCGCCGCAATTGGCAAAAACATAAGGCGGCACGAAATTTTTCACCCCTTCTTTAGCCACCGGCAACAATCTTTCGTTGCACCGAAGACAAATACTGAACAACCTTTGTTTTTCAATTTTCAGAGAAAACTTTGTTATAACCTCTTTGATCTGACTGCCGGCATCTTTACCGGTAACAAGATACAGCTTCCCGGCAAACTGCCTTGCCGGCATATCCTGTCTTCGAGTCAGAATAATTCTTTTTTCGGCATCGGCCAGCCGCATCATTTTCCGCCCCGCTTTTCCGGAAAAGACAGTCGTATTCCAACCCAAAAGGCGTAACCATTTGGCTAACTTGGCCAAACTGGCATCGGTAATGTATCGGGGATATTCACTCATTATTAATCAATGGGAGTTTTTGTCTCTTCGATAATCGGCGGCGGCTCATTGGCATGAAGCTCTTTGCGTAAATCACGAATCGTCTTATTCAACCGGCTGATGGTGCGGTTCAGACGGAATCTCTCAATAATACCGAGAAATCCGGTAATTACCACCCCGATCAGCAGAGATACGAAAAGCAGCATATATATGGGAACATCCATATTAAAGAAATTATAATATTTAAGATGAACCGGTGCTGCATTTTCCACGGAAAAGGTAACGATAAAAAAAGCAAAAACTATAAGTAAAATTAAAGATATTGTTTTCATCTCTTCAGTCCTTCGCGGAATATTTCTTAAAAAGAGGAATAAGCCGGGTTGCCGTTGTCTGCACATCCTCCGGTATAACCCGGACATTATTTACAACACTCATAAAGTTCGTATCGCCTTCCCAGCGGGGGATCACATGTACATGAATATGTTCTTCCACACCCGCCCCGGCGGTTTTTCCTATATTCATACCGATATTAAATCCATCGGGATTCATTGCTTCCTTGAGAACTTTAATCGACGTATCCAGCAGCGCAAATATTTCGTTTCTTTCCGCCTGATCCAGATCTTCAATTCTACCGATATGTCTTGCCGGAATGATCATTAAGTGGCCGTTAACGTAAGGATATCTGTTGATCATCACAAATGACGATTTACCTTCGTAGATAACATATTCGTCACAGCGAATCGAACATTTACAAAACACACAGCCGGCCGGTTTTTCACCTTTAATATATTCCATACGCCACGGTGCAAAAATCGTATCCATATTTAAACTCAAATTAAATAAAAACTATAGATTAATTATCCTACCTTCTATCCTTTTGTCAATTTCTAATATCCCGATTGATTTATGCAAAGAGAAACGCCTGTCGGTGGGAGAACCGGGATTGAAAAAGAGAACTCCGTTATTCCTGCGGCAGACAGCTTTATGGGTATGCCCATAAATAATACAATCCAGAGGGCCTGTTTTTGCCAGTATTTTTTCTTCAATGCCCCAGGGTGGTCCCCATCCATGAATCAGGCCGAGTTTGAATCCGTTTATTTCAAACAGTATTTGATCGGGCAGTTTTTCTTTGACGGAAGGATAATCCATATTCCCACGGACGGCTTTAATCTCTTTGCCCTCAAATATATCCAAAACGCGCAGATCAACCAGATCCCCGGCATGAACAACAACATTAACATCGCTGAAATGTTCAGCGACGATCTTTTTAAATTTTTCGTCATAACCGGACAAATGGGTATCGGAAACAACGCCTATTTTTATCATTTTTTCTTCCATAACTTCCGGGCAATTTATTAGCCGCAAGAAATAAAAAATACAAGCTAAGTTTTTCCAAGCACCGCGTTTCGGCAAATCAATACTCAATAAAAAGCTTTTAATTTGACTTTATATTGAAGTCACGTTACTATGCATTCCATGAATACTATTGAAAATTCTCTGGATAAAATTGCTGAAAACATATTGTATATGGACGAAGCTTCACTTTCCTCCCTCTGGAATAAATATAAAACAAAAATGGAACAATTTTCCTTTACGCCGGAATGGGAAAAGGCTGTTATTGTTTTTTCCATAATCAATGCCGTTAAAGTAAAAAACGCCATCTATAATGAACAGATTATAAACAAACAGACTCCTCAGACAATTTCACATCCCGGTCGATCAAACGGCAAACCCAACTTGAAACTGGTAAAGTAATGGATAAAGACACCGCCGGGGAAAGAATTGCCGGATTAAGAAAGGTAATCGAATATCACAATAATCGTTATTACCAGCAGGACGATCCGGAAATATCCGATGCCGAATATGACCGTCTGCTGAGAGAACTGCAGGATCTGGAAAAACTCTACCCCGATGAAAACATAGCTTCCTCACCCACTCAGCGTGTCGGCGCTCTTCCGCTGGCCAAATTTTCTTCTGCCCTACACCCCTCACCGATGCTGAGTTTAGCCAATGCTTTTTCCGAAGAAGAAATAATTGATTTTGATGCGCGTATAAAAAAGCTCACGCTTACCGATTCGATTTCTTATGTCGTTGAACCGAAACTGGACGGACTGGCTGTAAATCTCATCTATGAAAACGGCCTGTTTGTCCGCGGCTCAACCCGCGGTGACGGTATTACCGGTGAGGACGTTACCCAGAATCTAAAAACAATTTCCGCTTTACCTTTAAAAATAAAAAAGAACGGGCCCATTCCGGTGCCGCCTTTTGTCGAAATTCGCGGCGAGGTTTATATGGAAATTGAGCCTTTGCATAAACTGAATCGCCGTCGGTTGGCGGAAGGAGAAGAACCTTTTGCCAATCCGCGCAATGCCGCCGCCGGATCTCTGCGGCAGCTTGATCCGAAAATCACCGCTCGCCGCCCGTTGAATATTTTCCTCTACGCTGCAGGCAGCATTCAGAATACACATTTTTCCAGTCACTGGGAGATACTGCAGGCACTGAAAGCATGGGGTTTCCCTGTTAACCCGCTCATCGAACAGGCAAAGAATATTAAAGAATGTATTCAATATTTTGAAAAGATAGGCGGAAAAAGAGAAGGCCTGCCTTATGATATTGATGGTGTTGTTTTAAAGGTAAATGATCTTGCCCTGCAGGCCGCTCTGGGTGCCGTTTCGCGCAATCCCCGCTGGGCCCTGGCCTGTAAATTTCCGGCAACTCAGGCAACAACAATAATCAATGACATTATCGTTCAGGTCGGTCGTACCGGTATTTTGACCCCGGTTGCCATCATGCAGCCCGTCAATGTCGGCGGAGTTATAGTCAGCCGCGCTACATTGCACAATGAAGATGAAATTATAAAGAAGGATATTCGCATCGGTGATACCGTCGTTATTCAACGCGCCGGAGACGTTATTCCCGAAGTAGTTAAAGCCGTTTCATCCAAAAGAACAGGCAGCGAAAAAGAGTTCCGAATGCCCGTAACATGCCCGGAATGCGGATCGGAAACAGTTCGTCCGGAAGGTGAAGCAGCGCATCGCTGCATTAATCTGTCCTGTCCCGCCCAGCTTAAGGAAAACATCAGCCATTTTGCCTCCCGCGGCGGAATGGATATTGATGGTCTGGGAGAAAAAGTATCCGCGCAGCTTTTTGACGCCAAATTAATTCAGGATCCGGCAGACCTCTACTTTTTAAATTCAGATCAACTCCTGGCTCTCGAACGACACGGAGAAAAATCAGCCCGGAATTTGATCGATGCCCTGGAGCGCTCCAAAAATCCGCCGCTGGCAAAATTTCTTTACGCCCTGGGCATCAGGAATGTCGGCGAACACATAGCTAAAATACTGGCCGGAAAATTCGGCAATATGGAAAATCTGATGAAAGCGGAATTTGGTGATTTAACCGCAATTTATGAAATCGGACCGGAAATTGCAACCAGCATCATACAATTTTTTCATGAACCGAGGAACAAGGCGGTTATGGAAAAATTTCAAAAAGCCGGAGTCGTCCCCCGGCAGTCACCGGTAATATTAAACAATGCTCCGCTTGCGGGAAAATCATTTGTTTTTACGGGAACGATGGAAAATATGGCACGCAGCGAAGCAAAGATAATTGTCGAGTCTTTGGGCGGTATCGTGCATTCCACAACAACAGGTAAAACGACTTATCTTGTTGCCGGTTCTAAAGCCGGTTCCAAACTGGATAAAGCAAGATCATTAGGAATTACTCTTCTGACGGAAGAAGACTTTTTAAAACTTATAGGCAAGAAGTAATACCTTTCCGCTTCCAAAAGATAACGATGCGGCTGGAAGGAGGCGTGAAAGCGAATAATTCAATACGCAGAGAAAACCGGTTTCTCTGTCGGCAAAGTCAGACACAAAAAGCGAAAGGGGCTCCATGAAACGGATAAGAGTTTATATCAGCGGTCGAGTTCAGGGTGTCTTTTTCCGGGCAGCAACAAGACGCGCTGCCGCAGATTTGAATCTTAAGGGCTGGGTACGCAATATGGATGACGGCCGGGTGGAAGCCTTATTCGAAGGTGCAGATGCCGCTGTGGGAAAAATGATTGCCTGGTGTAAAATCGGTCCCCCTTCCGCAAAAGTTGAACAGGTAGAACTTAGAGAAGAACATTATACCGGCGGATTTTCCGACTTCAGTATCAGGCATTTATAAACACATACTACCGGGCAATATTTTCTCAGCAGCGGATCCTTTCGTGTATTATTAATCTTCAGCAAAGGAGCGTTTATGCCGGAAAAGATATCAATCAGTTCCCTGCAGAAGCAAATAATGACCGATCACTACCTGCGGGCGCTCGATGCGAAAAGTTCCGGAAAACTTGTTGTCTATGTAACGGCGATCTTTCCCGTTGAAATTGTGCGGGCCTTTGAACCTCATATTGTCGCCGTATATCCGGAAAATCATGCCGTTAATCTTATAGTAAACGGCCTGGCGGAGGTTTTCTCCGAAGTTGCCATCACCAGAAAGTCACTAGATCGTTTGGGGTGCTCCTACGAGCTTGCCAATACAGGGTATCTGCTGGCAAAAGATTTCTCCGCAATGAAAACGGATGATATCGCCGCTCTTAAATCAGTACCGGTACTGGCCAGACCGGATATTCTGCTGGCCTGCAACAACCAGTGCGACGTTGTCGCCGAATGGTTTCAAAATTTGAGTCGCATGTACGGCGATATTCCTTTTAAAATCATCAACGCCGGTAATCGTTATGACGGTATTGTGAATAAAGAAAGAATCGAATATGTCCGAGAGCAGCTGCTGGATGTAATAAATTTGCTTGAAAAGGAAACACAAACAAAGCTCGACCGTGATAAATTACTGGATACCGCCCGCAAATCAGCGGCAGCAGTCAAATTATGGAGGCAGTATCTGGAATCCGGCCGAAACATTCCTTCACCCATGACCGTATTCGACGGCTTTTACCACATGGCACCCATTGTCGCCGAAAGAGGCAGGCAAACCGCCCTCGACTATTACCGGCAGCTTACGGAAAAAACGAAACTCAAAATCGATTCCTCCATCTCTGCCGTTCAGCCGGAAAAACACAGGATCCTCTGGGATAATCTTGCCACCTGGTTTAATTTCGGCGAATTGAAGAAGTATCTTGCGCAGCGGGGCATAGCTGTTGTCGGTTCAAATTATCTCGACACATGGAAAAGAGAGCTGGACACATCATCTTTTGACAATCTCTTAACTTCAATGGCGGAAGAATACTGCGCCATATACGTTACCATGACTATCGGACAAAGAATTGAATCCTGGAAAAAAATGGTCCGGGATTATTCCGCCAAGGGAGTGCTGTTCCATAACAACCGCAGCTGCCACACTTTTTCCAGAGTACAGGGACAAATCGCGGAAGCATTAATACAGGAATTCGGCAGTGACTTCAAACCGATTTTATTCGACGGAGACATGGGGCTGAAAGAACGATTCCAGAGACACCGCTTTGAAACCGCCATAGAGACGTTCTTTGATTGATCTACGCTTTGCAGTAAGCGATTTCACGCGTTTTACTTCCAATCATCACGGCTGTCTGCACTCGTCGATGGCCTTGGCGAACCCATCCAGGGAATTAATTATCGTTGAATCATCAACGCAATATGCTATGCGGAAGTAACCCGGACAATTGAATCCGCTGCCGGGAACAGCCAGAATATTTCTTTTTAAAAGCACCCGAATAAACTCTACATCATCCGGAATCGGGGTCTGGGGAAATAAATAAAAAGCGCCTTCTGGTTTTTCAAATTTATACCCGGCCGCCGCCAAGCCTGAACAAAGGAGATCACGTTTTCGCTGATAGACATCAACATCAACTTTGACATCCTGCAATCCGGCGATAATACGCTGCATCAATGACGGCGCATTGACATAACCCAGAATTCGCGTACAGAGAATCAAGGCATTGATGAGGTCGTTGCATTCTTCAACAGTGGGGTTGACGGCGATATAACCGATTCTTTCCCCCGGCAGAGAAAGCGTTTTGGAATAAGAATAGGCAATAATACTGTTTTTATATGCCTTTAAAATACTGGGAACGGTAACATTGTCATAGACGATTTCACTGTAAGGTTCGTCCGAAACGAGATAAATCGTCTTATTCAGCTTTTTGCCCTTTTCAGTAAGCAATAAAGCAATATCGGCAATGTTAACTGCACTGTATACTTTCCCGGTAGGATTATTGGGAGAATTGATGATTACTGCCTTTGTTTTACCGGTGATCGCTCTGTCGATAGCCTCAATATCCGGAGAAAAATCACTTTTCGTTGATGCATATTTTACAATCCCGCCGGAATTATCTATATAAAAAGGGTATTCCACAAAGAAAGGTTGCAGTACAATCACCTCGTCGCCGGGATCGAGCAGCGCCTTGAGAATGACATTCAGCGCGCCGCCTGCTCCGCAGGACATGATGATATGATCGGCAGACATTTTCAATCCGGTTGTCTTGCCGATTTTTGCGGCAACGGCCTGTCTTGTCTCGTAGTATCCGGCGTTGGGCGTATAACCATGCTTCAGCGGAATATTTTTCCCGGCCAGACTTATCAACTCGCGTTTAAATTCATCGGGCGGCTCCACATTGGGATTTCCCAGACTGAAATCATATACTTTGTCGGCGCCGAACTTTTTTTTCAGAATGGCGCCTTCTTCGAACATTCTGCGAATCATTGATGACTGCGAACTCGCCGCTTTGACTTTTCGGGAAATTGACATTGTAAAACCTCTTTACTTTAGTAATTCTTCAGCAGGTAACAGTTTATCTCTCTGAAATCTTCAAACAGCAAGCAGGGAGTCCCTTCCTGCTCACACCGTTGAAAAAGAATTTTTTTGGCAAATACCATATCCGCATAGCGCGACGGACAAAAATCGGAATAACCGTCACCAATATAAATTATTTCATCATAAATTAAGCGATGTGAATTCAATATTCTGCTCTTACATGTCCCGCAACGTCCGCAGAATTCATTTTTACCGGGAAATTCGATGCATAAAGAACTATCCGCGCCGAAGACGGCCAGGTTGGAATAATACTCCATCCCGGTGAGATTATATTTATCCAGAACCGCCTTAATATAGAAATCCAAACCGTCGGATACTATCTTTACATCAATGCCTTTATCCTTGATTAAAGAACAAAACTCGGGGAAATACGGATCAAGCCTCTCCATCACCATAATGTGATCAAGCATTCTTTCTCGGCTGCCTTTAAGCCGCTCGGCGATTCTTTTATAAGCAATGCGGGAACCTATTTTTCCTTTAACGTAATCTCGCTCAATATCTTTCAAACTGGCAGTAGAAAACTTATTGATAATCTGATTGCCCAGATCAACAGTGCAAATTGTTCCGTCAAAATCCGTAATAATAAGAGTTTTTTTGGTTCGGGCAGACATAATGAGAAAGTTTTAATTTCCTTGAATATTATGCCGTCTGGTCTCACAAAAAAACCGGACGGCTGCTTGGCTAAATTTGAATAATAAATACCGGGTTCCCTTGCCGGAACCAACAGGACAAGTGAATTTCCTGCTCGCCGGCAAGCAAACAGTCGGAACTTGTAAATTAATCGTGCTTTCGCCTCTTGATCAACAAATGAATACCTACCAGAATCAATAGAGCCGGCAATATATATTTGGACAATTTATAAATCTCCAGTCCGTAAATTTCGATAAATACAAAAATTATACCGACGACCGCGATAAACCAGCCGCCGATATCTTTAGCGCTTTGAATTATTGTACTGATGCCAATCACAATAAGCAAAAACGGCCAGCTTTTGGAAAAAGAATAATATCCCGACATATGCAAAAAGATCAGCACACCCAGAGTGATTAAAATCAAACCTCCGGTAAGCACATGGCGTTTTCTGTCTGCCATAAGGGCCCCTCCTGTTTTCTTCGTCTTAATCGGACGGAGCAAAACTTCGTCCGCAATTCGTTATAGCTTTTCCGCCAGCTTTAAGAACGGCTTGAATAAATCAATCGGAATGGGGAAAACAGTCGTCGAATTATTTTCCGATGCAATCTGATTGAGCGTTTGCAAATAGCGCAGTTGCAGTGACATCGGTTGTGTTTCCATCAGGGCGGCGGCATCAATCAGTTTTTGAGCGGCCTGATATTCACCTTCGGCATTAATAATCTTGGCTCTTCTTTCCCTTTCCGCCTCAGCCTGTTTGGCCATGGCGCGTTTCATTTCTTCGGGCAGATCAATGTGCTTTACTTCGACCAGGGATACTTTGATTCCCCACGGTTCCGTACTGCGATCCAATATAGCCTGTAAATTCATATTAATTTTTTCCCGCTCGGACAATATTTCATCGAGTTCCATCTGGCCGCAAACACTTCTCAATGTGGTTTGCGCCAATTGGGAGGTGGCATAAAGATAATTTTCAACATTAGTCACCGCAGCATTGGCGTCCATTACTCGGAAATAAACAACGGCGCTTACTTTGATGGATACGTTATCCTTAGTGATAACATCCTGAGGTGGGACGTCCATGGTTATTGTCCGCATATCCACTTTGACCACTTTGTCAATTCCGGGAATGATGATAATCAAACCCGGTCCCTTGACGTCTCTAATCCTGCCCAGACGAAAAACAACCGCCCTTTCATATTCGTTTAATATACGAATGGCAGAAGCCAAAAACATAATAACCAGTACAATGATAACAAGTGTAGATACAGAAAAAGCTCCAAACATTTTAATTTCCCTCCTTTTATTTATGGAACTATTGCTCTTTTTTTATTTCTTCCACGTTCAAATTAAGACCTTCCATTTTAAGAATTTTTACTTTTGCTCCCTTCCTGATTGGTCTGTCACTTGTCGCCTTCCAATATTCTCCTTTTACTAACACCTCTCCTTCGCCCGTTATGTCGGTTACCGCCTCAGCCTCAGTACCAATCATAGCTTCAGAACCGGAAAAAGGTTTCCTCATCTGTGCCTTAATGGCTAACAATATGACCGCTATGAAAAATGCCGAAGCGACGACAACAGCAGGAATCAAAACCTGCAAAGAAATTTTAAGCGCCGGTTCAGTTGTATCAAACAAGAGTAATGATCCCATAATTAATGAAATTACACCTCCCACAGTGAGCATTCCATGACTCATAACCTTTATTTCCGCAATGAATAAAATTACGCCGAATATTATCAGCAATATTCCCGTGTAATTCACAGGTAGTGTGGATAAGCCGAAAAACGCCAGCAAAAGCGATATCCCGCCTATCACTCCCGGCAATATGGCACCCGGTGTAGATAGTTCAAAATATAATCCGGCCAGACCGATAAGTAAAAGAATATATGAAATATTGGGATCGGAAATCGCCGCTAGTATTTTCTGACGCGTCCCTGTTTTCTTATTATTAATTACGGCATTTTTCGTGGTTATCTTCTTTTTCCCTTGGGCCAGTTTTATTTCTTTCTGATCAATTGCAATCAGAAGTTTTTCTATATCAGGGGCAACATAGTCTATCACTTTTAATTTCAGCGCTTCTTCAGCTGTAATTGATTCGCTTTTGCGGACAGCCTTCTCCACCCATTCTTCCGAACGTCCTTTGGATTTGGCAATACTACGGGCATATGCAGCAGCGTCGTTTTCCACTTTTTTCGCCATTGTTTTATCCATTGTCCCTCCCCCGATACCAATGGCTACGGGATGAGCCGCCCCGATATTGGTGCCCGGAGCCATTGCGGCAACATGGGCGGCCTGAGTAATAATCACTCCAGCAGATGCGGCACGTGCTCCGGAGGGATAAACAAAAACGATCACCGGCAAAGGAGCGTTCAGAATACTTTTAGCAATATCACGCATGGCCGTATCCAAACCTCCCGGAGTATCGAGCAAAATAATAAGTCCTTCCGCGGATTCTTTGTTGGCGTCTTCAATACTCTGGGCTATATATTTTGCCGTCGGCGAAGTTATGATACCGTCAATACTGATCATATTAAATACCGGCTTTTTCTCTTCGGCAGAGGCACAAATATTTATAAGCGATAGAATTAAAATCAAGACGGAAATAATTTTTTTCATCATAAATCCACCTCTTTTTTTGACTGCGGATGACGATCAGTTCTGCAATTCTTTCATAATCAGCTGCACATCTTCCCAAACAAGTTTTTTGGCGGAAGGATTGCGTAATAAATAAGCGGGGTGATACGTCGGCATTAATTTTATTCCTTCATAGGAATGGAAACGGCCGCGCAAAACGGTTATCGGTACTTCCGTCTTTAATAAAGTCTTGGCGGCAAATGTTCCTAAAGCACAGATAATTTCCGGCTTTATTATTTCCAGCTGCCTCTTTAAAAAAGGTTCGCAAACCGAAATCTCTTCCGGTAACGGATTACGGTTTTGCGGCGGGCGACATTTGAGAATATTGCAGATATAAACATTTTTCCGGCTCATTCCCATAGCTTCAATTATTTTCGTCAACAACTGCCCGGCCCGGCCGACAAACGGCAAACCCTGTTGATCTTCATCGGCTCCGGGAGCTTCTCCCACAAAAACAACCCTGGCGTGAGGGTCACCATCACCAAAAACAAGATTGTGCCTGGTTTCACCAAGACGGCAGAGCCGGCAATCCGCCATATCTTTCCAAACCCTATTTAGATCCGCTTCTTTATTGCGGACATCTGCTTCACTGTTTTCCTTCACCCGCGCTCCTTTTTTCCAGTCCAGACCGGCGGCATACATGTTCTGATCGGTAATATGTGTTTTCAGAGCCTTAACTGCTGAAAGCAATTCGGCACGCAATTGCCGGGAAGATGATCCGGTAAGATTTTCCGTTATCATTTTTTGCTTTTGCCTTTCTTCTTGATCACATCCCGAATCCGATCAAAAATCTTTAAGGCGGCATCAAGTTTCGTCATCTTGGAAAAAGCTTCCGCCTTACCGGTCTTGTCAATAATCGTAATTACATTTGTATCAGTCTGGAATCCGGCTCCTTCTTCCCGCAAACTGTTGGCCACGATAAAATCCAGGTTTTTTTTCTTCAACTTCTCCCGGGCATTGTCCAGAAGATTTTGTGTTTCCATGGCGAATCCGACAAGAATGCGACTGCCTTTGATTTTACCCAGTTCAAAAATTATATCCGGATTTCTTTCCAAATTCAGCGCCAGAGACTGCCTGTTTTTTTTGATTTTTTCCTGAGCTTTAACCGCCGGACGGTAATCGGCGACGGCTGCGGCTTTGATAACTATCGTCGCTTCTTCAAAATTATCCAATACCGCCTTGTACATTTCCTGTGCCGTCCGGATTTGCACTATTTTATTCACCTGGGGCAGAGGCAGATTTGTCGGCCCGGTAACTAAAGTAACCTGGGCTCCGCGTCTGCGCGCAACTCTGGCCAGAGCATAGCCCATTTTACCTGATGATAAATTAGTTATAAAGCGCACCGGATCCAACGGCTCCTCCGTAGGTCCCGCCGTTACCAGAATTCTTTCGTCCGTCAAATCCTTGGGCGTCAGCATCATCGCGATTTCTTCAATTATTGACGAAATATCCGGTAGCCTTCCTGCACCTTTGGTTTTGCAGGCAAGTTCGCCGTAAGCACTATCCATGACAAAATAACCATGCATTTTAAGCTTATCGATATTTTCCTGAACAATGGGATTAGCCAGCATTTTGTCATTCATCGCCGGACAAAAAAGAGTCGGTTTGTCTTCCGCCATAATTGTTGTGGACAGCAAATCATCGGCAATTCCTCCCGCAATTTTCCCGATAATATTACCCGTCGCCGGTGCAACAACAAAGGCGTCGGCAAACTCGGCAAGGCTTATGTGGGCCATGTCATACCGATCGGTAGGAACAAACATATCCGTATATACCATATCCCCGGAAAGTGTCTGCAACGTAAGAGGTGTAATAAATTCCGTGGCGCTTCTGGTCATGATAACTTTTACCCGGGCACCTTCCTGAATAAGCGCTCTGGTTAATTCCGCTGCTTTATAGGCCGCAATTCCACCGGTAATTCCTAAAACAATTTTTTTCCCTGTCAGCATAATCGGATCTTTCTATTGATTATTTTCACAAATATAACAGCCTTCTTCTGCAAGATCAAGGCATAACTATCCCCGGGTTATAACTTAAAAACACTTTATCCGCATCCAATCATGAAGGTGGGTAAACTTTATGGCAACAAGACTGTCGGCGGGGGAAATTTGTCTTGCAAAAGGTATTAAAAGTATTTATATGGCCGCGCAGGTATTACATCTTTCAGTTTCAGGGGTCTTTATGAAAAAACTTACTTCATCGGTCACCATTATAGTCG
This sequence comes from Smithella sp. PtaU1.Bin162, assembly GCA_002068015.1. Lineage (GTDB taxonomy): Bacteria > Desulfobacterota > Syntrophia > Syntrophales > Smithellaceae > MVRV01. The sequence continues at coordinate 32,544 of MVRV01000138.1, forward strand.
CTGTCATAATCATAGCCGGCCTTGCCTTTCTTTACTTCGGAAATTACCTGGAAAAAGAAGAGCCGGTAATTACATTCAATCAGGATATCAGCACACTGGGGAAACTGAAAAAAGCTGAAATAACCTTCTCCGATCAAAAAAGCGGTCTTGCCCAAATATATGCGGAAATTATTCAAGATAATAAAGGCCGGATTTTGATTGATGAAAATATTGTTTCCCGGGGAAATAAACAAAAAACAATATCTTTAATAATAGATACGGCCGCCTTAAAGTTACATGACGGCCCGGCCTTAATTAAACTGACCGCCGGCGATCATTCCTTGCTCAGGAATCAGGCTACCGTGTCTCAGCAGGTAAAAATAGATACCGTGCCGCCGCAGATATACCCGCTTAATCCCGTTAATAACGCCAATCAGGGCGGCACCTGCTTTATGGCTTACCGTATATCAAAGCCCGTTTTATCGACCGGTATCTATATCAATGATTATTTTACTCCAGCTTATCCTGCTCTCGTTGACAACAAACCTGTATTTTTAATTTATTTTGCCATACCAATCGATTCAACAAAAACAAACTCCACCATCAAAATATTTGCGCGTGACGATGCCGGCAATGAATCCATTATTGCATTTCCCTGCCTGATTAAAGAAAAGAAATTCCGGACGGACAAAATGAATCTGAGCGATAACTTTCTCCAGCAAAAAATGCCTGAATTTCAGGCGATGGTTCCGTCCTTACAGGGCAAAACCCCATTGGAAACATTTATCTATGTAAATGACCGGATGCGGAACGATAATTTCCGGACTATTCAATCAATCTGTCAAAAATCATCTCCGAAAAAACTCTGGGAGGGAACATTTTTACGAATGCCGAAAGCCAAACCCATGGCTCTGTTCGGCGACAGAAGAACGTATCTTGCGGGAGGAAAAGCGATAGCCAATTCCACACATGAGGGGGTGGATCTGGCATCAACTGCTCATGCGGCAATTGAAGCGGCCAACTCGGGGATAACGGCATTTGCCGGTCCACTGGGAATTTATGGAAATGCCGTGATCATTGACCACGGCCAGGGATTATTCAGCCTTTACAGCCACTTATCTGCTATCAAGACCACAGTTGGAAAGACGGTGAAGAAAGCGGAAGTAATCGGCCACTCCGGTATCTCCGGCCTCGCCGGAGGTGATCATTTACATTTCGGTATTATTGCCGGAGGACGCTTTGTCAATCCGCAGGAATGGTGGGATGCCCACTGGATAAATGACAACGTTACTCAAAAAATGATTTTCTGAATCGATTACAAACCAAAGTGCTAACTTTTATTAATGTCACGATGAGTAACATTGACAATATATTTTTTTTCTGAAAAATACGCAGCCAGTTGATTGGCAATAACTACGGAACGGTGTTTTCCACCGGTACAACCTAAGGCAATATTCAGGCGCACCTTGCCTTCCTTATCATACAAGGGAATGGAAAAAGTCATCAAATCGAAAAACTTTAGCAGAAATGTTTTACTTTTTTCATCATTCAAAACAAATTTCCGCACGGCGTCGCTTTGCCCGTCAAATTCCTTTAATTCCTTGACAAAATAAGGATTAGGCAAAAACCTGACATCGAAAACAATATCGGCATCCGCAGGTAATCCATAACGGTATCCAAAGGAAATAACATTAACGATTACTTTTTTACTGCCTGATGAAGGTAAAAACGACCGCTGAACAATATCTTTAAGCTGATGAACATTGGTTGATGTTGTATCAATTACATGGTCTGCCATCTCCTTAAGAGAACACAATTTTTCTCTTTCCAGTTTAATGCCGTCCATAACCGAACCTTTTTCGGAAAGAGGATGGGCGCGTCTGGTCTCGCTGAAACGATGCAAAAGCGAATCATCGGTAGAATCGAGAAATAGAATCTCAATTTTATAGCCTTTTTCTTTAATTAGGGAAAAAATACGCTGATATTTTTCCAAAAAACCCTTTTCCCGCAAATCCATAACCAGGGCAACCCGTTTTATTTCCGGAGATGATTGGGCGGTTATGGCCAGAAATTTCGGCAACAAAACAACCGGCAGGTTATCAACGCAAAAAAAACCGATATCTTCAAGTGCCCGCAGCGCTGTACTTTTACCCGAACCGGAAAGACCAGTAATTATTACAACGCGTAAATTTTGCATTATTCATCCTTAAATAATAATTCTAAAGATTTTTTTAACAGATTTTTATCAAAATAGCCAGCAGATGGAATATTTACACGCAGGCAGGGCAACTCCATGCCGAGAATTTCCTTCTTCTCTTTTGTCAGCAGAATACTTTTCGTGTCGGTCTTTGCTGTTTCTATTACGGCAGCTAGCCTTGTATTTCTTTTTATTCTGTCCATATCAAATACGCCGGCGGCAGGTATAATCCCCGTGATTTCTGTATGAATATAATCCCTGGTTTTTCTATGCCCGCCTGCAATAAGTTTCCCCTTTGCATTTTTCTTAATCACAACCACGTCATCCGCCACCCAGCAATATTCTTTTGAAGCGAAATTTAAAGCCGCTGTTGTTTTCCCGATACCGCTCGCTCCGGTAATTAAAACTCCCTTTCCGTCTGCCTCCAGCAGAACTCCGTGCAAATAAATAATGTTCTGCAGTTTTTCGCGGATTATCGCTTTTAAAATACTTCGCAGGTAATATTCATCATATTCCGATGCGGCTACAGGAATATTATTCATAGTCATGGATTTTTTTAAAAAACCGGGAATGGATAGTGATCCGGATAAAATCAAAAAAATGATATCCTTTTTTAAAACAGCATCCAGTATAAAGATGCGCTGATTTTCTTCCATCTTGGAAAACCGGTTTAAAACCCGTGGAGTCATTATCGCTATGGTTGGATTGCTTTTTTTGAGAGGAGTAGCGGAAACTTGTCTAATAAGCCGAATGCTAATTACGGCAAACTCTTTTTTTGATCCGGGATCACGGGGAATTATTTCCGTTATACCAAGTCCAAGGAACCTACCCTGAAATATTTCTTTTAAAGACAATTTATTTTTCATGGATGGAGAATGTTGTGCATCCCATATTAAATCAATGACACTCGCTGAAAACGAGTGCAATGAAGTTTGAAGCGGAAGTGGAATTGATCCCGAAAGCAGAGCCCGGCAGGGAACCCCTGCGTATGCCTGGGTATGCAGGGCTAGCGAGTTTGGGCGAAGCTATTCGGGATCCCGGGGTCATATTCTCATGGGCTTGCTGCGATCGTAGAAGAACTGCACACTTTGTGATACCCCGCTGCTTGCAGCGGAGTCGTTCATTTGCCAAAAATAAAATAATAAAATGAATTGCCCAATTGACCAGCCGGTACACCATAAGTATTACCGGGCAAATGGACGGTATAAACAAAGGAAAACGGGCAATAATTCAATTAATCAGGCAGGACAGGCTTCATCCTGTTGAATAATTATTTCATACAATTCAGCTTTAGACTTCGCTTCCATGAGATCTTTGCGGAAATTACCCGCTTTCAGCATTTTAGAAATTTTTGCTAAAGCCTTCAAATGCTGACTGGCACAATCTTCGGGCGCCAGGAGTAAAAAGAAAAGATAAACCGGTTTGCCATCCATGGAATCAAAAGCAACACCATTTTTGCTCCGCCCGAAGGCAACGGCAACCTCTTCGAGAGCACCTATTTTCCCATGAGGAATCGCAACTCCGTCGCCTATCCCGGTAGAACCAAGTTTTTCTCTTTGCTGTAAAACATCGATAATTTTTGATTGATCAAGTTTGGGAAAACCGTTAACTATCATTTCCGACAATTCGGCCAGCACTTCTGTTTTTGTTCTGGCCTGTAAATCATCGTTAAGAAATTCCATTTTCAAGATGTGATCCAAACGCATATAATTCACCTATTTGAAAAAAACTCGGAAATTAAGTTTATACAGTTTTCCGAATTTATGATCATTATCAGATATTATTTTATTTTCATCAGCTATGCTCTTCAATGAGAGCGTAGTTCCCGTCATCACGGCGGTAAATCAGGCTGACATTTTCGGAAGAAGAATCACGATAAATAATGAACTTTGTTTTACTTTCTTCTATTTCCATCAAGGCTTCATCAACGGCCATTGACTTTAAAACAATTCTTCTTGATTCCACTATTTTACTAAACGTTGCGTCTTCTTCACCCTTATTAAGTTTTTCTTCGGCATGACGAATACTGGCGGGTTTATGTTCACGGGTTTTTTCTTTTTGTTTTTTTAGCTGTTTTTCAATTTTTTCTATACAACTGTCTATGGCCAGATGCATGTCTTTTGCTTCTTCTTTGGCATTCACATTCAAACCGTTGGCACTAAGATTAATTTCAGCAAAGCTTCTGAATTTTTCCGTGGAAAGGATAATGTGAGCTTCGGCCGGCATATCTAAATATCTTTTAAGTTTAAGAATTCTTTCTTCCGCATAAACTTTTTGCCAGTTCTCTCCTTCGCCAGTTCTGAAAGTAACCGAAATCTTCATTATTGTTCCTCCCTAATTGATTAAACTTCTTCACGCCTTTAAGTATGTTAACTCGATGCCAACACACCCTGGCCACAAAGGCCAGTCCTATAGTGATGTCAAAACCAAAAGTCAATTAATATTTTACACCATCTCCGGATTATAATTATACTTATTAAAAATATTTCTTTCTCTTTGATGAAGGCAAAATACCCATCATTTCTCGATACTTAGCAACTGTTCGCCGCGCAATATCAATTCCTTTCTGCTTCAGCAGATCAACTATTTCACAATCGCTGTATGGTTTTTTAGAATCTTCTTTCCCGACCAGTTGTTTAATCTCTTCTTTGACACTCTTTGATGCAATTGTCTCACCGGATGTTCTCTGGATGGAACTGCCGAAAAAATATTTCATTTCAAAAATACCGCGGGGGGAGTGCATATATTTATTGGTAACAACGCGGCTGATGGTTGATTCGTGCATTTCCACATCGTCGGCCACATCTCTCAAAACCAGCGGTTTAAGAAAGTTAATACCCAAATCAAAAAAATCTTTTTGAAATTTAACTATACTTTCAGCTACTTTGTAAATGGTCTTTTGTCGCTGTTGAATGCTTTTTATTAACCAGGTAGCCGACTGAACCTTGTCTCGAATGTATTTTTTTCCGTTTTCTTCCGCATCATGATCTCCATGGCTGCCTACTCCCGCCATTACTTCTTTATAAAAATTGCTTATCCGCAGGCGCGGCAACCCGTCATCATTGAGAATTATCTTATATCCATCCCCTGATTTAACAACATAGACATCCGGGATTATTGATTGCACCCTTTCTTCGGAATACATACTTCCCGGCTTTGGCTCCATATTGCTGATCAATAAAACTGCAATCTCCACTTCGCGCAAAGGAATTTTCAATTTACGGGCAATATGAATATAATTTTTCAACTCCAGATCTTTAAGATGATCTTTTATTATCGTCTCAACAACAGGGTTCTTTACCCCCAGCATTCTGGCCTGGATTAAAAGGCATTCCTTTAAATCACGCGCACCAACTCCGGCCGGATCGAATTCCTGAACTTTCTTTAATACAGCCTCCGTAAATTCTTCCGTTACTTTTTCCAGTATCGCAATTTCCTGAATTGTTGCACATAAGTACCCATTTTGATCGAGATTGCCGATTATCTGGGAACCTACTCTCATTTCTTCTTCGGTTAATGGAGAAAGTTTCATTTGCCACATCAGATGGCTGGTCAGCGATTTGCTTTCGGTAACAATATTATCCCAGACAGGTGATTCGGCGTCTTTCCGATCATAAGATACACCGACCGGTCCATAATCCTCCAGGTAATTACTCCAATCAAATTCTTCCCGGCCATCACCTTCCCCGGTGAGTTCTTCCGTGCGGTCAATTACTTTTACATCTTGATTTTCAATCACCTGAACATCATCTTCACCTATGGGCCGCACTTCTTCTTCATTTCCTTCATCAAGTGCGGCTTCTTCGAGGAGAGGGTTTTCTTCCATTTCCTGATTAATCGTATCTACGAGTTCCAACCGGGACAACTGCAGGAGTTTTATTGCCTGCTGCAGCTGCGGAGTCATTATCAACTGCTGAGAAAGTTTCAGATTTTGTTTTAATTCAAAGGCCATAACTAATTATCTGCACCTGTCTGGTTTTATAAATTAACCCTTTGGAATAATCAACACAACCGGAATCGACAATATTTCTTCTCTTAGCATTAATTTGGTAATTATTTTTTAAATATCAAACATAATTGCATTAAAAAACATGACCCGGAAAACCGTTTTTCAAACCTATTAATTACTCTTGTTTTCATTCTTTTCCTGAGGATAAATAACCGCTTTTACTCTTTTTTTAGGATCGCTTTCCACAACACCGCGATCTTCATTGACAAAAACAATAACCCGGTCCCCTTTTATCACATTCTTCTTGTCACGTAACGTCGTATTTCCCGTCATAATAATTTGTCCGCTATCCTGTAAATATACAGCTTCATCCCCGGTCGCGATCATATCTTTTTGCGTTATCGTAACATTTCCCTTGGCTTCAATTTTTTCCAGATCACCGGTCCCCTCGATTTCCTTGGCAACAACCTTGTCTTTTTTATTGCTTTCCTTTTTATAGTACAAAAGCAACTGATCGGATTTTATTTCTTTATCTCCTTGCGTCGCTACGGCATTTCCGGAAAATATTACCAGTTTTTTTTCATTGTAGGCATCCATGCGGTCCGACACAATTTCAATCGGTTCCCGGGAATTAATTTTATTTGTTTTTATTGAATTGTCCTTTGCCTGCAAAGGGGTAAAAGCCAAGAATGTGAATGTAAAGCATATAATAAATATTTTTTTAATTACCATTTAATTTCCTGATTAATTTATTTTCGCTTTTACCGAAGATAAAAGTTTTAGTTCTCCGGTATTCATAAAAAGAGACAAACCTTTACCGGTTATTTTCATACGTTGATTTTCCATAACTACCGGAGCGTCTGTATAAAATTTCTTTTCCGCATCGGAATATTTAAGATAATCTGTTGTAAAACGATCTCCTGATTCAGACACAATTACAACATCGCCTTTAATTTCGATGTCTTTTTTATCCGTAAGCATTTGCCCTTTATTCCCGGTCATCACATACACTTTTTTCCCTGCTGTCGTCAATTTTATTTGAACCTGATCAAATAAAGCGAGGTTTTGTTTTTTGAGATATTGAGCTGTGTGGGCTTTAACTTCCCATTTGGCGTTTGCTTCACCTACTTCCGTATAAATGAAGTCCTTGATCTGCAAATCAACATGATCCGGCAATATTTTCAATATATTCTTCGGTTTCTCATTGATGGCCCTGATTACTACAGTCAAAACGACTGCCGCCGCCAAAACAACAACTGAAACCGACAATAAAATTATTTTTTTTTTGCTTAATTTCATTCTGACATTCAAATCAATTGCTTTTTTCGCCTAATTTTTATTTAACTTCTTTTATATCACTCAGTATAAAACATGTAAAGGCATAAGCTGGGGAATGGTTATTTTCTCCTGCTACTGGTAAATAAAAGATAAAAATTATGCATGACGTATTGAAATTAGTAACAATTAGTATTAATATGAATTACATTGTTTTAATCACCTTTGCTATTTTTGCATAAATCTCTGTATTATAAAAAAGAAAGGAGCAGTTATGGACAGACCGTTTGATAAAGTTACCGTTGTCGGGGCTGGTTTTCTAGGTACGCAGATAGCTTTGCTTTCAGCATACTCCGGCTACAAAGTCAGCATGTATGACACGAAAGAGAGTGCCTTTGACGACACTTATAAAAGATTAGTCGCTGATTTTAAGAATAGAGGCATAAATCCGGTTATTCCCTGGGATAAGTGGGATGAATTAAAAAACAGTATCAAATTTTCTACAGATCTTGCAGTTGCTCTTCGGGATACGGATTTCGTTGTTGAGGCGGTTTTTGAAGAAATAGAAACAAAACGTAAAGTTTTTAAGCTTATGGGTGACAATGCTCCGACAAAAGCAATTTTTGCATCGAACAGTTCATCAATGCCCATATCCAGAATGGAAGAAGCCAGCGGAAGACCGGAACGCTGCATCAACACTCATTTTTATCTACCTCTGCAGGGAATGAACATGACTGATCTTGCTCCCGGCACCAGGACACTTGCCGAGGTCATGGACAAGGGCGATGCCTGGATTCGCTCTTTGGGTTGCGTCCCGCTCCGTGTAAAAAAAGAAATTCTCGGTTTCTGCTTCAATAGTGTTTGGCGGGCCATAAAAAGACAAACTCTCTATATGTGGGGTAATGACTTTGTCGATTTCCGTGATATTGACCGTGCCTGGCGCATATTTTCCAAGATGCCCTTCGGGCCGTTTGCCCTGATGGATACGGTAGGACTCGATGTTGTGTATGACATTGAAATGGTTTATTATAATGATTCCAAAGATCCGAAGGATAAACCACCCGAGGCTTTACTCCAAAAAATCAAGAAAGGCGAGCTCGGTGTAAAAACAGGGAAAGGATTCTATACATATCCTAATCCGGAATTCCAGAACCCTGACTTTCTGAATCCGAATTCCAAAAAATAAATTTTCATATTTTAATGGAACCGCTTTTCCATAAAGAAATTAAAATTAAAGGAGGAAGTACGTTTTATGAATGAAAAAGTCGTTATTACAGCGGCAATCACAGGTGCAATCCACACACCGACAATGTCACCTTACCTTCCTGTAACACCAAAACAGATTGCTGACGAAGCGGTCCGCGCTTATGAAGCCGGAGCGGCAGTCGTCCATATTCACGGGCGGAGAGAATCGGACGGACTGGCAGTTGGTGATGTTAATATTATGAAAGAGATCATAACCAGCATTAAAAGCCGCTGCAATGTCGTAATTTGCATTACCACCGGCGGCGCACTGGGTATGACTGTTGAACAACGCGTTTCTCCCGTCACTCTCTATAAACCGGAGCTTGGTTCTTTCAATGCCGGTTCCATCAATTTTGCATTATTTCCGGTACTTAACAAGTTTAAAGAATGGAAATATGAATGGGAAAAACAATATTTAGGAATGACTGAAGATTTCATCTTCCCCAACACCTTTAAATCCATGAAAGAATATTGCCGCATTTTCACTGAACATGGAACAAAGCCTGAGTTTGAAATCTATGACTCAGGCATGGTTAATAACGTTGCTTTCATGATTAACGCCGGCTGGATAAAAAAACCGGTTTATATTCAGTTTGTTCTGGGAGTATTAGGCGGTCTCACACCCAGCCCTGAAAATCTGATGTTCCTCGTTGATTATGCCCGCAGACAAATCGGCGACTTCGTTTTTTCCGTATGTGTTGCCGGCCGCGCTCAGTTTCCCACCTGTACCCAAGCATTACTACTTGGCGGCAACTGCCGTGTTGGCTTGGAAGACAATCTTTACTTAGAAAAAGGAAAAATGGCCAAGAGCAACGCCGAGCAGGTAGCAAAAATGATTCGGATTTCCAAAGAATTAGGTGTGGAACCGGCAACCCCGGATGAAGCACGAAAGATTCTTGGATTGAAAGGCATTGACAAGGTTAACTACTAATTTTCAAGGCTTTTCAGTATTGCAGTCTGAAGCCTCCTGAGCGAAAATATTAAAAGGCTATCCGAGAAAACGGATAGCCTTTTTCATTAGGCAATTCTTTATCGTAAAATCAAATTACAGATGCTCAGTAAATTCATATTTGGCGGCAATTTCCGGCCAAACCCCTTGTGCCTGCAGGATAAGATCGCAAACTTCTCTAACCGCACCGCGACCTCCACTGCTTTTGGTTACATAATCAACCGATTTCTTTACTACAGTGAGGGCATCAAAAACCGCGGCGGAAAAGCCGACTGCTTTTAACACCGGTATATCAATTATATCATCCCCGATATATGCCACAGCATTGGAATCCAGTTTATTTTTTCGTAATATCCGGGCAAAGATTTCTTTTTTGTTGAATATCTTTTGATAGACTTCTTTGATTTCCAGATCTCGTGCACGGTATTTAACTACTTCAGACTTTCTCCCGGTAAGAAATACTACTTTAATCCCGTAGCGTTGAATAAGTTTGATGCCATGGCCGTCGCGTACATCAAATTGCTTTATTTCACGTCCCTCGTCATCCATAATTATTCTGCCGTCGGTCATTACACCATCCACATCCAATATGAGCAGTTTAATATTCTTAAGTTTACCTTTAAGTTTTCTTTCCATCCTATTATTATACCTCATTTTTTATCTTTAATAATTTTATCGATTTGCAGCAGTTCGCCAAGAAGTTCTTCCAGAGAATCAAGATACAGAGAATTAGCTCCATCGCACAGAGCCTTCTCGGGATTACGGTGCACTTCCAAGAAAATACCGTCAACTCCCGCCGCTACCGCCGCACGGGCCAGATATATTACCATTTCCCGCTCGCCGCCGGATGCCGTACCGGCGCCACCGGGCAGCTGCACGGCATGGGTTGCATCGAAGATTACCGGATACCCCATATTCCGCATTATAGGCAGGGATCTGACATCAAACACAAGATTGTGGTAACCGAAGGAAACGCCTCTTTCCGTTATCAGAATATTTTCATTACCAACCGATCTTATTTTTTCAATAATGTTGATAATATCTCCCGGAGCAAGAAACTGGCCTTTTTTTATGTTGATTACCCTGGCTTTAACCGCTATCTCCAGAATAAAATCAGTCTGACGGCAAAGAAATGCCGGCACCTGCATTATGTCAAGGATTTCCGCCGCCGGCTCAATTTCTTCAAAACGATGAACATCGGAAAGAACAGGAACACCCAGTTTTTCCTTAATTCTTTTAAGAATAGCCAATCCTTCCATCGCCCCCGGGCCGCGGTAAGAATGAATGGATGTGCGGTTGGCTTTATCGTAAGATGCCTTGAATATATAAGGGATATTTAGCTTTGCCGCAAGATTCTTCATATATTGAGCAACGTCCATTGCCGATTCTTCATTTTCCAGTACACAGGGACCGGCTATCAGAACAAATCCTTTTTTACCACCGATCACAAAGTTACCCATATCAATCTGCTTCATGCTATTCTTGCTCCTTATTAGTTTTCTGCAACTTTTTTTGCAGAAGTAATATCTTCAATCTCGGTATTCTTTTTTTGGCTCTCGATGATTCCGGATTCAATTCGTAAGCATTGGTATAAGCCTGCAGAGCCTCCTGGTACAAACCTTTCTTTTCGTATACCTCACCAAGATTGGCATAGAGTTCATCATCTTCCCGATCATATTTTAAGGCAATGAGATAATTTTCAATTGCCTTATCCCAATCACCACGAGCGGCATAAGCGTATCCCAGGCTTCCATAAGACGCTGCTTTTTTCGGCTCCAGCATAACAATTTTTTTATAATATTTTATGGCCTGATCAACTTTTTTTTCTTTCAGATAATAGTGGGCCAGAATACTCAATATCTCCTTCGTCGGAGGAGATATTTTCTCATATTCAGCTATGGCTTCTTTTTCTTTTCCCAGTTTTCCATAGGTATAAGCAAGATTGTAATGCAGATTGGAATTCTTTCCACCAAGCTTTATTGCTTTTTTGTAATTTTCCACCGAAAGGTTATAATTTTTTAATTCACCATAGGCAAAACCAAGGCTGGCAAAAACCGAAGGGTTACGGGGGTGAATTTTGGACAGCCTTTCATGATATTTAACAGAATGATCGAATTTGCCTCTTTTAAAATACAACTCCGCCAGACGCTCGATGGCATCGGAATCATCCGGTTTAATTTTCAGGACATGTTCATATTCTTTGATTGCTTCGAGATCGAGTTTTCTCTTCTCATAAGCGGCCGCAAGATTAAATCTGATTACCGGTTCATCGGGACTCAGCGCTACCGCCTTCTTCAGATTATGCAACTCTTCTTCCGGATTTCCTTTTCCGGCGTAAGCCGCGGCGAGATTGGCATAGGCAGCGGCAAACCGCGGCTGATATCTTACTGCTTCCTTATAATATTTAACAGCATCGTCATATTTGCGAATTTTTAAATAAGCATCGCCCAAAGCAAGTAGTGCCGAATTTTTATCCTTGGAATTCCTGACAATATATTCATACTGTTCAATAGCCGGATTTATCTTCTTCACGTGAACATAAGCTTCACCTAACCGGAAGCGGATGGTATAATTTTCCGGATCATTTTTTACAGCTGTTTTATAGTTTTCAATCGCCTGTTCCCAGAGGCCTTTTTCTTCAAAAGAAAAACCAAGAGTGGCATAGGCTTCCGCATCCTGCGGATTTATCCTGACGAGTTTTCTGGATACCTCAATGGCGTGGTCGTATTCTTTTTTTCTAATGTAACATTCAGCCAACTCCCGCAACGCTACTTTATCCTCGGAATTTAACTCCAGCACATCCCGGTACTGGCTGATAGCGTCATCAATTTTTCCTAATTTCGTGTAGATTCCGGCCAAAATTTTACGTACACCCGTATCTTCCCGATTATATTCAATTGCCTTTTTCAGGTATTCAATTTGCATCTTCACATTTTTTGTATCCTTGGCAAAGCGCAGCCAATCCTGAGGTGTAATGACAACTTTTATCGGCACATTAGCCAGCAACTCATTTTTGTGATTTATCCTGATGGAATAACCGGATATTGTTCCTCCACTCTGGCTCAGCTCACCCTTCAGCATTATTTTGTTAATCAGATCAACACCCCGCAACAAAACCCCCAGATCGTTGCCTCCCTTGCCCAATCCCTCAATACTTACCGTTGTAAATTCTCCTTTCAGGTCGTCGCTGGCAACCGCTCGCACGGCAAATTCGTCACGGTAAGTAACTTCGAGCGATTCGCCTGCACGGACAATAATGTCTTTACCATTTTTTTCCATGGCCAGATAATAAAAGTGCGGCTTACCCTGCAACAGATAGTAAGAGACTATATTGCTTCCCCGAACAGCATTAAATTTAATCCATTCGACACTTTGGGGATAAAAGAAATATAACAAAACAAACAAAATAATTATTACAACGGCGCCGGTACCTGTGATTAACAATATCTTATGTCCGCTGCCTTTGTTTTGCCCATTATTATCTTTATTTTCCGCTTCCATCAGTCCCTCAATATATCTTTTTAAAATCGGGTTTTCATCCCCGGGGATGAAACTTTTTATGAATCTCTTTTAATCTATCCCGTGTTATATGAGTATATATCTGCGTTGTGGATATGTCGGCATGTCCCAGCATTACCTGAACTGTACGCAAATCGGCACCTCCCTCTAAAAGATGGGAGGCAAAAGAATGGCGAAAAGTATGCGGATGAACCTTTTTCAGCAAACCTGATTTTTTGGCATATCCGGCTATTATTTTCCAGACACCCTGCCTGGTGAATTTATTGCCAAAGCGGTTAAGAAACAAAACATCCGTACTTCTATTGCGCATTAATTGCGGTCTGGCCTGTTCTATATAAAGTTTTGTACAGTCGTAAGCCTTTTTACCGACAGGAACTATGCGTTCTTTCGATCCCTTTCCCATAACAACCAGAAAACCAACCTGCCAGTTAATGCTGTTCATCATCAGCCCCGTCAACTCGGAAACACGGATTCCCGTCGCATAAAGTAATTCCAGCATTGCAGAGTCCCGGCGTGCCACAGCTGTTTCCCCTCCCGGCTGGGCCAGAATAAGGTTCATTTCTTCCTTGCTGATAGTATCCGGAAGCCGCATCCATACTTTGGCGAGATCAATATTGGCAAGCGGTGTCTCGTCGATCAACTTTTCCCGCAAGAGAAACTTATAAAAACTCCGCAGTGCGGCAAGTGACCGGTTCATGGAATTTGCGGAAAGTCCTTCATTTTTAACCCGGACCAAGTATTCAATAACCACCGACGGCACAACCTGCCGCAAATCCCTTAACCCCTGTTCCTGAACAATCAGCATAAAACGGGACAAATCGCGTCCGTAGGCTTCCAGAGTATTTTGGGCAATACCGCGTTCAATCAGAAGGTGATTTAAATATTTATCCAGTAATTCCCGCATTTAAGTTTTTAACGCAAAAATAATAATGAAGTAAAGTTTTTTTATTGACTTATTTCATATTCTCGTAAAAATAAGAGTTATTAAAATATAAATAGCGTGGCGGAGAACAGAAAATGGAAAAAATAATTATCGCTTCCGATCACGGAGCCTTTGTTCTGAAAGACCGGATCATATCCTTTTTAAAAACGAAAAACTGCGAAATCAAAGATATGGGCGTCTATAATGAAGATTCCGTGGATTATCCCGATATTGCCGGGAATACCTGCCGGGAATTTATGAAAGGCGGCTATGACTTCGGTATCTTACTTTGCGGTACAGGAATCGGCATGTCTATTGCCGCCAATAAAATTAAAGGAATCCGCTGCGCACTAGTCCATGACCTCTTCACTGCGGAAATGGCCAGAGCCCACAATAATGCCAACTTCATCGCTTTCGGCGGCCGGGTGAAATATTCCTTGGCGGTAACAGACATGATTGAAAAATTTAGAAATACAAAGTTTGAAGGCGGCCGCCACGAACGGAGAGTCGCCAAAATCATGGGCATGGAAGAGCGGTGCCAATCCGGGCTGATTTCGCCGGAGAAATAATATCACATCTTGAATAATGTTTTTTCGCTGCAATACTCACGCTCAAACAATGCCCGGTACTGGTTTTGCTCATATCATGCCATAAATATCTTATATGCCCAAAGCATGAAGGACACTGCCAGTACCAGCCAGACTAAGATAATTACGGCGCCTGACAGCCGACTCACAGGTTTTCCGTCTTGCATGGTTTCCTGTACCCGCAACCGGCAGCGGGCCAAAACACGATCAGGAACCAGCTTGATGGCAAGTGCAATACCAAGAGGTATCAGGATAAGGTCATCCAAATAACCGAGAACCGGCACAAAGTCCGGGATAAGATCAATAGGACTTAAAGCATAGGCAACGATACCGGCAACAAGAAGTTTTGCATACCATGGTGTCCCGGGATCACGCGCAGCAAGGTACAGAGCAAATGTCTCCGCTTTGAGATGAAGAGCACGTTTTTTCCATTTCTCAGGAAACATAGTATTTTTTCCCAAGTCTGTTCATACTTTCCCGTAATAAATTTATGGCGGTTTGTTCTGAAATGCAAACAGAAAAAGGTTGTTTTCTCTTTACTTCGGAATATGTTTCCCTAAACCAGGAATATTTAATTTCTTGATTCATCTGCAGCAAAGGCCAATCCTGCCTCCCCCCGCGGCAGAACCGGCCTTTATAAAACAGTTTATGTTGTTTTTTCCAATGCGGCCACTTCATCCACATTCATCACCCGGTCAATATCGAGCAAAATTTTTACCGTTCCTCCGGACTTGGCCATTCCTAAAATAAAATCAGTATTCAACAGTGTACCGAAATTCGGCGTATCTTCAATATCCACTTCTTTTATATTGAGTACCTCAGAAACGGCATCAACCAGGAATCCGACAAGGATATGACCTGCTTCTCTTTTAATTTCGATAATAATTATACAGGTACGGTCGGTAAATTCTATCTGCGGCATCCCGAACTTGAGTTTTAAATCAATGACCGGAATTACCTTGCCTCGCAAATTGATCACTCCTTTAACATAAGCAGGTGTCTGCGGGACAGGAGTAATTGCAATAATTCCAATAATTTCTTTAATTTTTAAAATACCTGCGCCATATTCTTCTCCGGCAAGGGTAAATGTTAGATATTTCCCCTCACGCCGGAGAGATTTTTCCGACTTACTTTCAGCCATAATTGCCGCTTCCATGAAAACCCCTCCTTTTTTATAAAAATGAACTTTGGTGTGTCATTTTAATGGTGCCCTTTCTTATCAAAAGCCATTATTGGTAACGGCGATTTTTCTTAAAAACTTAAGTTTT
Source organism: Smithella sp. PtaU1.Bin162 (assembly GCA_002068015.1). Taxonomy (GTDB): domain Bacteria; phylum Desulfobacterota; class Syntrophia; order Syntrophales; family Smithellaceae; genus MVRV01. The sequence goes on from MVRV01000138.1 coordinate 48,434, forward strand.
TAAGAAAAATTATAAAATACAATTTTGTGCTTTTTTTAATTAAAAATATACGGTTTATTTATGTTTTCCGGTATAATTCTGTTGACAGAAAAGCCCCCCTTATGATAGCACTCACATAATATTTTAAACATCATGTCGATAATATCCGGCATTAACAAAATTGCCGGTTTTTATTTATCAAGGAGCACTATTGAAACTGAGAGAAGTAAAAGAAATCCTCGATGCAGAAGTAATTATTGGTGAAGACAAACTTGATCTGGAAGTAAAAACGGCTTTTGGAGCCGACTTGATGAGTGATGTTCTGGCCTTCGCTAAAGCCGGCAGTTTATTGCTTACCGGTCTCACCAATGATCAGGTTATAAGGACCGCGGATATTCTCGACATTGCCGCAATCATCATGGTTCGCGGTAAAAGACCTGCTTCCGAAGCAATTGTTTTAGCTAAAGGATTGAAGATACCTATCTTGACGACCAAATACATTCTTTTTGAAACAGCAGGGCGCCTATACGCCAAAGGCATAGTTGGTTGTTTGGAAAAAGTTGATAACGCCAGTGGACGCAACTGACAAAACACCTTATCAACGCAGTTTTTATGTAGAGGGCGGTAATTTTACTTACGCGGGTATTGTTTCCACAAGTATTAAATCCATTCTCAAACAAATGGGATTGCCTGCTGACGTGGTAAGAAAAGCGGCAATTGTTTCATACGAATCAGAAATTAATATCGTTTCTTATGCAAAAAAAGGAGTAATTAAACTCACGGTCGATTCCCAGACCATTCAGATAGAGGCAATTGATGAAGGTCCCGGAATTCCCAACATTGATCTGGCCATGCAGGAAGGTTACTCCACTGCTGACCAGAAAATTCGGGAAATGGGATTTGGCGCCGGAATGGGGTTGTGTAACATCAAGAATTATTCCGACACATTTAATATTTCTTCGGAAATCGGCAAAGGAGCTTTTCTGAAGATGATAATCGACAGGCATTGATTACTTACGGGTCTTATTGTGAATATTGAAACGATCATCAAAGAATTGAATTTAAAACTAAGGTCTGCAACAGGCGACCTTAAAAAAAATATATCGGGAGGTTACACGGGAGATCTGCTGAGCGATGTTATGGCAAATTCGCACGAAGGAGATATTTGGATAACTAGGCAGGTGCACCAGAATATCGTCGCCGTCGCCAGCCTTAAAGATCATGCGGGTATTATTCTCATCAATTCCTGCGAGCCGGCAAAAGATACATTGGAAAGAGCCGCGCAGGAAAATATCCCTATCATGGTTTCAGACTTGAGTGCATTTGAATTATCGGGTAAAGTTTATGATCTGCTGGCAAAAAAAGATTAATTTGCCGATGGAACTTTGAGGATAATCCCGAATAATTACGGCAAACAATGATGCTGAAAGTTTTTAACTGTGATTTTCATATTCACACATGTCTGTCACCCTGTGCCGATCTGGATATGCATCCGCGGGCTCTGGTGGAAAAAGCACTGGAAGCAAAACTTGACCTCATAGCCATCTGCGATCATAATTCCTCGGAAAACGTACCTTTCGTAATGAATGCAGCTAGTGGCAAGGCTTTAAATGTTATTTCCGGAATGGAAATAACGACAAGCGAAGAAGTCCATGTATTGGCGATCTTCGACTCCCTCGACAACCTTGCCCGCATACAACGGGTTGTTTATCAGCATTTAAGCGGGAAAAATGACGAAAGACTTTTCGGTGTTCAGGCTGTTGTTAATGAAAATGGCGAAGTTGAAGGAATCAACGAAAAATTACTGATAGGTGCGACCGACTTATCATTGGATAAATTATTAATTCATATTCATGAATTTAACGGTTTGGCAATAGCTGCACATATAGATAGAGAAAGTTTCAGTGTTTTGAGTCAGCTGGGTTTCATCGATAAAAAGGTAAAATTCGATGCACTGGAAATAACACCGGCAACAGGAATTGCCGGAGCAAGAATAAAATATCGGGATCTGAGTAATTATTCTTTTCTTGTTTCATCGGATTCCCATTTTTTAAAAGATATAGGCACGGCAAGAACAAAAATTGTTTTACGGGAAGCGACGATAGCAGAATTAAAGATGGCCTTTGCCGGCCAAAATGGCCGCCGGGTTTTGGAGTAACACAATTCCGCTTTCAGAGAATAACGCTGCAACCGGCATAAGGAAGCCTGCGAGTGTAAATTGGTGTAAAAATGCTTGAACTTGCCCAGCATATTCTTGATATTGCGGAAAACTCCATCCGGGCCGGCGCTAAATTAATAGTCATTTCCGTTAATGAAGATACTGAAAAGAATTTATTAACGATTGATATAAATGATGACGGCTGCGGAATGAAGGAAGAAGAAGTGAAAAAGGCACTTGATCCGTTTTATACGACAAAAACCGTCCGGCCGGTTGGTTTGGGACTTCCTCTCTTAACGGATGCTGCCCGCAAATCGGGAGGAAAGCTGGATTTGCAATCGCAGACAGGCAGAGGAACAAAGGTTACCGCTACTTTCCGGATTGATCATATTGATCGACAACCGCTGGGAAACATACCGGCCACATTAATCACTCTTATTGCCGCCAATTCAGAGGTTGATTTTATTTACGATCATCGGCATAATGGCCGGCAATTTAAACTGGATACTCGAGAGATACGCGATGAAATTTATGATGTGCCTATTTACCATCCTGAAATTATTAAATATATCAGGAATATCATTGAAGAAGGTCTCTGTGAAATTGAAACAGAGGCCTGAAATGAATATATGTTTTGAGGAGGGAATTGGATGAAAGCGGAAGACAGTGAACTTTTGAAAGAATTTACAACGGAACAAGTGGCCAAGCTCGATGAAATCATCAAGAAACATAAGAGTAAACCCGGCGGGCTGATTCCCGTACTGGAAGAGGCGCAAATTGCTTTGGAATATCTGCCTATTTCCGTACAGAAAAAGATCGCCGCAGGATTAAATCTTCCTTTGAGCCGTGTTTATGGCGTTGTTACCTTCTACTCGTTTTTTACCATGACCCCGCGCGGCAAGCACACAGTGCGTGTTTGTCTGGGAACAGCCTGTTATGTACGCGGCGGTAAAGCGATAGCCGATACCCTAAAGAAGGAATTCGGCATTGAAGAAGGTGAAACCACGCCGGACAGAATGTTTACTCTGGAAACCGTCCGTTGCCTGGGCGCCTGTGGATTGGGACCGGTTATAGTTGTAGATGAAGAGGTACATGGCCGGGTGAAACCTTCCAAAGTCAAAGAAATACTGGCCCAGTATACATAATTTCATTACTCGTTAGAATAATTTAAGGAGGAACCGCCGATGGCGAAACTAACCATAGATGATCTGAAAAAAATAAAAGAAAAAGTACATTCGGAAATGGCTCTAAGAGAAGGCGACCGCAGAGTAAAAATCACGGTGCACATGGGAACCTGCGGTATTGCTTCCGGTGCCCGGGAAGTTATGGATACACTGCTTACGGAAATTGAAGCAGCCCAGGTAACCGATGTTTTTGTGACTACATCAGGCTGCATGGGGCTTTGCAGCCGCGAACCATTGGTCACGGTTGAAATTTTAAATCAAGACCCGATAAAATATGAGTATATGAATCCCAACAAAATGCGGCAGGTTTTCAAAAGGCATGTTTTGGAGGGTGAAATTCAGACGCCTTTCGTTCTGGCCAAAGGTGCTGAAAAAACAAAGTAAGTTCATTGCTGTTTTAGATATTATACATGTATAGATAAGATCATTTCTTAAGGAGGGTGTTGGTTAAATGAAAATTTTTCGTTCACATATATTACTTTGTGGAGGTACCGGTTGCCAGGCTTCCGGCAGTCTGACCGTAAAAAAAGCTCTGTTGCAGGAGTTGGATAAGAAACATCTGGCTGATGAAATAAAAGTAGTGGAAACCGGTTGTAACGGATTTTGTGCCCTGGGACCCATCATGGTCGTGTACCCCGAAGGCATCATTTATATCTCAGTCAAAGCCGCAGATATTCCGGAACTGGTAGAAGAACACCTGATCAAGGGAAGAGTTCTGGGACGTCTTTTATATCACGAACCATCTACGGACAAAGTCATCCCGACGATGCAGGATATTCCCTTTTTCGCACTCCAGGAGTTGCGCGTGTTGAGAAACCGCGGGTTAATTGATCCGGAGAAGCTCGAAGAATATATCGCCCGTGACGGTTACGCCGGTATGGCCAAAGCGCTGACCGAGATGAAGCCGGAAGAAATCGTGAGCGAAGTTCTTAATTCCGGCTTACGCGGCCGCGGCGGAGCAGGTTTTCCTACAGGACTGAAATGGAAATTCGCCGCTCAGTCTAAAAGCGATATAAAATATGTTTTATGCAATGCCGACGAAGGCGACCCCGGTGCCTTCATGGACAGGAGCGTACTCGAAGCTGATCCTCATTCCGTCCTCGAGGGAATGGTAATTGCGGCAAAAGCAATTGGATCAAAGCAGGGATATATTTACTGCCGTGCCGAATATCCGCTGGCAATTCACCGTTTGAATATCGCCATCGGCCAGGCCAAAGAAGCCGGTCTTTTAGGCAAAAATATTTTAGGAACGGGCTTTGATTTCGATCTGGAAATTTATCAGGGAGCAGGTGCCTTTGTCTGCGGCGAAGAAACGGCTTTAATGACTTCCATTGAAGGTAAACGAGGCATGCCCCGTCCCCGACCGCCCTTCCCGGCAGTTGCCGGTCTCTGGCAGAAACCTAGTATCTTAAATAATGTCGAGACGCTGGCCAACGTCGGTCAAATCATCCTGCGCGGCGCCAAGTGGTACGCATCCGTCGGCACCGAAAAAAGCAAAGGAACAAAAGTTTTCGCTTTAACCGGTGATGTCAATAATGTGGGTCTGGTCGAAGTTCCCATGGGAACTTCTCTGGGAACGATTGTCTACGACATCGGCGGCGGTATTCCCAAAGAAAAGAAATTTAAAGCGGCGCAATTAGGCGGTCCTTCCGGCGGCATGATTCCCATTCAGCATCTGAATGCTCCCATTGATTATGAAAAAGTCGTCGAATTAGGCGCCATCATGGGTTCCGGCGGTTTGATCGTTATGAACGAAGACAAATGCGCCGTGGATATGGCAAGGTTTTTCATGGATTTCTGTCAAGATGAATCCTGCGGCAAATGCACTCCCTGCCGTGAAGGCACCAAGCGCATGCTGGATATTTTGACCAATATCACGAAAGGCAAGGGAAAAGAAGGCGATATCGAGCTTCTGGAAGAAATGGCCGGTGTAATTAAAAATGCGGCTTTATGCGGACTGGGTCAAACGGCACCGAATCCAGTTCTGAGCACGATCCGTTATTTCCGCAACGAATACGAAGATCACATCCGCAATCACCGCTGCCGCGCCACCGTTTGTTCAGCGCTGTTTAAATCGCCCTGTCAGCATACCTGTCCGATTGAAATGGATATTCCTTCTTACATCGCTCTTGTTCGCGCAGGCAGATTTGAAGATGCTTACAAAATATTATTGCAGACCAACCCCTTCCCGTCCGTCTGCGGTAGAGTCTGTGATCATAAATGTCAGACCAAATGCCGTCGCGGCAATATGGACGAACCACTCGCGATTAAATTTTTGAAACGCTTTATTACCGACAATGCACCGCGGCCCAAGGTTGATCCGGTCCCCGTAACCCGCAAAGAAAAGGTCGCCGTAGTCGGTGCCGGTCCGTCCGGACTCACCGCCGCCCGTGATCTCGCCCTGCGTGGTTATAAAGTTGTCGTTTTTGAGGAACTTCCTTTTGCCGGTGGAATGCTGCGTTGGGGAATTCCCGCTTATCGTCTGCCCCGCAATATTCTGGATGGGGAAATTGACACCATCAAGGCCCTCGGCATAGAAATTAAATTGAATACAAGAGTGGGGCGCGATATATCCTTCGCCAATATCGAAAAAGACTTCGACTTCATCTACCTCGCCTGCGGCGCTCATAAGAGCCAGAAAATGAATGTCCCCGGTGAAGATTTGAAAAATGTTTACGGCGGCGTCGAATTCCTGCGCGATTTCAATGCCAACGAAGAAAAATGGTTAAAAGGAGAAAAACAACTTGGTAAAAAAGTAGCCGTGGTCGGTGGTGGAAACTCGGCTATTGACGCCGCCCGTGTAGCACTGCGCCTCGGTGCCGATGTAACTATTCTCTATCGCCGTTTAAGACAGGATATGCCCGCTGCGGAAGAAGAAATCAAGGCAGCTGAAGATGAAGGCATCAAGATCGAATACCTTGTCGCTCCATTAAGGATCGAAGGAACAAAAGGAAAAGTCAGTTCCGTTTCCTGCCAGCGGATGAAGCTCGGCGATTATGATAACAGCGGCCGCAAAAAACCGGTTGCCGTCGCCGGTTCCGAATTTACGCTGAATATTGACACAATCATTGCGGCCATAGGGCAGGTGCCGGACATGAGTTTTGTTGATGCGGCAAGCAAAATCGAGGTTAAACGGGACTGCCTGGTCGTCGGCAATGTTTATAAATCACGCACACGGAATATCCGCTATTTTGCGGGTGGTGACGCCGTAACCGGGCCTGATACCGTTATTGCCGCTATTGCCGCCGGACATCAGGCTGCCGACGACATTGATACTTCCATCAGGAAAGCAAACGGTGAGCCGGCTTACGAAAAACCGGCGGAAGAAAAAATCGACGTTCCGCTGGTCATCGACGAAGAGACGGTAGAAGCTCCTCAAATGCCCATGCCGGAGATGGAAAGCGCTCTCCGCAAGGCCGGCTTTGCAGAAGTGGAGCTTGGATTTACCAAAGAAGATGCCATGAAAGAAGCCTGCCGCTGCCTGCGTTGCGATGCCGAGCTTTAATATATTTTGGATTAAGGAGAACACATTTATGTCAACCGTAAAATTGACTATTGATAATCGTAAAATTGAAGTTGAAGCGGGTACTACAATTCTGGAAGCAGCCAAGAAAAACGGAATTAAAATACCAACCCTTTGCGCCTGGACGGAAATAGGACATACGCCGGGCGCCTGCCGGGTTTGCATGACGGAAGTGGAAGGCCAGAAAAGTCTCATCGCCGCCTGTGTTTTTCCCGTAAGTGAAGGAATGGTCGTCCATACCAACACGGAAAAAGTGCGTCAGGCCCGGAAAATGGTTGTAGAGCTCCTGCTCGCCAATCATCCCCAGGAATGCAACTTCTGTGTGAGAAACGGTAATTGTGAATTGCAGAAAGTAGCCGAATTTGTGGGACTGCGGGAAGTTCGTTTCGATTACACCCAATTTCCCAAAGAAGGCATGATCGACCGATCCAGCCCTTCGATTGTCCGGGACAACCGCAAATGCATCGAATGCCATCGCTGTGTGGCGGTTTGCGAAAATATCCAGACGGTTAATGTTTTGACTCCGGCGCACCGCGGCAGTGACGTGAAAGTTGTGCCGGCTTTTGATCTGCCGCTTATTGAATCCAATTGCGTCGCCTGCGGTCAATGCATTCTGGCGTGCCCGGTGGGAGCATTATACGAAAAAGATGACGTTGATGCGGTTTGGAAAGTCCTGCAGGATCCGCAAAAACACGTCGTAGTTCAGGAAGCTCCGGCCATACGGGCTGCTCTGGGCGAAGAATTCGGACTGCCCGCAGGTACGCTGGTTACGGGAAAAATGATCGCCGCACTGCGCAGGCTTGGTTTTGCCAAAGTTTTCGACACAAACTTCACTGCGGATCTGACGATCATTGAAGAAGGAAACGAATTGCTTAAACGTGTAAAAGAGGGCGGCAAACTGCCGATGATTACTTCGTGCAGCCCCGGCTGGATCAAATTCTGCGAACACTTTTATCCCGAATTACTGGGTCATCTCTCCACCTGCAAATCCCCGCAGCAGATGTTCGGTGCTCTGGCCAAAACCTATTACGCTGAAACAGCAGGGATCGATCCCCAAGATATCGTTTCCATTTCCATTATGCCTTGCACGGCGAAAAAATTTGAAGCCCAGCGCCCGGAAATGGCAAGCAGCGGTTTCCGTGACGTGGATTATGTATTGACGACCAGAGAACTCGCCCGCATGATCAAAGAAGCCGGAATTGATTTTCTTAATCTGCCGGATGAGGAATATGACGCACCGATGGGCGAATATACCGGAGCCGCCACTATTTTTGGTGCAACCGGCGGCGTTATGGAAGCAGCATTGCGCACTGTTTATGCCGTCGTTACCGGAGAAAATTTACCGAGCCTCGATATTACCCCCGTGCGGGGATTGGAAGGAGTAAAGGAAGCAACCGTAAAAGTCGGAGCACTGGGCGATGTGAAAGTTGCGGTTGCCCATGGATTAGGTAATGCCCGCAAGATCATGGATAAAATCCGTGACGGTAGCGCCGATTATGCTTTTATTGAAATCATGTGTTGCCCGGGAGGCTGCATTGCCGGAGGCGGAGAACCCATCCCGACAAATAATGAAATGAGAGCTCTGCGCTCTGCCGCCCTCTATCGTGATGACGGAAAAGTACAAAAATTTCGCCAGTCGCACGAGAATCCTTCCATTACAAAGATTTACGATAAATTTTTAAAGGAACCGCTGGGGCATAAATCTCATCAGCTTCTGCATACTAAATATAAAAAGAGGGGCACTGAACTGCCTCAGGGAAAAGATTGATAAATTTTCTATGAACGATTGAAAAAAAGAAGAGGTTTGTTCCTGAAGGACAAACCTCTTTTAAATGAACGACTCTGCCGCAAGCAGCGGGGAATATAACCCGGGATCCCGAATAGCTTCGCTCAAACTCGCTCGCCCTGCATAAGCCGGGCTTTGCTTTCGGGATCAATTCCACTTTCGCTTCAAACTTCATTGCACTCGCTTTCAGTGAGTGTCATTGATTTAACCCTGAATATTTTTAAAGCATATGTCAGACACACGGATTGAACATGATTTTTTGGGAGAGCTGCCTGTTCCGGCCGAAGCTTACTGGGGAATTCATACTCAGAGAGCGATTTCTAATTTTCCTATCAGCGGTATCAAGGTCAATCCCTGCCTCATTGCAAGCCTGGCGCTTGTCAAAAAATCCTGCTGCCTGGCCAATTGCGAAACAGGTCATCTTAATTCCGGAAAAGCCGCAGCGATTATCAATGCCTGTGATGAAATTGCCGAAGGCGGACTCTCCGATCAATTTCCCGTGGATGCACTGCAAGGCGGCGCCGGAACATCAACCAATATGAATATCAACGAAGTCATTGCCAACCGTGCCATTGAAATTCAGGGCGGCAATAAAGGTGATTATTCTCTGATTCATCCTCTGGAAGATGTTAATCTGCATCAATCCACCAATGACGTCTATCCCTCGGCAATTAAAGTCGCCGGGATTTACCGGCTCCGTAATTTAGCAAAAGCCATTGCCGATCTGCAAGGCGCTTTTCAGGAAAAGGAAAAAGAGTTCGGCCGGATAATCAAAATCGGGAGAACGGAATTGCAGGAAGCTGTTCCTATTACCCTGGGAGCGGAATTTTCCGCTTTTGCCGAAGCAATTTCGCGCGACCGATGGCGGACTTCTAAATGTGAGGAACGTCTGCGCGTAGTAAATCTGGGAGGAACTGCTGTTGGTACCGGACTTACCGCACCCCGGGATTACATTTTCCTCGTCATTGAAAAATTAAGAGAAGCAACCGGACTGGGATTGTCACGCGGTGAAAACCTGCCTGCTGAAACCGCCAATGCCGATTCCTTTGTTGAAGTTTCCGGAATTCTTAAAGCCCATGCCGTAAATCTGCTGAAAATCGCCAATGACTTACGTTTAATGAACTTCCTCGGAGAAATAAAACTACCTCAGTTGCAGGCAGGTTCTTCAATCATGCCCGGAAAAGTGAATCCTGTTTTGCTGGAGGCGGCAATTTCCGTAGGCTATAAAGTTATCGCCAATGACGGCATCGTAACCGCAACCGCCAGCCGCGGCACGCAACAGATCAACGAATTTCTCCCGCTGCTGGCCCACTCCCTTCTGGAAACACTTGATTTACTGATCAATATTGATAAACTACTGGCCAATCATGTCCGGGGCATCACCGCCGGCGTTGATAAATGCCGGGAATATTTCGAACACAGTCCGATGATTATTACCGCTCTTTTACCTGTCATCGGTTATGAACGGGCAACTCAGTTAATGGCTGAATTTACGCGGACCGGGACAAAAAATATGCGGAAATTTTTGGAAGAAAAACTGGGCGGATCCATTGTGGAAAAAGTCTTTTCTTCCGTCAGCCTGACTGCATTAGGTTACAAGGATTATGGAAAAGACACCGAAAAGCAATAGACTGCACATTGCTCTCATGGGACGTACTAATGTCGGCAAATCCAGCCTGCTTAACCTGATGGTGGGGCAGGACATTGCCATAACTTCACCTCTGGCCGGTACAACTACGGATGTTGTCGAAAAGGCCATGGAACTTTTGCCGCTGGGACCGGTTCTTTTTCTCGATACCGCCGGACTGGATGATACCTCGCAACTTTCCCGCGCCCGACTGGAAAAAACGGCAAAAATATTTGACCGCGCCGATGTTATTTTTCTTCTAACGGAAGCCGATATTTGGACCGACTTTGAAGAAACCGTCCTGGTTCAGGCTAAAACCAGAAGAGTACCAGTTCTGGTTATTATCAATAAAATTGATTTAAAGGCTCCCTCGGCAGATTACCTGGAAACAATAAAACAAAAAACCGGTCGTGCAATCAGTGTTTCGTGCGCGAATATCTCCTTGCGTAATGCCTTTCTCGACGAATTAAAACAGCGTCTGCTGGAAATTACGCCTGCCGATTTTATTGCCCCTCCGTCACTTATCGGAGATTTACTTCCACCCGGCAGTATTGCCGTTCTCGTAGTTCCCATTGATTTACAGGCACCCAAAGGCAGGCTTATTCTACCTCAGGTACAGACAATTCGGGATGCTCTGGACAATGATGCGGCAACTCTGGTTGTCAAAGAACGGGAATTATCCGCCGTGCTGGCCAATCTGAAAAATCCGCCGGCAATCGTCGTAACGGACTCTCAAGCCGTTCTCAAAGTGACCGCCGATGTTCCTAAAAACATTCCCGTCACAACCTTCTCCATATTATTTGCCAGACAAAAATCGGATCTCTCCGCCATGGCAAGAGGGGCTGCAAGCATCGGCCGATTAAAGCCCGGCGACCGGGTTTTAATCGCGGAGGCCTGTTCCCACCATGCTCTCGAAGACGATATCGGCCGTATAAAAATCCCCCGTTGGCTCAGGCAATATCTGGGCTTTGATGTGCAAATCGATATTTCCGCAGGCCGTGATTATCCGGAGAACCTCAATCAATATAAACTGATCATCCATTGCGGGGCCTGCATGCTGACACGCCGGGAAATGCTCACCCGCTTACATAAAGCCGAAGAAGCGAGTGTCTCAGTCACCAATTATGGTGTGGCGATTTCTTTTCTCCAGGGTGTAATCCGGCGCACACTGGAACCATTTCCTTACGCGCTGGAAGCTTTTGAAAAAGAAATGAAGCAGAATTCATGATTTCCGCTGGCTCTGCCTGAAGCTCAATCGGCGGGGCGTTAAACGGAAATCGCTTTCCTTTAAACGATTTTCCCATTGACCAGCACAAGAGCATTTTTTGTTCAAAATTCGAGACGACTGTCCTGAATAGCGGCATTATAAAAATGCCAAAACAATCATGCTCAAAAACAACTTGACCTATTGGAATGAATTACATATGTATTAAATAATATATGTCATTTATGACATATATTATAGTTCATGTCGGATAATGAATTTACTTTAGAAAGGAAAAGGGAAATGAATGTAACCGCAAAAACATATCAAAAAGGAGAAATTCCCGGCGTAATTGCGATCAATGCCACCGTTTGTAAAGGATGTGATGCCTGCAAACGCCACTGCCCCACCGGGGCAATCACAGGCATGTTCGGCACGACGCACCGTATAGATGTTGATCTCTGCCTGAGCTGCGGACAATGTCTCATCAATTGCCCGTTCGGCGCTCCCTATGAAACATCGGATACGGTAGATGAAGTCATCGCCAAACTCAAAGACCGTAATAACACGGTTGTCGGTATTATCGCTCCGGCCGTGCGCGTGGCCATCGGTGAAGACTTCGGCCTTCCGGCCGGCTCTCTGGTCACAGGTAAACTTTATGGTTCAATGAAAAAAGCCGGTTTCGAAATTCTTGATAATAATTTTACCGCTGATTTAACCATTATGGAAGAAGGAACCGAATTCATCACCCGCGCCCGTCATGCGCTTTTCGGCGAAAAAAGCGAACATGGCGGGGAAATCGGTCCGCTGCCTCAGTTTACTTCCTGCTGCCCGGCGTGGGTCCGGTTTGTCGAAACCAGGTATCCGACATTGATTCCCCATTTATCGTCGGCGAAATCGCCCCAACAGATGGCCGGTACTGTCGCCAAAACATACGGCACCAATGTTTGGAAAAAATCACCGGAAAGTATTTATACGGTCGGCATCATGCCCTGCACGGCCAAAAAACTGGAAGCCTCCCGTCCGGAATTTAACGCCGCCTATAAATACAACAAAAAAAACGGCCGCGGGCTTACGAATAAACCCTATCCTGATGTGGACACCGTTTTGACCACTCGCGATTTATCACGTCTGTTCAAAAAGCTCAAAATCGACTTGGCGCAGGAAGAAGAAGTCGCAGGCGGATCGCTGCTTGCCGACTACACGGGTGCAGGCACAATCTTCGGCAATACGGGCGGCGTTATGGAAGCAGCGCTGAGAACCGCTTACGCTGTTCTGACCGGCAGTGAATTAAAACCGCTAGAGTTCAAACCGGTACGGGGATTACAAGGCATGAAGAGTGCATCAGTGACACTCAAAGACGCCAAATACAACAAGGAAGTTACGGTAAAAGTGGCTGTTGTACACAATATGGCTGAAAATATCCAACCGGTCGTAAATGAAGTGCTGGCCGGCCGTTCACCCTATCATTTCATTGAAGTGATGAACTGTCCGGGAGGTTGCATCAACGGCGGCGGGCAGCCTGTTTGCAGCAGCGGTTCTTCCTGGATCAGTGCTATCCGTCCCTGGTTTGCGTGGAAATAACATAATAAAAGGAGAAAAATATGGAAAAACAAAGTTATCAATACATAGAAAACCCGCTGCAAGTAACACGACGGGAATTTATCACTATCGGCGGAATCGTTGTTGCTTTTCTGGCCATACCCACCGTCTGGATAACGCTGGTAACTTCATCGAGCAGTCGCTATCTTCAGGCGCGGACAAAAGGCTTGTATCAGGATGATACAAAAGCCGCAGTCCGGGTCAGTCATGGCAATAAATCCGTGGCCCGTTATTATAAAGAATTCGGCGGCACTCCCCTGGGACAGATCTCCGAAGAATTGCTGCACACAAAATACATTAATCGAACAAAAGTTCTTTCCTGATAGGAGGTTAGTTTATGTATAGTGAAAAAACCATTTTAAAACATCCCTGGAGTGTAAGAATATTCCATTATCTGTTGATTCTCAGTTTCCTGCCGCTGGCCATGACCGGGATCATTCTATATTTTAAACCGCTGAGCGAAAGCGCCGTGAATCTGGCCATGCAGGTTCATGTGGTCTGCGGAGTTATCCTGACCATAGATGCAATTGCTTATTTGCTGATTGGCTTTAACCGCGTTATTCTCTTCATTAAAAGAATCTTCACCATGTCCGTGACCGATGTCAAATGGTTCATGATTCTGGGAGGCTATCCGCAAAAATTATTATTAAGGAAGAAAGTTACCGTTCCACCAATGGGAAAATACAATTCCGGACAGAAGCTTTTCGGCATCTGCGTTTTCACCGGAGGTTCGGTTTTAATATTCACCGGATGGATATTATGGGCTTTTCCGCATCTTGTACCCGGAGAGACTGTTTATCTTCTTGGTTTATTACACACTATCTCTGCCTGGATCCTGACACTATTTTTACCGGTTCACCTGTTCCTGGGAATTTATATGTTTGACGACTTCAAGGCAATGATCCTGCATGGTAAAATTCCTTATGAAGAAGCAAAGGAAACGGCACCACTGTGGGTGGAAAAAGAAATTATTCCCATATCCAGGAATCAGTGTTGACAAAGCAACTTTGATGACGATAATGTGGGTGAAATTAAATTCTGCCTGCGATGGAGGAATTTCTGATCCTGAGGGAAGTATGAAGTCTTTAATAAAAAGGTTTGATTCTTCCGGGTCAAACCTTTTTATTTTTACGGTGAATACAAATGATCAAAGATTTTATTGATGATGCAAAAATCGGAGATATACTCGAAAAAGCGAAGAATCCTCCGAAAGAAAAAGTACGGGAAATAATTGCCAAAGCAAAAACGCTGGAGGGGCTTATGCCCGGTGAAGTCGCTGTCCTGCTGCAAACGGAAGACGATGAACTGATTACCGAAATCCAGCAGGCGGCACACTCTGTTAAAGAAGCCATCTACGGTAACCGTCTTGTTTTGTTTGCTCCGCTTTATATCGCCAATCTTTGCGCCAACAACTGCCTGTACTGCGGATTCCGCCGCGACAATAAAGATTTAAACCGCGTTGCCCTGACCATGGAACAAATTGAGAGTGAGGTGCGTGTTCTGGAACGCGAGGGACACAAGCGGCTTCTCATGCTCTGCGGTGAGCACCCTACCCGCTCCAGTCTGGAATATTTCATGGAAGCAATAGAAACCGCTTATGCAACTAAAACGGAAAAAGGAGGAGAAATTCGCCGGATTAATGTGGAAATCGCCCCGCTGCAAGCCGAGGAATTCAAACTTTTAAAAAAAACGAACATCGGCACATATGTTTTATTTCAGGAAACATATCACCATGCTACTTATAAAACAATGCACCCCAGCGGACCCAAAAAAGATTATGTCCGGCGACTTACCGCCATGCACCGCGCCCAGGAAGGCGGGATCAACGACGTCGGCATCGGTGCCCTCTTCGGTCTTTATGACTATAAGTTCGAAGTCCTGGGGTTGCTCTTCCATGCCCTGCAACTCGAGCAGGATTGCGGTGTCGGGCCTCATACCATTTCCATTCCCCGGCTGGAACCGGCTTTTAATGCCCCGGCGGCAATTAAACCGCCGCATCCGGTGAGCGATCATGATTTTAAGAAACTCGTCGCCATTATTCGTCTTGCTGTTCCTTACACCGGCATGATCCTGAGTACCCGGGAAAATCCGGAAATACGCTCCGAAGTTTTCGAACTGGGCATTTCCCAGATCAGCGCCGGATCACGCACCAACCCCGGCGGCTATCAGGAAGATTCGAGTGACGCTTTTCGTGCCGCTCAGTTCAACCTCGGCGATACCCGGACTCTCGATGAAGTAATTTTCGACATAACAACAAAAGGACATATTCCCAGTTTCTGCACAGCTTGTTACCGTCTCGGACGCACCGGTAAGGATTTTATGGATCTGGCCAAACCTGGTCTGATCCAGAAATTCTGCCAGACCAATGCACTTTTTACATTCAAAGAATATTTAATGGACTACGCAACCCCAAGCACACGAGAGGCCGGTGAGAAATTAATTCAACAAACAGTCCGGGAAAAAATTAAAACGGGAATGAAAAAATCGGTTTTGAATAAACTTCAGAAAATCGAAGACGGAAAAAGAGATGTCTATATCTAAATCCGTAAACAATATAGAAGAAATAATAGACAAGGCCGAAACCGGCAATGAGTTGAACCGCCATGAAATCGTCCTGCTGCTTGCCGCATCCGATGAGGAAACGCGGCTTCTTTATGCCGCTGCCAACTCCGTACGAAAGCAAAATACCGGCGATGAAATTTTCCTGCGAGGTATTATTGAATTTTCCAACTACTGTGAACGCAACTGTCTGTATTGCGGCCTGCGGCGCAGCAATAAAAAGCTGAGCCGCTACAGAATGCCGGAAGATGAAATTATCGCCACGGCCAGGCTCATCAAAGAAACCAGCATTCCCACAGTCGTACTTCAGTCCGGTGAAGATTCCTTCTATACTTCCGAAGTCATCTGCCGGGTTATCGAGCGCATCAAAACCGAAACCGGTCTCATTATTACACTGTCTATCGGAGAAAAAAGCGATGCCGATTACCGGGATTTTCGGCAAGCGGGAGCGAGCCGCTATCTGCTGAAACACGAAACTTCATCGAAGGAGATTTACAACTACCTGCGCCCCGGATGCCTTCTGGAACAACGTTTGCGATGCCTGCAAGCACTGAAGAAACTTGGTTTTGAAACGGGAACGGGAAACATGGTGGGCCTGCCCGGTCAGACACCGGAAATATTGGCCGATGATCTGCTTTTAATGAAGAAACTAGACGCTGATATGCTGGGCATCGGACCTTTTATCGCTCATCCCGACACGCCTCTTAACGGACTTACCAATTATGGTCTGGAAACAACTCTGCGGGTACTCGCCATTGCCCGCCTGCTTACCCGTAACACAAATATTCCCGCAACAACAGCTCTGGGTTCTCTGCACCCCCGGGGAAGAATTCAAGCATTACAGGCCGGGGCAAATGTTGTCATGCCTGATTTCACACCGGAGATTTATAAAAGCCGTTATGACATTTATCCGGGCAGAACAGATGTGGGATCGGCAACTGAAATTATGGAAAACCTGCAAAAAGATTTCGCCTCTATCGGCAGGCCGCTTAACTTTTCGGCGGGATACCGGCAGCATAAACTAGCTTCCTGATTTCAAAACACATGAATAGTCTCAGGCAAATGATTTGCTGAATCGGCAGAACAGATTGAATATATTTTTGTCTGACTTTAAATACTTACTAACCTATCGCCCTCAAAAGATCACCTACGACCTTCCCTTGTTGGGTCCTATCCTGAACAGGCATATTCAGATTAATTGCATAGCGAACACGCCTTCCCTCTTTTCCTTTTATTATATAGCCGTCATTATGGAAGTCGGCAATAATTTTTCTTACCGCCCGCTCTGTAATTCCTATTTCCGATGATATTTCATTAGCAGTTATTTGAGGATGAAGCGCCAATGTTTTTAAAACTAACGCATGATTTGTTAAAAAAGTCCACCGAGCTGCCATACAACTCCCTCCTATAAATAAAGCATATAAAAAAGCCGCTGTCTAAAACATGGGCATTTTAGATAGCAGCCCGACTATCTGAATCCTCTGGAAACATCCAAAATATTTCCAGACCCGTTTGACAAATAATTGTGAGTTATCGCTAACTTTATAAAAAACAATTCTTTTACTGTCAAGCAAAAATAACAGCTGGTATGTTTTATGAACATATTGGAGATTTCTTCCGGCTTTTTTATTGCAGGGATAAGGTGAAAATGGGTAAATTTAAACTTGGGGTAGCATACAGGGTAGCACAAAAAGAAAAAGGTTTAACGAAACTCGCCAAACCCTTTGTTTTTTTGGTAGCGGGGGTAGGATTTGAACCTACGACCTTTGGGTTATGAGACCAATTTTTGGCATTTTCCGCATTTTACCGCCTTTTACCTATATTAACTTATGTTATTGATTAATAAACGAAATAATCGATAATCTTTTTTCTTGACCTACCGCGTATTACCTGTATATTTATCACGAAGGTTGGAAATATGGTTGGAATTTTGCCTTTGGGTTTTCGTGATTATAACTGGATAATCACCGAGATTAGCCTTTGAATTTTTATACTCTAGGTTGGAAAATTAATAAGGAGGTCAGCTCATGAAAAGATTTAAAACACAATATCCCGGAGTTTTTTACCGAGAAACAAAGCGGATCGGCGACAGCGGTACTGAAAAAGTCTTTTATATTGTTTTTAAAAAAGATGGAAAAATTTATGAGGAAAAAGCTGGCCGTCAATTTGTTGATGACATGTCGGCACCGCGGGCAGCACGGATTCGAGGGGAACTCATCGAAGGTAAGAGAAAATCACGCCTGAAGCAAAAAGAAGAGAAAAAGGCAATAGAAGACCGATGGACAATTGAGAAATTATGGGAAGCATACAAAAACAATCACCATATACTGAAGGGACTCATTCAAGACGAATGTCGATTCAAGAAATATATTGAGCCGAGTCTAGGCAAAAAAGAGCCTCTCGAACTTGTCCCCTTGGATGTTGACCGATTACGGATCAAATTTATGAAGACAATGAAGCCTGCAACTGTCAGAAACGTCCTAGAACTGCTTAGACGGATCATCAACCACGCCGCAAAGAAACGGTTATGTCAAATACCCGATTTCAAGATTGAGATGCCGGAAGTAAATAATATCAAGACAGAAGACTTGAGCACAGATCAATTGAATGCGTTGCTTAAAGCAATTGATAAATCCACCGATAGCACAGCGGCCAACTTAATGAGAATGGTTTTATTTACCGGCATGCGGAGAGGAGAACTTTTTCACTTGAAGTGGCCAGACGTGGACTTTGAAAAATCATTCATCCATCTCGTAGATCCCAAAAGTGGAACGGATGAAAGAATCCCGCTTAATGAGGCAGCGCGATCCGTTCTTAAATCCATTAAAAGGACATCTGAATATGTTTTCCCAAACAAAAGCGGGCAGCGTCTTACTGACATTGCAAAGGCAGTTAACCTAATAAAGAAGGCTGCCGGACTGCCGAAAGACTTCAGACCCCTTCACGGACTCCGACATTTCTATGCAGCAACCTTAGCCTCATCGGGACAAGTAGATATGTACACTTTGCAAAAATTACTGACACACAAATCACCAATGATGACCCAGCGATATGCCCATCTTCGAGATGAAACGTTACGAAGCGCCTCAAACTTGGCGGGAAAACTGATTAAGATTCATAAGAAAAAACATAATACGGATATGGCACAGATAATCTCATAATGATGATAAAGATGGAACAAATTGCTTAAATCAAACAAAATTCCTTTTTGCATTTAATATTTTTTTGAATGTGAACAACTGCTATTAGATCTAAAATCTAGATGTTTGCCCACTGTTCCCACGACTGGTGATTCACAAACATTGTAAATTGAAAGCCTCCATTTCAATTTACAATGTTTGCAGTCATGGAAACTATTTTAGTCAAGGTATAAATGGCTTCATTGTAAAAAATAAAAATTCTGAGATCTGTTGATCCCCGGACAGTAGTATTATTATAGGATAGTTAGTCTGCAAAAATCGCTGCAAAATTTCTGGGATTAAGAATGATGATATCCTTATATTTTTTCAGGATCAACAGATCTTCATCTCCGGTAACGATATAATCCGCAGATGAATCTATAGCGCAGGCAATAATCATGTCATCATCTGGATCCCGGCAAATACGTGGGATAGGACTTAGATGATCTATTATTTCAGATGCAGCCTCTGAAATAATAGACTTGATTTCATTCAGGTCGGTGGCTGAAAGTTTGAACTTTTTTTTAAGTATGCCTTCAAATTCTCGAATGATATCATCACACAGAACAAGATCGAAGGCTTGTTTGCGTGCACGGGTTAGAAGGTCGGAGCAAAGTCCTTCAGTTAGGAAAGCGGCCACAAGCACATTTGTATCGAATACTGCCTTCACGATATTGCCTTAAAAACATCGTTATCTGTAACGAATCC
Source organism: Smithella sp. PtaU1.Bin162 (assembly GCA_002068015.1). Taxonomy (GTDB): domain Bacteria; phylum Desulfobacterota; class Syntrophia; order Syntrophales; family Smithellaceae; genus MVRV01. Next base: position 67,943 of record MVRV01000138.1, read on the forward strand.
GGCTGCTTTTGCTTTTGGAATCAAACGTTTTTTTATGTGGCGGAATCTGCTTTCCCACAAATATTCCCCTAAGGACTCTTTTACAATATCGCTTTTATTCCTTCCAGTTTTTCTGGCAAACACATCCAATTCGACCGCAATTTTCTCCGGTAAACTGACGGATAAAACACTTCTCATGTTACACCTCCTGTACTACAATACACTACCATCGTAAATATTTCAAGTTGAATAATATTAACTATAAGGAATAATCATTCCATTACGAAGATGTAAACTGACGTTTTAATGAAGGACGCATTAACCGGATGATTCACCTTTTATTTTTCTTCCAGCATTTTTGATACTTTTTCTATTGCAACGCCCTTCATTCGAATCTCATTAATCAACATGAGTTCGTAACCGGAAAGACTTTCCATCCCCATTGTTCGCTGGAGTTCGAGTTGAAGAACTTCGGCTTCAGTAGGCTCAAACAATTTCGTGAATTTAATTTCTTCATCTATTAAATCCTTAATGTCTTCTATTGAAAGCATATTCCAATTGCGTATTTTATCAAAAATATCTCTAGGTAATTCTTTCTGGGCAATAGATAAAACACATTTGTATTCCTGAGATATCTTTGTCATTTTTACGATGGGGCTCGGATAATCACCTGATAGATTGAATATATCTCTTTCTTTCTTCCTTCTGAACAAAAAAATATTATCGTGAGTATCCTTTAATACAATCGCATATATTAAGGGAAACCCAATATTCATAAATCTTTTTAATTCCGGAAATGGTGCAATCAGAGTAATCATGCGTAATTGCTTGTTCAGTCTCAATATAGAATATAATGGTTTGAAATTATCAAAGATAAAACCGTCCGGCATAAACATTTTTATCAACTGGCCGTCGCTTCTGAACGGATACACGGAATCATCATCTATGTATTCAGGATTTATATATAGTGCTTTGGCCATCATCGTTAAGGTTTCTTTGGAAAGACTTACCCGCCCTTTTTCGAATTGCTGCAGTGATTGATAAGCAATTTTCGCACTCGCCGAAACCTCCGGTTGAGTATATCCGGTTAATTCCCTAACTAATTTAAACAGCTTGTTGACAGATAAATTATCCATAAATATTCCTTGACACAAGTATTCGACCTGTTATATTTCAATATATATTAGTAAACACAGGTTATAAGCTAGTATTAAACATACATGAAATGAAAATAAAAAGCAAGGAGCGGAAAGTAATGGAAAAATTATTAATCACAGAATCTGAGGCGTCCAAACTATTAAGCGTTTCTACTCAGACATTGCGCAATGATCGCGTATCCTCCCGCGGGTGCACCTACGTTAAAATAGTTAAAAAAGGCAACAGCCGTGGCAGCATCAGGTACAAGATGACTGATATTATTGAATATATCGAAAAAAATACAATAAAATTAGAGAGATAAAATGAGGGGCGGATGATGAACCCGATTATCAGCGTTATCAATAACAAAGGTGGTACGGCGAAAACCACGACAGTAATCAATACTGGAGATGCTTTATCAAGGCTTGGGAAAAGGATTCTAATCATTGATATGGATAATCAGTGCAACGCGACGGACATCCTGCAGGGCGGCATGGAAAAACCATTCGTCAAAAGCCTTTACGATTTAATAGATCCCCGGGGTGATAGGAGTGATAACGAAAACGCTGATATAGAAAGCTGTATATATCCTACCGTCAACAAGAAACTGCATTTTATACCCAATATTCCTGATTCCGCTATCCTTAGCCCCAGAATTGTCCTGGGAGGTGAATCTGCCCTCTTCCTCCTGCGGGAACGCATGCGGAATTATGCCTTGAATAATTTCGACTTTACTTTTATTGATTGTCCCCCCAATGTAGATGTATTCGTTATTTCGGCGCTGATCGCATCTGATCTCGTGATAGTCCCCACCATGGCCGGCAGCAAATTTTCACTGAACGGACTCGTGAAAACAAAAGCCTTTATAGACGATATAGGCGACCGTTATAATGCTGATCTCAAATTTTTAAAACTCCTGATTACGATGGTGGACAGCCGTACATCAATCTGCAAAACGATTGTTAATGCCATACGGAAAACTTTTTTGGAACACGAGGTCTTCTATCAGACCATTCCCATGAATACCGATTTTCAAAAAGCGGAAGTTTTTAATCAATCTATTTTTGATTACAGGATCGGCGCTCCCGGCGCCGGCGCATATATGAATGTTGCCGAAGAAATCATCCATTCAATAAAAAGTAAAAACAATGTCCTTAACCCCTGATTAAGGAAAGAATCATTTATGCAAGCTAAAAGTCCGACCGGAAAATCCAACATCATGAGCAGGATCGTCGATGAAATGGTTACAAACGTATCCGGCCAGTTTCGTGGAGCTGATTCTCCCAAAGAACAGACAGAAGAACACTCAAACGAACAGACGATCAAACAGATGGACAATCAAACAGTCAAACAGCCAGATAGTCAAACACTCAGCCAGGCAAACAGACAGTCAATCAGACGGACAGTTGGACGATCAATCAATCGGTCTTCAGAACACCATAAAGAACAGCCAGAAGAACACACAGAAAAGCCGGTAATAAAACACTCTAACGGCCAGTCAGTAAAGCAGGATAACTCCGGAACGCACATTTTAACTGCCATGGATAGATCCTCACCCCCGTTTGCTCATTTTACGGAAAGGCAGAGCGCTCTCCTGGCCTTTATGATGCACAGTAAAAATAAATATATCACTCTGGAGTATATTGCTTATGCAACCGGCCTACCCTATGCTTCAGTCCGCACTGTAATCAGGACTCTTCGCCAATATAAATATGTTTTGAGCACAGGCCGTTCGCGGCATTTTAAGACACAATACCTCTATTACGAGCTGGACGAGATTCGCTGTGAACAATTCTGGAAGGAAAAAGGTGCTTTGTATGATTTCAGCAGACCTTTGAGATGGGACAGGAACGGGTTAATTCGGACTTCGGAAATAGAATCCCCTGAACAGAGGAAAGAACAGACAAAAGAACACCCAGCAGAACACATAAAAGAACAGTCACTCCATCAGACGGACAGTCAAACGGTCAAACAGACTGACTTACTTAGTAGTAGTATATTTAATACGAAACTACTACTAACTGAAATAACGGAAACATTTGAAACCCACCCGGACTTTGTATTTTGGGCGGAAGAAAGTCTTGAACCCAATACCGTGCTCAGATGGATAGAAGAATTCAGCGACGTCCCGATAAAAGCTGAAGATATGTTGCTATATCTTTCCCGCTGCAGTTACGATCTGACAACACTCAACAAAAAAGCATCTCTTAAAAATACACCCGTGAACTACTTTTATGGTTGCCTCAAACGGAACAAAACATACTTGCCGCCACAAGGGTTTAAAAGCATCGAGGAGAGGATTTTAGAAGATAAACGGAAGATTGTGGAAGAACTGGAGAACAGGGTCCGTGAACTCCAGGAATTAGAAGAAAAAGAAAAACAGGCAAATATCGAAATTAAATTCCGTGAAATGATGAGGGAAGAGACTGGTGAACTCTACAATGCTTGCTTAAATAATATCCCGGCTGTGTTCAAGAACAGTGATCGGTCCGGGCCGGGATTCAAGACCGCCATGAAACAAGTATTTATGAAATCACAAATAGCTGATCAAATTAATGGAGGAGTCTCATTATGAAAAATGCTGCGAAAGAGAAAAACAAATTGAATCCCGGTTATTCTGAGAAAATTTATGCGCTCGAGAAAAAAATTGAATCATTGAAGATGAAAGCTAAAGTCGCAGAAGAAAAAAGATTTAATAATCAAAGAATTAAATTGCATGCCCTGGTTACTTCTTTTGCTTCCACGGGCTGGCCGGAAGATTACGAAACGCTGAAATTAAATATCAAATCAATAATTGAGGAATAATTTATGATGGGACCGGTTACTCAATCGGCAACAGCTGCAAGTAAATATTATTATGAAAAGGATCCAATTTGCGACAAGGATAATAGCAGGTGGTTAGGCGGGGGATGCGAATTTCTTGGGTTGGAGGTAGGCACCGTTGTCTTGAAGGACGATTTCAATAATATCATCAATGGAAATGATTTAACCGGCAGGCAAATAGTTCAGGATACCTATGCCGCGGCGGGGCGAACAGAACATCGCGCCGGCGTTGATTTTGTTTTTTCCGATCCGAAAAGCGTTTCCATTATGGAGCATCTGGCCAAAGACGAGAGGATAAGAAACATCAGATCAGGTGCCATTGAAGACGTTGTGAGACATATCGATGATAATTATATTGCCTACCGCGAAACAGTAAACTACCAGGTAAATGTTGTCCATGCTACCGGAAAGGGTATTTTCTCCACATATGAACATTCAACCAGCCGTGAAAACGATCCTAATTCTCATACTCATGTTTTGATATGCAACATGGTTCAACGTAATGACGGTTCCTATAGGGCTTTATATAACGATGACATTTTCAAAAATCAAAAAGAGATTACCGCCGTCTATAATGCCAGTATGGCTAAAGGTTTGTCAGAGATTGGTTATGCCATAGAGATCAAACCTAACGGATTATACGAGGTTGCCGGGGTTCCGAAAGAGTTAATGGACACATTTTCCAAAAGAACTGCCAATATCAAACAAGCGGAAGCTGAATATTTAGATAACAACAACATTCCGAAAACTAACCCCAAAATACAAGTAATTGCAACGCTGGAAACAAGGCCGGAAAAATCAGACTTAACAAAAAAATATTTGCTGGATTCCTGGAATAAGCAAGCCTGTGATATCGGCTATCCCCAGGATAAACTGGCGTCCTTGGTTGCAGCAGCGTTTAATAATAAAATTGTCAATGATATTTCTGTCAACAGCGTCATTCGTCACGTGGTTAATGATCTTACCGCCACTGAATCTACCTTTACAACTTCTGAGTTAATGAAACACAGCCTGGCTCTGTCGCTGGGTAAATATAACAAAAATGACATCACTAAGGAAATTGCTAAGAACGCAGTCACAGACAGGTTATTTACTGAAATAGCACCCGGAATCCATAGCACGGACAAAATGATTGAGACGGAAAAAGATATTTTATGGATGCTGGAAGCAGGAAAAGGAAACGTAGATCCCTTAATGAGTAAAGAAGAAGCTCAAAGTTTTATTACCGCTTTTGAAAAGGACAATAATAATATTGCGCCTCATGGTTTGACCAGAGATCAAAGAAATCTTTTTATTGATGTAATGACCTCTCCTGATCAGTTTATTGTTATTCAGGGAGACGCAGGAACCGGCAAAACAACTATTTTTAAAGCCGTTGCCGCAGCGTGTGAGGAAAAAAATGTTACGCTAACCGGCCATTCCAAAACCGGTAAAGCCGTCGAGGAATTTGTCAGTGCCACCGGTGCCAGAGGCATTACCGTTGATTCTTTTCTACTCCATAAATCCGAAGAAAGCGGCACTTCTTTAAGGATTATCGATGAAGCTTCCATGCTGGGTTCTCTGCAAACACATTCCATGATGGAGAGAGCCGTTACTGATGATGCCCGGTTAATTCTGCTGGGTGACATGAAACAATTACAGGCTATAGATGCCGGACGTGCTTTTCAGGATGCTCAGGAAAAAGGTGATATTCATGTGGTTAAATTAGCGCAGAGTATTCGCCAAAAAAATGCTTATACAATTAAATTGGCCGAGCTCACAAAAAGTAAATATAAAATAAATGATGCCGTCAATCTGATCAATGAAAATAATAAGCTTTACGAAAGAATTTCTTTTAATGACCGCCGGGATATAATTCTGGAACTATATAAAAATGATCCATCCAATTCCATTGTTGTTACATCTACCAATAAGGAAAAGGATGTCTTAAATTCCGACATTCGGTCTTATTTAGTAAATAATAATGCGATAGACAGCAACGGTTTCTTTTTTAAAACCCAGGCGCCTATTTCGCTAGTGGGGATTGCCAAAAGGTTTTCTTCTCATTACGAGATTGACAATACCATTCATATTAAAAAATCATTCCAAGGTATCGAGTCCGGAACTTCCGGTAAAATAACCAGTATTGATTTAAACAATAATAAAATTACTGCAACAATGGATGATGGTTCTATGCAAAAAATAGATATGTTCAAAAATGGAGATAAGATATCTGGCTCAGCAGACACGATAAAAGAATTTGCCCAAGGCGATCACATCATGTTTTTGAAAAATGATAAATTAATTGGCGTGAATAACGGCCAAACCGGAACAATTAATTCCATCGATGAGAGTGGAATCATCAACGTCAGTGTCGGTAAAAATCGGATTAATGTAAATTTAAATCACTATAATTATGTAGATCATGCTTATGCGATTACTGATTACAAATCACAGGGAGGATCATATTCCAAAGTTATCTTCAGCGCTCTGGCCAATCGAGTAAATCTTAATTCGTTTTATGTTGCGGCTACCCGGGCTAAAGATGATTTTTATTTATTGACCGATGATATTGATCAATTAAAAAAGTATGCCTCCCTCCCCCAGGATAAAAAATCGACACTTGATCATACAATTCAAACCGATGAAATAATAAATGGAATAAATATTTATTCTAAAGTTGAAAAAGATATCAATAATTCTCAACAGCAGAAAGATTTATCCCGGATGGAAAAAGACAGATACGCCACAGAGCAAATGCCTCAGCACAGTAATTCTTTCGAGAGTGGAATAGAAATTTAACAATCGTCTATTGGAGGCCAAGGAGTGAAAAACTCAAGGAATAGGTTAATGGAAGAGTACGCGGGTTATTTGCGGAGACCCTACGCAGAAAATTTCTGCTTAAACTTTAAAAACGGGACAATAAAATGATTATTAGTAGCTGATATAATTTAACATTAAGCTTTAAATATTATTTAAAGCAGCAAAGATAATATAAGACAATTTGGCAATATAAACATATGGATACGAGGTTTAAACATGGGAGAGATTGTTGGAGCTAAAATTATCGGTGAGCTAAGGGCACGAATGGATCAGGAAGCGGCAGATAAAAATTGCTCGCTGTCCGAATTAATTAGGCAAAAAATAATATTTGCCTATGAGCAGGAAGAGAAAGAAAAGACGATTACTAATTTAAAAATAATCGAAGGAGATATTAAATCTTTAATGAATTTGCTCATCATGAATTCTTCTTTTTTCGCTGAATATATTCGTAAAGAAAAAGGCGTGGACACCTGGATGGAAATATTTAGTGCTGCAAAAGCAATATTGGATGATTATAAAAATACTGGAAAGCTCGCCATATAGAATTGAATGAATTATGGATAATAAACATCATGTAAGAGCATTTAAAGGATTTGAAACCTGGATCAATTTTCTCCAAATGAATCTGAAAATGTTCAAATGGATTTTGATTGCCTCCAGCTTGTTAAGCGCAGGCTTTACATTAATAATTATTTCTAATTTAAATGATAGATTTTGGCAGATAAGTGGTTGGTGTTTGGAAAATATGTGGTGGGGACTTATTAATAATACGATGAAAGTTTTCCAGCCGGCATGGGATATTTTTTGGCAGGAGCTTTCCCAGCTTTTGCCTTTTTATCTGACAATATTTTTCATCATTTTGACTGCGATCACAATATTCACTATTCACTATTTTAGAAATAGATCCATGAAACAGGAAGAGAATAAATATATTGACGGTGCTAAATTCATTTCTTTAGATAAATTATTAAAGCTGCTCAGTGAAAAAAAGACATCAATACCTATTGCCGATATTAAAACTCCCTTTGACGATGAAACGAAACATTTTTTTATTGTGGGAAGAACGGGATCAGGTAAAACTCAAACTCTCAAAAGAGTCATTACTCATTTACAAACTAGCGGATCAAAAATCATTCTCTACGACAACAAAGGTGATTATATTCCGACAAATTACAATCAGGAAAGGGATATCATATTTAATCCCATCGATCAGAGGTCAACACGATGGACAATCTTTAATGATTGCACGTCGAAAATGGATATTGAACAAGTTATCTGTCACGGTATGATTCCCGGATCAGGGGGAAGCAGGGATCCATTTTGGGCTAATGCCTCCCGAGAAGTATTCCGTGGAATATTGTACTATTGTTACCGCAATAAAATGCATTCCAATGCCAATATATGGGACGTATTGTCATCGGGAGCAAGTAAAATTGTCAAAATATTAAATACCATTCCGGAAGGAAGAACCGGCAGAGAAATGATTTTAGATTCATCTTCGAAACAGACACAAGGCATTATGGCGATGCTTTTGCAATATACAGCTATTTTAGAATTAATGGCCACAGAGGATGGCGGTTTTTCTATTAGAAAGTGGCTGCACGATCCGCAGCCCGGTACTTTGTTTTTAGTCAATCACAGCAAAAGTAAAGACGTTTTAAAACCTATTTTAACGTTACTTCTGGAAATGGCCAGCCACGAAGTGCTATCCTTGCCAGACGATTATGAGCGCAGAATATATTTTTTCCTGGATGAGTTCGGATCGCTGAATAACATGAGCTCGATAATAGAATTATTGACACGGGCACGATCCAAGGGCGCTTCCGTATGGATTGGAACACAAGAAATAGGACAAATAGAAAAAGTTTATGGAAAAGAAAGCCGGCAGTCCATTGTTAATGGATGTGCATCTAAATTAATATTGTCTATTGCCGAGCCGGAAACAGCAAAATATTTTTCTGATGCAATAGGCCAAATCGAAGTATTGGAATCCGGTGAATCCATGTCTATGGGTCCTTCGGACGTAAGAGACGGCCTTACTTTTACCCGATCCTCAAAAACGAAGCCTTTAGTATTGCCGTCTGTATTTCAACAATTTCCGGATATGGAAGGGATATTGAAATTAAGCAATTACGATTACTGTAAGGTAAAAGTTCCCTATGTTTCCTATCCGGTATTGAATAAATATTTAGAAATCAGAAACGATATGCTTTTGGAAAATTTGATTAAGAAAGTTGATATTTATAAAAAGACAGTGGAAAACGCCGGTGATATTTTTTTTGATACAGATGAGCGCATCAATAAATCTGATAAGCCCAATGGGCGGCAGGATATGTCTTTTATTAATTAGAGTATGGCTAAAACAGTATCCAAATATTTATTGATCCCGATTATTATATTATTTTATTTTTCATCTGACGCTTTTTGCTTTTGCTTTGATGAAGCAGCCTGCCGGTATAATATTTCTCCTGAAATTTTATATGCCATTGCCAAGGTAGAATCTAATTTTGATCCGGGTGCCGTCAATTGGAATAAAAACGGATCTTATGATTACGGTGTAATGCAAATCAACTCCAGATGGTATAAAGTTATTGGTGCTGATGCCTGGTCAAAATTAGGAGATTCCTGTTATAATATTAATGTAGGAGCATGGATTTTAGCCGGGTGCATGAAAAGACATGGTTATACTTGGGAAACAGTTGGTTGTTACAATGCAAGTAGTAAAAATAAGCGTAATTGGTACGCTTGTAAAGTATGGCATGTTATAGCTAAAATGAAAGAAAAGTAAAATACTTTAAAAACATACACCAAAGTTAAATGAAATACCTCGCCGCAAGCAGTGTAGAGACTGTAAAATAATCTGTGTGTTTTTCGGGCGCATTCGTTGGTTTTCTAAAAATTCTGAATATACTGCCGATGACGCTGCCCATTCCCGGTATTTTACCGGCACCAAAAATAAGGTTATTATCTATCCCTCTTGTATCATTTCTTTTCAAACCCCTTCCGTCCTTTCCAGGATGGAAAGGACGGACACTCGCGGTACCACGAAAGGGGGGTAATCAAATAGTTAATATTCTAAGTCCTCCGATGTATTGAACTTTGTGCCATGTAACATTGGATAAGTCATGTTAAAGATATATTTTTTATCATAGTGAAGTTATTTTCCAATAATTATTGTACGATTCAAAAGTAAGTTTTTTAATCCTTTATCGGAATAGATTTTCTAAGCGAAACTTAAAAATATTTAAGTCGTACAAACATCCACCGAAGGTTTAGCCTCTTCCATCCCCATGGCTTTGAGTACAATCTCGGCGATATCCCAGGAGACCATTTTCTCCGTCATTTGCCTGTCTTTAATGCCGTCGGAAATCATGGTAAGACAAAAGGGACAGGCAACCGCAACGGCATCGGCTTTTACAGCCATAGCTTGATCCGTACGCATATCGTTAATCCTTTCGCCGGTATCTTCTTCCATCCACATCCGGGCGCCGCCGGCACCGCAGCAAAAACTCTTATCCAGATTGCGTTCCATTTCCACAAACTTCATCCCCGGAATAGCTGCTAGAATATTTCGCGGCTGACTGTAAATTTCGTTATATCTGCCCAGGAAACAGGAATCATGATACGTAAATAATCCTTCCACAGGCTTTTGGAATTTAATTTTACCCTTGGCAATCAAATCGGCGATAATTTCCGTATGGTGGTAAACTTCGTACTTGCCGTCAAAATTAGGATAATCTTTTTTGAGCGCATTATAGCCGTGCGGACAGGTCGTAATAATCTTCTTTACATTATATCCGTTCATCACGGCAATATTGGTCTGAGCCAGTGCCTGGAACAGGTATTCATTGCCGCCGCGCATCGCCGAATCGCCGCAGCAGCCCTCTTCGTTGCCCAAGATACCGAAACTCACACCGGCAGCCTGCAGGATTTTAGCAAAAGCAACGGAAACTTTCTTGCCGCGGTCGTCAAAAGAACCGGAGCAGCCGACATAAAAGAGATATTCCACATTGGGATCTTCCGCCAGGGTTTTAATTCCCAAATCTTTGGCCCAATCGCCCCGTAAATGAGCCCCGATACCCCAGGGGTTGGAATTGTTTTCCATATTCCGGTAAGTCAACTGCAATTCCGGGGCAAAGTCAGCTTCGGTCAAAACTTTGTATTGCCTCATATTGACGATTTTGGGAACATGTTCGATAGATGCCGAACAATGTTCCATGCAATACATGCAATTGGTGCATGCCCACAATTCATGTAAATCGACCACTTTGCCGGGAAGTTCGGGAAGTGCACCCTCCGGAGCGGCAGGTACTGCTTCATTTTCCGCATCTGTTTTGGCTTTGGCCAGGGCTTTGGCTTTAATAGCCTCGGGAACTCGCGCCAGCCAATGCGTTTTAATATCCTGAATGACTTTTTTCGGGGAAAGAGGCTTACCGGAAAGATAGGCCGGACAGCCATCCTGACAGCGGCCGCAACGCGTGCAGGCATCGGAATCAAATATCTGTTTCCAGGTAAAATCTTCCAGATTGCCGGCACCGAACGACACCGCAGTTTCAAAATCGCGAATCGGTTCCAGTGAACCGGCCGGCTTCAGAGACAGCATAAAATGATTGGCGGGAGTCGTAATCATGTGTAGAAGCCTGGAATAGGGAATGTAGGCGATAAAACCGAGCGCCAGCAGCGCATGCAGCCACCAGCTTATTTTATGCAATATTTTTGCCGTGCCGTAATCAATCCCGGTAAGACCGCGGGCAAGCCACCAGCCGACAAACGACCATTTCTCCCAGGAAGGATTGGTAACATAAATGCGCAATGCTTCTATTATGAAACCGGTAACAATGATGGCTCCTATCAGTATAAGCACTATGGCATCGTCCGGTGTGTTGTCCGGTGTTCCTTTATAACCCAGGCGCTCCGGCCTAAATACATAGCGGCGTAAAAGCGCCAGAACTACACCGAGCAGCACGCACAGGCCGAAGACTTCCATCAGGAAGGAAAAACCCAGATAAAAGTCGCCTCGCAGAAAAGACCAGTTGAATAGGGGTTCGGTTATGTGGAATTCACCGGCATCAAAAGCGGCTCCGAAAATTAATACAAAAAAGCCGAAAAAGATTAAGCCGTGCATGATTCCCGGAAAGGGATCTTTCCAGGTCTTTACCTGTAAAAAACCATTCCAGATAAGCGATTTTATTCTTTCACTTATATTGTCCCAGCGGATTTCCGGTTTACCCAAAGCCCTCCACATCTGCCAGCGCCGGTATATCCCATAAACAAAAATGACCATCGCTACGGCGGTAAGCAAAAAAAGCACGGGTTCAAAATACTGAGCATTCCAAAATACTTCACGCCCCTCATTTCCGACTGCTAATGCTTTTGCATGTTCCATTTCTATCCCCCAGAACAGGTATTTAGGGTAAAGGCAAGGCTGAAGGGGGAAGGATAATGTAAAGACTGAAGGCCGGCAGGTATTTTTACTCCTCAGCCTTCAGTCTTTAGGTCTTCAGCCCAATTTGTTCTCTAATTATGCCAGCAGCTTTTTGCAGGCAGCCGTCAATTCGGGAACCACCTTAAAAAGGTCATCCACGACGCCATAATCGGCCTTTGTAAATATCGGGGCTTCCGCATCCTTGTTAATCGCCACGATATACTTGGATGAACTCATTCCCGCCAAATGCTGAATCGCTCCCGAAATGCCGCAGGCAATGTACAGGTTGGGAGAAACAACCTTCCCGGTTTGCCCCACCTGATCTTTTTGCGGACGCCAGCCGGCATCAACAGCAGCCCGCGAGGCACCAACACAACCGCCCAGGGTATCGGCCAGTTCTTCCAGAATCTGGTAGCCTTCCGGCCCTTTCATGCCGCGACCGCCCGAAACGATAACATTGGCTTCCGTCAAGTCCACTTTACCGCTGGTGTCTTTCTGCACTTCCAGAACTTTGCTTTTGATTTGAGCTGCATCAACAGCAGGATCAAATTTTATAATCTGCGCCGTTTTGGCGGTTTCCACAACCGGAAATACATTCGGCCGCAGGGAGGCCATCTGGGGATTGGTATTGGTTACAATTTCACCGAAACACTTGCCGGCATACATCGGCCGGACAGCCAACAGCTTCCCGTCGGCAATTTTTACATCCGTACAATCCGTAGCCAGACCCGTAGCCAGTTTTCCCGCCAAACGGGCGGCAAGATCTTTGCCCTGAACCGAGGCGCCCAGAAGCAGAATCGCCGGATCGTTCTCTTTAATAATTTTCGCCGCTGCCGCTGCATGTGCCTCTGTAATATAAGGCTCTAAAGCAGGGCTGTCCCCAACATATACTTTATCCACGCCGTATTTTCCCAACTGTGCAGCTAAACCTTCTATACCGGAACCAAGCAATATGGCGCTCATTTCTTCTCCCAGCTGGTCGGCGAGTTTGCGTGCCGTTGAGGCGAGCTCAAAGCTGATTTTACGTAATACGCCATCTCTTTGTTCTGCAACTATCCATACTCCTTTTGCCATTTTTCATTCCTCCGCTTTCATTAAGATAATACCACATCGCTTTCTAAGGATAACGAGGCGGCAAGGAGGGGGGTGCCTGAGGCGTATTATTAATACGCTGAGGAAGCCGACGACGATGCCAACAAAGTTAGCCGATGAAAGCGCATTGGTATTAGATGACTTTTGCTTCTTCCCGCAGTAACCGGGCTACTTCCACTGCTTTCTGCGCCGGGTCGTCTCCGCAGATTATTTTTCCGGGAGGCCTGGCGGGAGGCGGAATGGTTTTGGCGACTTTCGCTTTTGTTTCAGTGGCGATTCCCAATGCCGCAGCGGTTTTCACATCGACCGGTTTCTTCTTCGCTTTCATAATTCCGGGCAAGGAAGCATAACGGGGTTCATTAAGGCCTTTTTGTGCCGTAACTACGCAGGGAAGGCCTGTCTCAATCAAAAGCTGGGCTCCTTCAATCGGCTTGATCACCTTTATCGAAGAACCGGCATACTCCACTTTTGTTATAATGGTTAATTGCGGAATGCCGAGCATTTCGGCGAGAATAGCGCCCACCTGCCCCGAATCATCATCTATGGCGCGCTGTCCGCAAAAAATAATGTCATACGGCATCCCTTTTATCACTGCCGCCAGCGCGGCCGCCGTAACATAAGCATCGGCGTTGTTCAGCGCCGGATCGCTTACATGGACTCCTTTATCGGCACCCATGGCCAGAGCCGTTCTGATTGTTTCCATCGCCCGGGCAGGGCCCACGGATACAATCGTTACATCGCCGCCATTTTTCTCCTTGAGCCGCAGCGCTTCTTCCACCCCATACTCATCATAAGGATTCATAACCCATTTGATCTGCCCATCTTCGATACCTGACCCATCGGCTTTTACTTTGATCTGGGCTTCAGTATCCGGAACCTGTTTTACACATGCAATAATGTTCACTGTCTCACCCTCCTTATTCTTTATACGCTTAGGCCATCATTCATTATTCAGTTCCAGACCTGATTTGTCCAAAACCATTTAAAGACATACTCTGCTTTCTACTTAAACAGCGTCAGCAGGACTCCGGCAGCGACAGCCGTCCCGATAACACCGGCAACATTCGGTCCCATTGCGTGCATCAGCAGGTAATTTGATCGCAAGACCTTCTGGCCTTCAACCTGACTTACTCTTGCCGCCATGGGAACGGCAGATACTCCTGCCGAACCGATCAGAGGATTGACTTTGCCGCCCGTAACTTTATACATGATCTTGCCGATTGCCAGTCCGCCTACCGTGCTGAAGGCAAAAGCAATGAGCCCCAGGGCTATCAGCTTGAGCGTATCGGGTCTTAAAAATGTCTCGGCACTGGCCGTAGCTCCGACTGTCAAACCCAGGAAAATAGTCACTATGTTAATCAGAGCATTTTGAGAAGTGTCGGAGAGCCTTTCCACAACTCCGCTTTCCCGGAAAATATTACCCAGCATCAGCATAGTTACAAGAGGAGCAATTGCCGGCAGAAGCAAGGAAACAAGTCCGGCTACTATTAACGGGAATACTATTTTTTCAACCTTGGATACTTTCCTCAACTGATCCATTTTAACCATTCTTTCCTTTTTCGTGGTCATTAGTCTCATAATCGGCGGCTGAATAAGTGGTACAAGCGCCATGTATGAGTATGCCGCAACTGCTATAGGCCCCAGTAAATGAGGAGCAAGTTTCGAAGCAAGAAATATGGAGGTCGGACCGTCAGCCCCCCCGATAATTCCTATGGAGGCTGCTTCCTGAGGAGTAAATCCCAGCAATAATGCAACGATAAAGGCGAAATACACCCCGAATTGAGCTCCAGCGCCCATAAGCAGGCTGGATGGACGCGCAATCAACGGACCGAAGTCCGTCATGGCTCCAACTCCCAAAAAGATCAAAGGCGGAAATATTTCCAGTTGCACACCCTGATAAAGATAATAGAACAACCCGCCGACGGCATCCTTCTGTGGAGGATTCATCAGCCCGGCCAAAGGCAGATTAGCCGCAAACATGCCAAAAGCTATCGGCAACAGCAATAAAGGCTCAAATTTCTTTTTGATGGCCAGGTAAACAAGCACAAAGGAAACCGCGATCATGATAATATGACCCCAGGTTATGGCGGCAAATCCCGAGGTGGATCCTATATCAACCAAGGCTTTAACAAATGTATCTACAAATGACATTATTTTAACCTCTCTCCAAAACTATTTATACCCCCAGTAAACTGCGGGGTATCTTATTGTTAGTGGTTTTTCTCTAATCGAAGCAAGCTCAGGGAAATATGTCCTAATGTGATCCCCAATAGCTTCGCCCAATATCTAATGGGCTACATCAATTCCATTAACGCTTCAAACGGAACTCAACTCATTTTCAGCGAGCGTCATTGATTTAAGTGAAGCAAGGACATCTCCCGCATTAACCAATGCTCCATCTGATACTGTAATCATTTATACAACACAGTCGAGTTCCGCCAGGATTTCGTTTTCCATTTTTATAGCCTCTAAAATAAACAAGACTTCCTCCTTCCTGACAGATTTGCTCTCTCTAATCTCTATGCGGAGGATAGTTCCTGGTATAGAATATTGAACAGATTCTTCATCTTCTAAAACTTCACCAAATGAAAAATCGTTGCTGGATTCCCCAATAATATTTGCAGGTGGCTTAGCTTTTTTTGACTGGATATCTTTTCAACAAGTATCTTTATCTTTGCTGCGCAGCAGTTTCGACTGCAATACTATTGCTCCGCTGAGAAAAATAAGCACCATAAAAACTATCCCCATGCCGATAGCCGCAGTGCTTATCCCTAATAAAAATAATTCTCCGTTGGACATTTTGATCTCACCTTCTATAAAATTCCCTGTGCAAATTTCAATTTACAGCTTTTGGCAGAGAAATTATCTGGAGAGAACTTGCCCTACACAGACAATTATTTCTCTCCAGGTCTTTTCCACATTATCCCAATACAAACAAAGCCTGATCCGTATTTACTGAGTCGCCTTCTTTAATCCGGATTTCCTGAATCGGACCGGTTGCCGTGCAAAAAATAGAATTTTCCATTTTCATTGCCTCCAGAATCATGATTTCATCATCTTCCTTTACCTGATCACCCACATTGACTAGAATCTTAATGACTTTCCCCGGCATCGGAGCTACAATAATCTCACTCATGAAATACTACCCTCCCTTAAGAAAATAATTTATACTGTTTCCGACATTTATCTTTTCGGCTATAAGACCGACATAATTTGAAAACAATAGGAAGAGCACTGAATGTCCCTCCCCCACATATTTGAGCATCTAAGATGTTGCAATCTCAAGTTTTTTTGCTTTAGCCCGCTGCATATATTGGAGCACCACAATAATTCCAAATAGCACCAGACCCGCTAATGTGGAATACAGCTCGGGAATTATGATAGCAACCGATGCAACAATCAGTATTACTCTTTCAACCCAATTGCAGGGCCGTAACAAATAACCCATGACTCCCGCCGATATAGCAACGATACTTAGCGCACATATAACAAACGTTATTGCCGTCATATACAATGGTCCATCAAACATAAGCGATGGAGAGTAAACAAAAACGAAGGGAATCAAGTATGTGATACCTGCAAGTAAAAAACAGTAGAATCCAGTCCGGAAAACCGGGGTCTTGGCAATACCCGCTGCAACATATGCGGTAAGAGCAACCGGGGGAGTCAATCCCGAAACAATTCCGAAATAGAAAACGAACAGATGTGCACCTACCGGAGATATTCCATGTTGAATCAGTGCCGGAGCCGCAAGCACGGCAAGTATAATGTAGCACGCCGTAACCGGCAGCCCCATACCGAGTACAATCGATGTAATCATGGTCAGAATGAGCATGAGAAGCAGGCTTCCTCCGGAGAGGTCGACCAGGATGGATGAGAGTTGCATTCCCAATCCCGAAAGATTTACGACACCAACAATAAGCCCCGCCGTAGCACATGTCGCGATAATCGTCAGCATCCCTAATGTTCCGGCTTTTAGAATCTTAACAAAATATTCTCCGGCCCTCTTCAAACTCATATTTTTTATCTGTTGAATAAAATAAATGGCAACCAAAGTAACAAAGGCAACAGCCGCAGCTCTTTGAGGTGTTGTGGCAAAAACACCCAAACAGAGAAGTAGTGCTATAAAGGGCCCTGTAAAAATGATGCTGCTCTTCATTACAGGCCAAAAAATCGGCCGTTCTTCTTTCGGTATACCCCCAATTCCTTGTTTGGCGGCCTCGAAATCTGCAGCCATGTATATAGAAAAATAATAGAGAAGTGCCGGAAGTATTGCCGCCACACAGATCGACAAATACGACACATTTAAAAACTCCGCCATTATGAATGCCGCCGCTCCCATCACCGGAGGCATGAGTGCTCCGCCATTGGCTGCAATTGCTGTTACAACAGCAGCGAATTCAGCTCTGAATCCTTTATTTATCATCAGTGGAATAGTTAGCGATCCGACGGCGGCAGCGGCTGCAACAGGGCTACCGGAAATCATCCCTATTAAGACACCCATGAAAACAGACGCCTTGGCACTTCCGCCGCGCGTTCCACCTAATGTTATTGCCGCTATGTCTACAATCACTTTGTCTCCACCCGATTCTTGAATAGCGGTTGTGAAGAGCACAAACAAAAATACGAACGTCGCTGAAACGCCTATTGGAATTCCGTATATACCTTCCGTCGAAAGGTATAAAAATGTCGACAGCCAGTTCCAATCAATCCCTGCGTGCGATATTATTTCCGGAAAATAAGCACCGTATACACCGTAACTTAAAAAAAACAGCGCTATTACAGCCATAACCCAGCCGATGGTTCGCCTAGTAGCTTCAAGAATAAGAATTATAGCCAATGTCGCCATAACTATGTCCATAGTGTTCGGATTGCCCTGGCGAGAAAGCATCTCCTCTATGGTGCTGAGGTAATAATATGAAACATAAAAAGATAGACCGGCAAGAATGACATCCAATCCAAAAATGATTTTATTCTCCGAATAACGTTTCACGAGTGGGAAAAGCAGAAATATTAGAACCAAACCAAACCCCAGATGGATCCCACGCTGCCATTGGGCTGCCATTGCCTGGTAACCTCCCGTATAAAGATGAAACAAGCTCATTGCTATCGCCAAGGTTGTTATAACAATGGCTAAGGGTCCCCGAAATTTTCTCATACGAATTCTCCTTTTCGCAAAACGAGATGGTATGCAGCACTGAGAATGACAGTGGTTTATCGCCATCTCACTACCGCTGAAATACTCAGCACTGCATACCTGATGGTCCCCCGTGTGTTCCATGCAGTCTGCCATATACCGACGCCGAAACACTTCCAATGGAACCCACTGAAATTATTATTTGATTATCTCTATCTTCACGCCCTTTTCCGCATAGAATTTAGCCGCGCCGGGATGCAAGGGAATTGCCGCGCCCTGCTCCAGCTGTGTAAGAGTGTATTCCGCACCTGAGGGGTGAACTCTTTTGAGATCGACGACATGGCCTTCTATCGTCTTCAAAAAGCTATATATAAGAGCATCCGGAACATCTTTATGCGCAACAAGGCAGGCTCGAAACGCCATACACGGAACTGCTTCATTTTGACCACTATAGGTTTTCGCAGGGAGTGTATAAGGCTTAAGAAGAGCCTTTTTCTCAGGGCCTCTTTTCGCAAGATAGGTTTTCACTTTCTTTTCGGAGTAAGGAATAATCCGCATATCTTTTCTAGAGAATATATTTGTTATTGAAGAAGTAGGAACACCGGCAGAATAGATGGCCGCATCGACAACGCCGTCCTGAAGCGCTTCAGTCATTTCCGACATTGAGAGGTACGCAGGTTTTATGTCTGTTATTTCCAATCCATCTACAGCGAGCACATCGAGAGAAAGCGTTAACACTGCACTTCCTTGGGCACCTACAGCAACCTTTTTACCTTTCAGGTCTGCAATCTGTTTTACCGGAGAGTTGCTTGGAACCACGACCTGCATGGCGCCCATATGACCGCCACCCACATATCTCAAGTTATCAAGCTTTCCCCCTTCTTTATACATTTCTGTGCCGTTATAGGCATAATATGCAAGGTCGGGCGTAGAAAATCCGATAGCGACTCTTTTACCTGAAACAAGGCGAAGGTTTTCAATCGAACCGTTTGTTGTAAGCGGAGTAACTTTTGTGTTGTCGAATTTGCGCATAACATCCGCCATTGCTCCGCCGATCACATAATAGGTTCCGCCGGTACCGGCTGTAGCGAGCATAAAGGGTTGTCCCGCAATAGATTCTTTCCCTGGCATAAAACCAATCACTGTCAAGGCCACAAGTAAATATTTTACTAAAGATTTAATCATTCCTTTCCTCCTTTTTTGAATAATTCTTAAGTTTTTTCTCTCATTATTAATGAAGCAATTTATCGCTTCGATCAATAGCTACTCCTTGCACACCATACAATACAAGCTTGAATTCCTACAAACAACCTCCTTTCCTGTATTTATATCCGGAGGGTTGGATTTTCAGAGTGCTGGAGTGGGGACTATTCCTGCCCTCGGAATTCACTGGGGGTGTGAAATCTTGGGCGATTAGCATTTTTAATACCCAATGCGTCATCCCCTATTAACAGTCTCATTATATTTACAGTTCCTTCTCCAACCTGATAGAGCTTGGAATCCCGATAATACTTTTCTACCGGCATTTCTAGAGAGTACCCCATGCCCCCGTGAACTTCCATTGCCAAGCCAGCTGCCCGAACAACAACTTCACCCGAGAAATATTTTGCGATCGCAATTTCCCTTGTGAAAGGTAATCCCTGATCATTAAGCCACGCCGCTTTTCGCACAAGCAAACGTGCTGCTTCAATTTGGGCCGCCATTTCCGCAATAACGGCTTTTACCTGCTGAAATTCGCGAATCAGTTTGCCAAATGCTATACGCTGATTTGCATAAGTTACTGAAGCTTCCAAGCAAGCCTGGGCAAGGCCAACTGCACCGCTGGAAACACTGATACGGCCGCGGTCCAGGGCGGTCATGGCAACCGTGAATCCATCTCCCATTTTCCCCAAAAGGTTTTCTTTGGGCGCCGTAACGTTTTCGAGAGTAATTTCGGCAATAGGTGAAGACTTATCGCCTAATTTTGGTGTTTCCCGGGCAATCCAGCCCGTCTGTTTTGTCTCTACTACCACCGCACATAACCCTCGGCGTTTCAGGTTTCGGTCAGTAGTGCCATAGACAACGGCATAGTCTGCAACCGTGCCGTTGGAGATCCATGTCTTGGATCCGTTGATTTCAAAATGGTCACCTTTATCCGCTATCTGGGTCTCGATCGCAGCCAGATCAGATCCGGCATTAGGTTCTGAGAAACAGGTACAGCCCAGCTTTGCACCAAGGACCAAGTCTTTTACATATTTATCACGTACGGCCTCTGTTCCCCATTCCATCATGGTATAAGGAACGGTCATGGCCTGAAGGTTAAAGAGCGACCTGAGGCCTGAATCGCCGCGAGATATCTCCTCGCAAACTACGGAGTGGGCCAGAAAACCCGAGTCAGACCCCCCATAGCGGGGCGGAAATGCGCAGCCAAAAAAGCCCAGTTCACCCATTTTGGAAACCATGTCTCGCTTGAAATTTTCTTCTTTTAATCTTGGCACAACCTCCCGCTCGACAAAACGATGGGCTGTATCAAGGATACCTTTAATCTCTTCAGTTAAAGCAAAATTCATGAAATACCTCCAATCTTTATTATAAATTATTTACCGTAAATCAGACCGGCTTTCCTGGCTTGATCGGTCAGCTCTGCCCGGAAACTCGGATGTGCAATATTGATGAGACTTCTCGCCCTTTCATTGTTGCTCTTCCCTTTCAGATGTGCGACACCGAATTCGGTTACCACATAATCCGCAAGATACCTGGGAACCAAAGGCTGCTGAGGAGCAAAGGGATTCTGTTCACGCATCGGATGAAATACTATGCGCGAATATTTGCCATCGCTGGTAGTAGAGGATAGGGTCGTAACGAATTTAGCGTCATCGGAAACTGCACAACCAAGTGCAAAATCAATTTGGCCGCCCGAGCCCGTATATTGATCGTTCAGACCGAGGACATCTGCATAGATATTACCGAAAAGGTCGACTTGGAGTGCTGCATTGATGGCTACCATTTTGCTTTGCTGCGCAATAATTCGCGGATGATTCGTATAGTCTACCGGCTGCATCTCAATTATAGCGTTATGGTTCAGCCATTTATACAGCTCCTTGGTACCTCCATGGAACGTGCAGACGATCTTCCCTTTGTGCATGCTCTTCTTGGAATTATTCAGGACGCCCGATTCAACGAGTGGCCTTACATGTTCGGGAACCATTTCACCGTGCATGCCAAGATCTTTCTTTCCACCCATAAAAAGTATGGCCGCTTCACTTATAGCGCCATAGCCAATCTGTATTGTGGAGCCATCATCTACAAGCGAGGCCACATTCTCTCCTATTTTTCTTTCGATTTCGCCGACTTCAAACTGCTCAAGCTCAAATATGGGATCTGTCGTTTCGACCGCATAATCAATATCTGATATGTGTATGAATGACCTCCCATACGTTACGGGCATATTTGGATTGATCTCTGCAAGAACTAACCTGCAGGGGCGCTCGAGGACAGCAAATGCATAATCTACAGAAACCCCCAGGCTGCAGTAACCATAATTATCCGGGGAGGACACGGTGAGCATTAGGACATCACTTTTGTAGTCGCCGGATCTAAGCACTTCAGGATATCGTGCAAATGACATTGGGTAAAAATCCGCACGACCCTCTCCAAGCAATCTTCTGACGTCTTTTCTTCTTCCACAGAAAGGGGTTGCAATTCGAATATGCTTCTCCATGCCCGGATCAGCCATCTTCTTCTGAAATGGCCCAAACGGGGTCAGGTGAAAGATCCGGCAACCCTTTAGCTCGCTTGCCCTATCGACCAACGACATCGGGAGGTGGCGTGGTTCGGCGCAAAAATTGGCTAAGACGATTTCATCTCCAGATCGAATTGCTTTAACTGCCTCATCCGCTTTAACAAACTTAGTTTTTTTACTCATCAGCTATCCTTCCTTTACTTCTTTTTTATGATTACTGTGTGATGATGCACTATGTCGCATTCGAGTGGGTACGAGATCCTATTGAAAAAATATCATCACCTGCCGGCCAATAGAATTATAATGGTGATCTAATATCCAATCACTGCATTTGAGGTTTTTTCCCTTTCCGGCGTGGATATAAGGCAATTACTGTGCCTACTTGAAAACCAGAGGATTGATTTCTCAGTATTCTGTCCGTAAGATATTGAACTTATTAATTTATTCGTAGATGCTCATCCAACTTAATTGGACAGGTGCTGTGGCCACGAAAACAGATGAACTGTTTGATTTTCGAACATGCATGGAGGTAAATGAAAAGATCCGCTTGGAATTCAAGCGATTATCCGTAAGCACTTCAGGATAGGTGAATAATGAATTGTAACAGAAACGAAGACTAAAATAGTTTTCTAAAATGATGGTGCAGCTTATCAGGTGCTCATGCGATCTGATACTTCTTTAATTTTTCGTAAAAAGCACTCCGACTGATACAAAGCATTTTAATCGCCTTTGACTTGTTATTATTAGATTCTTTTAGTGCATTCATAATGCATTCTTTCTCCACCTTCATCGTACAGCTATCGAGACGGAAAGATTCATTTTGTTTTTTTGTGCGATGCATGGAAATCGCCGCAGTAAAGTATGCGGGTAAATGCCTTAGCTCGATGAATCTTGAATTACAGGTTACCACAGCTGCTTCCACAATATTCATCAGTTCGCGAATATTACCAGGCCAGTTGTATTCCATAAACTTGTTCAATACATTTTCAGATAATTTGCATTTTTTATTCTCTTCTTCGGAAAATTTTTTTAAAAAATAATAACTTAAGATGGGAATATCGTCTCTTCTTTCTCTAAGGGGAATCGTTTCTATACTAAACACATTTAGCCTGTAGAAAAGGTCCTTGCGGAATTTATTTTCCTGGATCAATGTTTCAAGGTTCTGATTAGTTGCCGCAATAAGCCTTATATCCACCTTGATTGAGTCAATACCTCCAATTCTTTCAATTCTTTTCTCCTGTAGTGCCCTTAATAATTTTGACTGTAGCACGATGCTCATATCTCCGATCTCATCAAGAAATAGGGTGCCTTTATCAGCCAATTCTATTTTCCCAGGTTTACCTCCTTTTTTAGCTCCTGTAAATGCGCCCCCTTCATAGCCGAACAATTCGGATTCCAACAAATTTTCTGGTATTGCGGCACAATTTATTTCTATGAATGGATTTTTTTTTCTTTTGCTCGCATTGTGAACAGCATTTGCAATCAGGTCTTTTCCGGTACCTGTTTCCCCCTGAATGAGGATGGTTATCTCCGACCGAGCAGCCAACATCGCTCTTGTAAGCATACTCCTGAATTTCGTGTTATTTCCAATAATTCCCTTGAATTCTTCAGGCAAAGCCCTTTTAAGAAGCTGTTCTTGCAGGTAATCCTGATAGTCCTTCATTTTTTCTAATTGTTCGCTCAAATTCCTGATCGTAGTTATATTTCTAAAAACCGAAACAACACCTGTCAACTTTCCATCCTTAAATATTGGGGTGCTGTTTACAATAACATCAATCCCTAATTTTATTATTCTTGATTGCACTCCTATCTCGGGCATACCGGTCTCCAGGACTTTCAGAACAATTGATTCAGGGGCTATATCCTTCATTCTTTTGCCGACTACTTTACTGGACTTCACGTTGAGCTCCCGCGTGTAAGCGGGATTGACATAAACGATTAATCCCGTAGAATCCACGACCACAAGAGCATCATACATAGACTCCAAAACCATAACCAGGAATGACTGGTCACATAAATCATCCCACCTGATATTCTTATAAAAGGATAGCTCTTCCATATAAGTTCCTTCAGAATTTGCTTTCTAGTTTTTGTTTTGTATGTTTGTCGTACAGGCTGTACTAATATCATACAACTTTATTTTGTCAATTAAATACATAAAGAAACTCTTGCCGAAACAGCTGACCAGGGATGGGCTTTCCCAATCCAGCAAACAACTTGGCGCGATACTAATCCCAAAAGCGAATCCATCTGCGTTTTTGTTTAGCCTAAGTTATATAATTTCAACTCATGAAATAGCTGTAGAATTTAATTTAATATGATATTAAATCGTCGTCAAGGTGGTTTCTTTTCGGATTTTATTTTTCACCCACGTAAATTACCCAGTGGAAATAATCTTTTTTAAAAATTATTTTGGACAGATATTCTCAGCCTCTTCCGGTATCTCCTCAGAATGTCTTGAAAATACGGTATTTCGAGGTGTATCGGCAGACTGCGCGTCAGTCAGCGACGTAAAATACTGAGGAAAATGGGATTGATTACTTTCGCGGAGAGACGCTGATGGTCTGTTCGGCCAACAAAAATCAGAATGCTGGCAGCGCGGTTGTAATATTAAACCAAGAAAGAGAGGACTAAATAATGGAGTTTGGATTATCGGAAGAACTGCAGACGCTCAGTGACACTGTCCGGAATTTTTGCTGCAGGGAAAATCGCACCCTACGCAGATGAATAAGAAATGAAACATTATTTCCCTTATGAAGAGGCTGCGAGCCTATGGGCGCGAATTGGGTTTCTTCTGAACAATCAGCCCTCAAAATAGCAGAATTCTAACTTAGCATGTAGTACAAGTATAGGGGGCAGGTCAGTTCTGAAGAACAGAAACACAAGTTTCTGACTCCCGTGGCCGGAGGGAAAGTTGAAGGCTGTTATGGTTTGACGGAGGCATCCGCCGGTTCCGATGCAGCTTCATTAAAATGCCGGGCTGTTTTAAAAGGCGACAAATACATAGTCAACGGTACGAAGACATTTATCACCAACGGTAATGTAGCCCATTATTGTGTGTTGGCGGCAACAACTGATCCTGCGGCCGGCGCCAAAGGCATAATCACATTGCTGGTCGATTTAAAAGACACACCGGGTTTTCATGTCGGGAAAGTCGAAGAAAAGATGGGGATTTTAGCTTCCGGGACAGCCTGATCTTACCCCAGAAAAACGGACACCTTGGTTAGGGGACAACCCCGGCATTTTCAAATGCCCAAGGACTTCTGTACTTCAACGTAGAATGTCTGCGTTTGCGATTGTAAAATAACTCAATGTAATCAAAAAGACTGGTTCTGGCGTCAGATCGTGTCTTATAATCCTCAAAACCAACCCACTCAGTCTTCAAAGAATGAAAGAAACTCTCCATTGGTGCGTTATCCCAGCAATTACCTTTCCGGCTCATGCTGCAGATTATGCCGAGATTACTTAATAATTGCTGATAAGATGTGGACGCATACTGCACCCCTTGATCAGAATGTAAAAGCACTCCCTGAATGTCTTTCCTATGAGCCGCCGCCATCTTTAAAGCATCTCCAACCAGTTCTGTACTGTTTTTCTCTCCCATTGACCAGCCAACAATCATCCGGGAGTAAAGATCCATAATCGCTGATAAATATAACCAACCTTTCCGGGTCGGTATAAACGTCACATCGGATACCCACTTCTGATTGGCTGTGTCTGATGTAAATGTTCCGCCCAGTAAGTTATCAGCGGGTTTCTTTGTCCGTCTGGAATCTGTAGTAACCACAAAACGTTTATGCACTTTCGACTGAATGTTCGCTTTCCGCATCAAACAGGCCACGGTGTTTCGACCAACCTGCTCTCCTTGATCAATCAAATCGCCATGAATGCGCGGTGCGCCGTATATCTTCCTGCTGGCAATATGAGACTGCCGTATCTTAACTGTTAAATCCCGGTGCCGTTTTGCTCTGCTACTCTCAGGACGATCCACCCAATCATAATAGCCGCTTCTGGATACTTCCAGAACTCTACACATCACCGCTACTCTATACTGCGTTCTCTGCAACCGGATAAACCTATACTTCACTTCAACTCCCGCGCAAAGAACGCCGCGGCTTTTTTTAAGATTTCGTTCTCTTCCTTAACCTTTGTTAACTCATGTCTTAACCGGTTGATCTCTTCCGCTGTTGAACCTCTTGCAGGAGGTCTCCCCTGTCCAGGAAATGCATTACCACCGCATTTATCAGTCTGCTCTTTCCATTTATAAAGCTGGTTTCTCCTCAAACCAAGCTCGCGGGCCAGCTCCGCGGGTGGCTTCTTGCCTTCTTCCATCAACCTTACTGCTTCCAGCTTAAACTCCCGGCTAAATGACTGTCTTTCCTTCCGCATTGGACACTCCTTTCTTCTTCATTGTACACTCTTGTGTACTCTTTTTGAAGTGTCCGTTAAACTAGGGTAGGTTCAGCCGAATTGATATTTGAGGATGCCGAGGTTCCTGCGGAAAACATATTGGGTAATCCCGGTCAGGGTTTTAAGCAAATGATGGAGGGACTTAATGCCGGCCGTATCGGTATAGGGGCACAGGCCTGCGGCATCGGCAGAGCAGCACTGGAAGATGCGATTAATTTTGCTAAAGAGAGGGTGCAATTCGGCAAACCGATTACCACTTTTCAGGCCATTCAGTTTAAGCTGGCGGATATGGCGACGGAGCTGGATGCGGCGGAACTGCTTCTGCTGCGTGCCGCGTGGTTGGAGGATAACGGCCTGAACTATGAAAAGGAATCGGCCATGTCCAAGTACTATGCTTCGGATGTGGCAATGAGGGCGGCCATTGAAGGGGTGCAGATATTCGGCGGATATGGATATATTAAAGAATATCCGGCGGAACGGCACATGCGTGATGCCAAGATTTGCCAGATATATGAGGGAACAAACGAAATTCAGAGAGTTGTTGTTGCCAGAAAGCTGCTGGGCATGCGCTAGTGTGCTGTCCCATAAATATACTTACAAAGTCTTTCGATCTTTTGCAGAATTGAATCGGTCGTAGCAGTCCA
>MVRV01000139.1 GCA_002068015.1 Smithella sp. PtaU1.Bin162
ACCGCCAAAGCTCGTTTTTCTCATCATTTTTTTTCAATGGAATGTTCAAGCGGTTTAACGAAATGTGAAAAAAAAGGAAAATAGGCTGAAGGCAGAAGATTTATGTGTAAGATGCCGGATTATAGGCAATTGAAGGCCAAAGAAAAGAAAGGTGGATATTGTTGCAAGTAAGAGTTTGTCGACAATCTTATGTAATTGGAGATATTCAGGCGGCTGTATTATTGACACGGGGATGTCCAATGGATATAATACCTCCGGAATTTAATAACATTCATAAGGTGTTTTTGTGACTCGTTATTTTAATACAATCCAGTTACCATTGGCCAGTAAGGCATTTAACGATGCCGAAAAACTGGTTTCGCGCCATTTTCGAATCAGCGAAGAACAGTTGAAAAAGAGCAGGTATGATGTAAAAACGCTTGCTTATTTGGAGCAACATGAAATAAAAGAAGGCGCATTTGCCCACCTGTGTAAATACGCTTACGAGAAGCAGGATGATCCGGCACAAGAGAATAAGGAAAGTTTTGATTTTTATCGAATCTGTTTGCAGGACAATATTATTCTGGATGCGGTAGAGAGGGCAAATCCGTTTATCAAGTTCAACACCTTATTGCTTTATATCGCCGTGCATGAACTGATTCATGTTTTACGATTTGGCAGTGGAGAGGTTGATTTTGATTCATCCTGGGAGAAAAAAGAGCAGGAAGAGGCGATAGTTCACACTTTAACCAAAAGCGCCCTGCAACCGGTAAAGTATCATGATTTGGATATTGTTTTAGATTGTTTCAGCAGCAGTTTTAAAATTTGCGATATATATAATTAGTCAGGAGGTTTTTATTATGCCGATTTATGAATATAAATGCCGGAAATGTGGTAAACAATTTGAAGCATTTCAAGGCATTACCGATCCGGAATTGAAAAGCTGCAAATTCTGCAAAGGTAAAGTTTCGAAAATTGTTTCCCTTTCTTCTTTCAGCCTGAAGGGCTCAGGGTGGTACGCTACGGACTACGGCGGAAAGAAAATACCATCAGCATCAACACCGGCTAAAGAAGCAACTACCGAAACAACATCTGCCGCAAGTGAACCGGCGCCGACAAATACTAAAACAGACAGCAAAGCAGATTAGTGCTTGAAGAACAACTTGAGTAAATAAAAAGGCAACGTTCCCGGCGTTGCCTTTTTATTTAACCTGACTTCTCTTTCCCCGATGAAAAAATTCAGTCCGGTAAAAGCTTTAACTCTGATTATGAATTAAAATACGGCTGCAGTTCGCGGCATAATTCTTCCGGCACAACCGGACAAATAATTTCATTGTGCAGTTTTTCAAAATAATTGATATCGCTGGTACCTAGCGGATTAACCACAAAGCGCGGCACTATTTTCCCCTGCACCCAAAAGTTATTATCATTAATCATCGGAGCATAGAGTGATATATTGAAACTTATAAAGTTATTCAAATGCAGGTAACTGAATATTCTGGAAAGTCCGCTCAGCAACTCAGCAATATTCGCTTCCGTCAATTCAAAAAAAGACGATTTTTCCTGAAAAATAAAATCTATTTCTCCCCCCATGCTTTTAGGTGCAAAGCTGGTAAGCCAGCTGATCGATCCTGTAGAGGTAATAAATCTTTCCTGCGCCTCCTTTTCCAGGACAATCAGATTGCGCCATAAATTACCATTGGCATTACCGGCATATTTTTGGGCGCTCTCCAGAAGCCGCTGTACATAATTCGTGGGTTTTAAACCAACTACCGTCTGTAAATGCGGATGAATCACTCCACCACCGGCCGGCGGCATATAATTCCAGTTTATGGAACAATATTTATAGCCCAGATTCATCTGGGCCATCCGGTGGAAATAATCTCCGCAGACCTTGAATCCGTTTTGCATAAAACCCGGTGTCAATTCATTCATCGGAACAAAATGCCGCGGTGAAAATATTGCCACCGAGTGATTTTGATCGTACGGAAAAGCATTGGGAAAAAGATAAGACTGGCCCCGCTGAAACCTTCCTTCAGAAATGATATCCGGAGTAAACTTCGGTGTCAGCTTTTCAAAAAGACCGGGACAAAAAGGACATAAAGATTCCGGAGATTTTTCCAGATAGGAATCAACTTCGGGCTTGAGAGACATGCGCGAGCGGTAGAGTAAAATACGGCTGGAAACGCCGGTAATGTCATCATAACGCACTTCAAAAGAGACCTGCTTTTCCTGAAAATTATTAAATGGATCAAGATAACGGCCGACAGTTGTTTCCTTTTTAAATCCCAGTTTTTTCATCAATTCTCCCTTCCGGTATGCAATGATTCCGGTTTTGTCCTTTGGGCTTTCTTCAGGTTTTCAACAAGAAACCTATCAACATTTTGTTGGGACAGGTTAACATCCAGATGACGGTCCAAAATCGCCAGAGGGATTTCCATCCTGGCTGCGCTTTTATGTCCTCCTCCGCTGCCGTACAAACCAAACGCTTTCTGGGCAAGCGCTCCGCAATCCTGTCTGTAGCCGTCGCCGCGAAAAGTAATAATGAGCCTGTCTTCAACAATGCCTGCTACCACAACATAATAAGTACCGATCAAACGCAGATAAAAATCAGCTACCTGAACGCAGACATCGGAGCTTTCTACTTTCCCCAGAAAACAAACACGCCTGCCGCGAAAATTTTTCATGTGATGGAAGGCATGGTCGAAATATTTTAAAAACCGGCCCGGCGTCTGGTTAAGTTCAACCCGGCGGATCAACTGCATATTGGCATATTTCATATGGTAGGTGTAAGCGCTGATATCCTCGGCAATCGTGTCGCGGTCAAAGTTATCGGTATCCGTTTTGATCCCATAGAGGAGGGCTGTATGCAGACCGCGGGAAATCTTAACACCGGCGCACAACAGATATTCCGTCATTACAGTGGATAAAGCCCCGTAGTCTGGGCGGATATCCTCCACCGGAGCGTGCCAGGCGCCTTCACGCGGATGGTGATCAAAAACGATGTGCGGCTGCAGAAAACTTAACATGCCGCTTAAAAAAGAAGGCTGGGCATCGACAAGCGCAATTAAACGATAGGAAGCCAGATCGATATTATTAATCAGCTGAACGTTAATCCGCATGGCAAAAATGAGATCGTTGTTTTGTTGCCTGCTCACAGGTTCCGTAGAGGCAATAACACTCCGGACAAGCCTGCGCCGCCGCTGCAAAAGTTCTCGCAGAGCCAGCGCACAAGCAATAGCATCGGGATCAGGACTGCCGCACATGAGCAGAAGCAATGAATCATCCGGCGCGACAATATCCAGGAGCTTTATCAGATTCAGCTCCGTCTCTTTCTTGATAAAAACCGCTCCTCTTCCCATGAATTAAAGATACCCGTCAATCCGTTCAGTAAACAAATATTCTGCCGGGATGATCTGCAACAACTTCACCGACAATAGCAGCATCATTGACTCCGGCACGATGCATTTTCTCGAGGAGAACCGGAGCCTGTGCAGCAGGCAGGCTGAAGAACAGTCCGCCTGCCGTCTGGGGATCAAAAAAAACATCGGCAAGCCATGCCGGACAGGTAGAGGCAAATTCAATCTGAGAAATACGAAAATCTTTATTGCGGTAGAGGCCGCCGGGAACAAAACCTTCCTCAACTAATTTTTTCAGGCCGCCAAATACGGGAACGGCAGCCGAATTTATGCTTAAACCAACAGTACTGCCTTCAATCATTTCAGCGGCGTGGCCTAAAAAACCAAAACCGGTTATATCGGTACAGGCATGAATACCGCCGTTTTCTACAATCAGTTCAGCAGCCTGTTTATTAAGCCGGGTCATGGAATCGACAGCCTTATTCAACAACTCAGAATCGGCCTCGCCGCCTTTCAGAGCTGTGCTTACAATCCCGGTACCCAGAGCCTTGGTTAAAATGAGACTGTCTCCGGCAACAGCGCCTCGGTTAAACAAAACCTTGTCCGGATGAATCAAACCGGTTACCGCAAGTCCGTATTTGATTTCACTGTCCTCGACGCTATGACCGCCGACGAGCAGTGTTCCCGATTCGCGCATTTTATCGAGGCCGCCTCGAAGGACGTTGTGCAATATGCCGATATCCATTTCCTTTACCGGAAAGCAGACAATATTCATCGCTGTGAGCGGTTTTCCGCCCATGGCATAAATATCATTGAGTGCATTTGTTGCCGCTATCTGGCCGAAAGTATAAGGATCGTCAACAGTCGGAGTGAAAAAATCAACCGTTTGCACCAAAGCAAGTTCGGAGCTCAGTTTATACACTCCCGCGTCTTCCGCATGTTCTATCCCGGTAAGTAAATTCGGGTCAGTAACTAGCGGTAAATCGCGCAAAGCCTCCTGCAGGTCTCCCGGACCTATCTTACAGGCTCAACCGGCGCCGTGTACTGTTTCCGTAAGACGGATAACCTTTTTTTCTTCCATTTTTCCCTTGCCTGAAAGTTTGTTGATAAACGTTGCCAACGTCCAACACCGTTTTGTTGTTTCTACCACATACAGCCATATTTTCCAACGGGATTTGCCGGATTTTTTATATTGCTCTTTCCGGTTACGCCCTCTATTTTTTATTGATTTATTTCGGGCAATAAGCTTAAAAGAAGAAAAGATTTTAACAAAAGGATGACTATGTCCATTCACTATTACAGCACCAATCGCAACTTAATAAATGTCTCCGGAATTACTCCCTTCACCGGTCTTGTTTCCTTTAAAGAAGCATTGCTTACCGGACAGGCTTCCGATGAAGGATTATTCGTTCCCGATTCGATTCCGCAACTTTCTTTAGCAGATATTCATGCCTTGAAGGATAAACCCTACCGGTCAACCGCATTGCTTGTGGCACAGGCATTTCTTGCCGATGAGTTTTCCGCCGATGTTCTGGATAGCGTAGTTCGTGACGCCTATAACTTTCCGGTTCCGCTCGAAGAAGTATATCCGCAAACATTCATCATGCGTCTGGATCAGGGACCGACGGCTTCTTTTAAGGATTTTGCTGCAAGGATGATGGCACGGCTGATGAGTCACTGCCGTCCGCAAGGCGAAAGGCTGAACATTCTGGTTGCCACATCCGGCGATACCGGCAGTGCGGTAGGCGACGCTTTCCGGGGCGTGTCCGGAATTGATGTCACCATTCTTTATCCGGTTTTGGAAGTAAGTTTACGGCAAAAGAAGCAACTCGACACGATCGGTGGTAACGTTCAGGCGCTTTCTATCCACGGCAAATTCGATGATTGTCAGAATTTGGTCAAACAGGCTTTCTCCGATCCGGAACTTACGAAATTTAATCTGACCTCGGCCAACTCAATTAATTTCGGCCGGATTCTGCCGCAGATCATTTATTACGTTTATGCTTATGCGCAACTTGCCTCAGCCGGTGAACAAATGGTTTTTTCCGTACCTTCGGGAAATTTCGGTAACGCTTTGGGCTGCGAATACGCAAGACGCATGGGATTACCGGTAGCCAGACTCATAATGCCGACCAACGAAAATGATGAATTTCCCGATTATCTGAAAACAGGCATTTACCAAAAAGTTTCCCCGTCGCGAGCCTGTATATCGAACGCCATGAATGTGGGACATCCCAGCAATCTCGCGCGGTTTTTCGAATTATACGGCGGCACAGTGGACCGCTCGGGCCTTGTACACCTTTATCCGGACCTCGCAGAGATGCGGCGGCATATTTTTTCAGTAAGCATCACGGATGAGAAAACCAGGAAAACCATTAAAAACACGTATGAAAGCTACGGCGCGATTTTGGAACAGCACGGCGCCGTGGGCTGGGCCGGACTGGAAGTATATAAAAACCTAACGGCGGATACTCATCTGGCCGTATCACTGGAAACGGCACATCCGGCTAAATTCCCGGAGGAGATCGAAAAACTGTTAGGTTTTATCCCGGAATTGCCCGCAAGTATGAAAGGTATTGACGGGCGCCAGGGTAGGGCCATAGTCATGGCCAACAATTTTCCGGATTTCAAAAATTACTTACAAAACAATCTAAAGATAAAAGAATAGCTTTTCCACAACAAACTTATTGTAGAAAAAGACAACACGTGCAGTCGGTTGTGCACTTCTTCAAAATACTGAGGATGGTTACAGAAAGCGGAAACAAATTCTGCAATCCGATTTTTCGGCCGGACCAATTCTAAGGTGGTATGCTATTAATGAGCAACGCGTCTGATTTCCAGATCAGCGAATTTAAGGAAGATGAGTTGGGTTTTGTTTGCCGGTTGATCGACCACATCATTGATGTCTGCTATACCGGTATATATCCTCCCCGTGCATTACAATACTTTAAAGAATTTCATTCTGCGGAAAAAATTATGGAGCGGCACCGGAAGGGAAATATAATCCTGGAGAAAATAAACGGAACGCTGATAGCTACAGGTTCAATCGTTGGAGCCGACATCTTCGGCGTTTTTGTTCATCCTGCTTTCCAACGCTGCGGGTATGGCCGGACTTTGATGATTGAGCTGGAAAACAGAGCTAAGTTGAGGGGATGCACCGCGGTAGAATTGAGCGTTTCTCTTCCGGCAAAGAAGTTCTATGAAAACCTTGGCTATGAAATGCGGGAAGAACTCTCGATTGATGTGGGCGAAGAACAGTACCTTATCTACTGGAAAGCAAAAAAACCGCTGGTGTAAAAATCATCCGCAGTCTGATTACGCCATTGCCTGTCCAGGCATGATTCTCGCCATATAAGTTCCGCCTTTTAACTAACGGTTTGACTGAATAATGCAGTTCTGTTGTCAGCTCGCTTATTATGGGAAGCAATATTCCTGTTCTGTTCCGGCTATTTCTTTTCATCTTCTTTTTTGGCAGGTGTATTAGCTGCGTCGGTATCGCTACCATTCATGGCTTTCTTGAAACCTTTAATTCCCTTGCCCAAAGCCGATCCTATTTCCGGCAGTTTTCCAACTCCGAAAATAATTACTACTATTACCAATATTATCAAAAGTTCCGGTACGCCTATTCCAAACATTTTTCACCTCTTTTAATGTATTTTTTATTATGGCAGCCGCAAATGGATCACCTGACCAGATTTTCCCAATCCTTCTATGATTTTACCTTTAAATTGTATTTTAATTCCACCGGCATTTCCAACATCCACTTCAAAATCACTTCCTTTGCGTTCAATTGTTTCTCCAGGTTTTAAAAGAACTTCAAAAGGCGGATTCCGATCAATGGTTATCCTCAGCCATGTATCTTCAACGGCTTTAATTACAAGGCTTTCCGTCTCTGTATCAACTACAACGGGTTTTGTTTTTTCAACTTCCGGTGGGGGTTGTTGTACCACCGGTTTTAACTGGGTCATACTTTTTTTTTGAACCGGTATTACCACCTGTTGAACTGGTTTCCCGGTTTCAGCGGTAACCGGTTCGCTTATTTCTTTTGCCGGTTCCGGCGTTTTTACATCCGGTTGGACAGCCACCGGGGGAATTACAGGCTGGTTGCCGGTAATTCCCGGACCTCTTTGGCACTGTTGAAAAATTATAAAAACGGCAATGACAGCTATAATTACAACTGCTGTTATTATATATGTTTTACGATGGCTGATTTTACCGATCGGCTGGCCTTTTTCGCCTTTTTCCGGATTATCCACCCGCACCTGCGGCACGTTTGTTTTCAATAAACTAATATATGCTTCGTAACCCTCCAGAATCGGCCCACTATCTACAGCAAGTATCCGGGCATATGTTTTAATAAAATTCCTGGCATAAAGCGGAACTGGTAATGCGGAAAAGTTTCCGGTTTCAATTGCCTCCAGATTAACTACACTAATCCTGGTAAGGGCAAAAACATCTTTGAGCGTCAATCCTAACGCTTCTCTTTTTGCTCTTAATTCTAAAAAATCTTTTGGGGGGGTCGTTTCTTCCGTCATATTAAAGAATCACTAACAAAAATATTTGCTTGAGATTGTCTAGCATTAATTTCCGGTAAGCGCAACTTTTTAAACTTTCCATTTTAAGCCTTTATTTTCTTGGGGAATTTTATTACAAGTATCCGCAACTCATTATGAAAACAGGAGTAATTATATAATGCCGCCAGTGAAAAAGTTTGCCGTAAATTTAGCCTGGGAAGCAGGCGCCCTGCTCATGGAAAAATTAAATAAGTTACTGGATATTCAATACAAAGGCGATATCAATTTGGTTACCGAAGCCGATAAAATGTCGGAAAAATTAATTATAAAAGCAATTAAACGGAACTACCCCGACCATGGGATATTATCGGAAGAATCTCCGGCCATATCCGGCGAGTCGAAAATGCGCTGGATAATCGATCCTCTGGACGGAACTACCAATTATGCCCATGGCTATCCGGTTTTTTGCGTTTCCATTGCCCTGGAAAAAGATGGAGCAATAATATTGGGAGTGGTTTACGACCCAACGCGTCAGGATACCTTTGTTGCTGTGCGTGGCGAAGGAGCACAGCTCAACGGCAAAAAACTTGCCGTGTCCGAAACATCAGATCTCAACTACAGTCTTTTGGCCACAGGTTTTCCCTACGATATCCGGGAAAGCGAAGAAAACAACCTCAATCACTTCCAGACAATGGCAAAAAAAGCTCAAGCCATACGGCGTGCCGGTGCAGCAGCACTCGATATCGCCTATGTCGCTGCAGGACGGTTCGACGGTTTCTGGGAATTGAAACTCAAGCCCTGGGACACGGCAGCCGCATCTCTTATTCTGGAAGAAGCGGGTGGAAAAGTAACCGACCTCGGCGGCCGGCCCTGGAATCTTCTTTCACCAAATGTTCTTATTTCCAACGGCCGGATTCATGAACAAATGGTGGCTGTTTTCAGAAAAGTCATCACCGGTTAAAATCAACTTTAGTGCGACAATAATGAACTATTGTATTCGCAATGCTTTGCTAAATGAGATTGTTTTAATTCCGGAGATATTGTAATTTCTGTCAAATTTTGAGCGAGAGCAGAGTATATGAACGACCTGGAAAAAATCGTGGCAGCATTGGAAAAAAATCAGGAGATTGCTCAGAAATTTTTCGAGATTGAAACGAGTGTTCTGTCCATTCTGAACTTCAGGGATTTTCTGGAAAAGCTGCTGACGGAAATTCAGAAGAAACGGAATATCCCCTATGTCTGGATTTCGCTCATCGAAGGCAGCGATATCGCCTGTATGATTCAAAAATCAGCGTCTTCGGAAATTCTTAATGGACGCACGAATTTCATAGCAAAAGGGGCATTTCTGGCACTCATCAATAATTCTATAGATCCTGTCCTGGTCAATGATAATCTAAAAGCTTTTCAGGCCTTGCTCCCTCAACAGTATAAAAATCGTCTGCAATCTCTGGCTGTCACTCCCCTTACCCTGGATGGAGAAATTATCGGAAGCCTTAATTCCGGCGACGATTCAGCATTCCGCTACAAACCGGGAATGGGTACGACTTTGCTCAAACAACTGGCAACAATTGTTTCCCTTTGCCTGTCCAATGTCATGGCCCATGAAAAACTGAATATCCTGGCCTCCAGAGACCCCCTCACACAATTAATAAACCGCCGGGTGCTGGAACAGATATTATCCAGAGAATTTGAGAGGGCTTTGCGTTATAAAACCCAGCTTGCGGTAGTTTTCCTGGATGTCGATGACTTCAAAATAATCAACGACCGCTATGGCCATAAAGCAGGTGATTGCGTCCTTGCATACATAGCTCATAATTTGCTAAGCATGACTCGTGGAAGTGATGTCGTGGCGAGATTCGCGGGCGACGAATTCGTCATTGTTCTTCCCAGTACATCTCTGGATAAAGCATCCGAACTTGTCTACCGTCTGAAATCATTTTTTGCAGATCGCCCCTTGGATTTCGAGGGTATACCCATTACTGTTTCCATAAGTTGTGGTTTGTCCTGCATGGAATATGGGGTAAGCGATGCCGGTACCCTGCTCAAAAAAGCGGACGCCATGCTGTATAAAGCAAAAAAACATAAGAGCACAAGGCGTTCCTGAGCAAAGTATATCAACAGAAGAACCCATTTGCCAACACAGGTGGTTGGAAAATTTAAGACACTAATTATTGGGGACTATCGGGGAAAAGCAATTATCCTGCCACAGCCTTGATCATCACTTTGCGGAGGCGGGGACCGTCAAATTCGCAGAAAAAAACAGATTGCCAGGTACCCAAAACAATTCGGCCGTTTTCCACTAAAACCAGCTCGGAGGCGCCGATAAGAGATGACTTGACATGAGCGGGGGAATTCCCCTCGCTGTGCCGGTAAGAAGCATTTTGCGGAATCACCCTCTCCAGGGCGGCGATAATGTCGCGGGGCACATCAGGATCGGCATTTTCATTGATGGTAACGGCTGCTGTTGTGTGAAGCGTGAAGACAATGCAATAACCGCTCTGGATTTTTTCTTCCTGCAGAGCTTTCTGAACGGCGGAGGTAATGTCAATCATTTCCACCCGCGTATTTGTCCGTATGCTGATTTCCTTCATCAATTTTTCGCCGCGAAAATATTTACTTATTTCCCGTTTTGTTTACGGCCTGATAAACGTCTGCAATAATCTGCCGGGAAAGTTTCTGCATCGTCTGACTCATCGCCCGGCAGTATCCTTTGGGCGACTGTTCATCAAGCGGTTCTTCCCCGCGGTATTTCTTCTGGAAAAGAATTCTTTTGACCGGTTCCCGCTGCTTTACATCCTTAACCGTTATATCGAGACTGAGAACAGCCTTGTTACCGCTTTTATCCGTCCGCAGAAAAAATTCTTCTATGCCTCCCTGCAGAAGATATCTGCCTTCATCCACGGCATAGCGGGAAAAAGCGGCACGGAACAATCCGCTTGTCTGCAGATCACGCAGCAGATTGTCGCCCACCATATCGGCAGGATTCACCGCCCAGCGGTTATAGTTGAAAGAATCCACGGCATAACTGTTCCCGCGGAAAATCATGTTGGTATTGTTGTAGGCGGAAGCAATGGTAAAACGGCTGATGCGGATGGTATCCTCGATCCGGGAGCGCGGCTCCCAAACCGGTGCCGGATAATCAAGCAGATAACTTTCCGTCTGCAACTGCGGTTTTCCGGTGCTGACACAGCCGAAAACCAGCGCAAAACAAAAGAGCGCAAAAAAAGTGTTTCCGGTAGTCCGGCAATGTTGTTTTATGAACAAGAAAAAGGTTTTCATTTGACTTCTCCCGTTTATTCCATGGGTTTTTTAGGCGGCGCAGGCCTGCTGAAAATCAGTTCCGAAGGATCATTATTTAAGCTTTCGGAAAGTTTCTGCAGATATTCGGATGTAATGCGGAGATTTTCCGCCGTATCCTGCAAATCAAGAGAAATGGACTTGGTTCTTTTATCAACAGTCTCCAGAATTTCTCCGGTTTTAACCGTCTGAGCAGCGAGGTCTATGGATTCGATTTTCTTTCTGGTGCTTTCGATCAGCTTACGGGCATCGATCAGAGCCTCTGAGGTTTCTTTTAAAACGCCTTCGATTTTTCCTTCTTCAATAATCTTATTTATCCGGGCGACCGATTTATCAAGGTTTACAGACATGGATTCCAGATTTTTCATTGTGCGGTTGACACGATCTCCGGCTATGAATGTTTCAATGGCTTTAGTCGTATTTTTCAACTGATTGGCTATACCCTGAAAATCAATACCCTTGATGTTTTGCATTATTATGTTGGTATCGTCCAGAAACCGGCTGATTTCCGAACGGCGGGAAGGAATGACCGGATAAGGGGCATCAAATTTATAGGTCAGCGAATCAATAATTTCCCCCGAACGATAGCGGTCGAGTTCGACAAAAACAATACCGGTAATACCGGCGGTTTTCAACTGGGCATAGGTGTGCGTCCGCAAATCGCCGGACAAATTAATTTTCATAACCACTTCGATTAAACGCTCGTCCGGCGCAACCTTGATGCTGTCCACCTTACCTATTTCCACTCCGCGATATTTAACGGCGGAATCGGTTTGCAGACCCTGGACCGATTCATCAAAATAAGCAACATATGTCAAGCCCTTGAGGAAGAAATCGGATGCACTGACCCAGATAATTGCAAAAGCGCCTATCAGCAAACCGGTTATGACAAATAAACCTATTAAAAATCTGGAACTTCTAACGGACATAAGACCTATCCTGATTACTGTTTTCCGGTGCCTGCCTCAAGAAGAAACTCTTCACCCGGGGATCAGTTGATTTTTCTCGTAAATCTTCCGGGGTTCCTTCTGCTATTATTCCCTTGGATTTTTTATCCAGCATGATAACTCTGTCGGCAATTTTGCAAATGGATTGCAATTCATGAGATACGACCACCATTGTTGTCCCCAGCGCTTCGTTGGTTTTGATGATTAAATCATCCAGCTCGACCGCCGTAATGGGATCAAGGCCTGCGGATAATTCATCAAAAAAAAGAACGAGCGGATCAAGAGCCATTGCGCGGGCGATGCCTGCCCGTTTTTTCATTCCGCCGGAAAGTTCCGAAGGATTATGATTTTCATAACCGGCAAGATTCACCATGCCCAATTTCATCTTAACAATCAAGTCAATTGTCGCGGCATCAAGGTTTGTGTATTCCGTGAGCGGCAGGGCAATATTTTCCCGGATTGTCATTGAACTGAAAAGTGCGCTGGATTGGAAAAGCACCCCGATATTCTGCCGGAAATCGTTTAATTCCCTCTCCTCC
This sequence comes from Smithella sp. PtaU1.Bin162, assembly GCA_002068015.1. Taxonomy (GTDB): domain Bacteria; phylum Desulfobacterota; class Syntrophia; order Syntrophales; family Smithellaceae; genus MVRV01. The sequence continues at coordinate 12,636 of MVRV01000139.1, forward strand.
GCCGCCATTATGTCCATTCCACCAAAAAGTACTCTGCCGGATGTGGTTTTCTGCAAACCGATCATAACTTTGAGCAGCGTCGTTTTGCCGCAACCGCTTTCACCTACAATAACAAGAATTTCTCCTTTTCGCACCTGAAAACTGACATCTTGCAATACCGTATTACTGCCAAAGCGAACAGTGGCCTTTTCCACAACTATTATCGGTTCGTTTTGAGTTGAACGCAAAGCCTGCTGCTCCTTATCGCATATAATAAAACATTATGGCAAATATAGAATCCGCTACTACTATCAGAAAAATCGCCGAAACAACGGCGGAAGTCGTATATTTACCGACATCCTGCGCACCCGAACGCACCTGAAATCCTTTCTGGCAACCGACTCCGGCAATCAGCACGGCAAAGAAGGCCGCTTTAATGAGGCTTGTCACCACATCAAAAACCTGGATGGTTTTTAATGACTGGATAATATAGGTATTGGCGGTCAGATCAAGACCGGTTACTCCGACTATCAAGCCGCCGATAATACCAAAAAAATCTGCATAAAGCGTCAGAACCGGCACAACTATTACTGCAGCGATAACTTTAGGTATGGTCAGAAACCGGACTGCATTAAAGCCCATCGTGTTTAAGGCGTCGACCTCTTCATTAACAACCATGGTTCCAATTTCCGCGGCAAAAGCCGAACCGGAACGGCCGGCGACCAGAATGGCAGTCATGATCGGCCCCAGTTCTTTCACCATGGCAAAACAGACCAATGATGGAACATAAATATTAGCACCAAGCGTGCGCAGTTGCAGGTAAGACATAAACGCAAGGATGAGTCCGATGAGCACGCTGATCAATCCGACAATCGGCAGACCGTCCACACCCGCTCTTTTCATATAAAACAGAACGTCCCTGATCCGCAGCGACCGGGGATGCAAAACGGTATAAGCAATTGCAAACAGCAGTTCACCGGTAAAAGTTATGAAATTCAATACATCCCGCATAATACTGATGGAGGCTTCTCCAACCTGGGTCACGAGTCCTGTGCGTGTGTGACTGGCCTTAAAGGGCAATTGAGTCAGTGCTTTTTCGTAAATGACGCTGAAAATTCCCTTTGTTTCATCACTCAGGTTAATGAGAGAACAATCAACATTTTCACTTGCTGCGTTTTTTTGGATTTGCAGTATGGCGAGTGCGGCGGCACTGTCGATATAAGAAATACCGGAAAAATCAATATCTGCCGCTGAGACCTTCCGTTCCCGGAATAAATTTCTGATCTCCGCGGCAAAAGAAGTAAGATTTTTCAAGCCAAGGTCTCCTGTAAGGTAAATGATCAGTTTGGAATCCTGTCTTTTACAGGAAATCTTATAGCGTTTTTGCCAGTCTTGTTTAACATCCATAATAATGAATAGATAATGCCGACCAGAACAAGATAAATAATTTCTAAAAGGTTTTTGAGTAGTTAATGCTTTTGCTGCCGGTTTGTCAATCTCAAATTACAGACTGCCTGATATCGGGTAAATACGGATAAAATCAATAATGATAATCTGGGAGAAAGATATAACAATAATCAGTTAAATCAATGACACTCGCTGAAAACGAATGCAATGAAGTTTGAAGCGAAAGTGGAATTGATCCCGAAAGCGAGCGAGTTTGGGCGAAGCTATTCGGGATCCCGGGGTCGTATTCCCCGCAGTTTACTGCGATTGGAGAAGAACCGTACACTTTATGATACCCACTGCTTGCGGCGGGGTTGCTCATTAATATTCAGACGGTGAGTGGTTAGCCGGTGGATTTTTCTTGACAAAAAAAATCAATTCTTTTATTTTACTAATTGAACATTTCGTTAAATTGTTAAGGAGGTTCTGATGTCTATAATATTGGATCGTAATAAAATACTCGATGCCAGTGTTGCAGTTATTGCCAAACATGGTTTCCGCAAAGCTTCTCTAACTGACATCGCCCGTCTTCTCGGAGTGGCTAAAACGGCACTTTATTATCATTTTCCCGGTGGTAAACAGGAGTTACTGCATGCGGTGATTCAGCGGGAAGAAGATATTATCTTGGAAGAAATGCGCAGAGCCGTAGTTTCTCAGGAAGATCCAAGAAAGCAACTGCGCAGCCTGATTTTAGCAAAGTTGATCCATTTCCACCGCCTGCGCGAGCTTTTTGATGTTATCATTGATGTTGGCGAAGAACTGTTCAAAATTTATTCCGAGCATAAAACAGCCTTTCAAACTGCGGAACGCGAGATGATTCAAGATATTTTCCAGACGGGGCAAAAGCTGAATATGTTCAAGCCGTCCTCTAATATAATGCGTTTGGCCTCCAGTATTCAGTCGGTATTGCATCATCTGGAATTGCCACTGGTTTTTAACAGCCGCGAAGATATGGAAAAAGAAATTGATGAACTTTTAGAAATTCTTTTTTACGGGATTGCCGTCAAGCAGAATTAAAACACATAATCGGCGAAGATTTTTTTGAAAATTTGAGGTTATCTTATGAAAATTTGTCATTTAGGAGGTGCCTGCCTTTTTTTAACTTTCCTTATGATTTTGGGCTGCAACAGCGATAAGACAGTAAATGAGCAGGCAGGTGTTCCTGTTGTAGCAAAGCAAATAGCGAAGATCAGTATTGATAAAGAAATTTCGGTCAGTGGAAACATCGAAGGCCGTAAAACAGTCAAATTGGGTTTTCTGGTAGCCGGAAAAGTCAATTACATCGCAGCAAATGAGGGAGAGCCGCTTGCCGCCGGTCAATTGCTGGCCGGCCTTGATCCGGAAAATTATAAAATCGCCAAAGAGATGGCCGATGCCAACCTCGATCAGGTGCAGGACGAGTATAACCGGTTGAGCATTATGCATGAAAGAAAAAGCGTTGCAGATGGCGACTTTTCCAAAATCTCCAACGCTTTAAAGCTTGCCGGGGCACAACAAAGGCTGCACAACAAGAATCTGTCGGATACTAAGTTATATTCCCCGCTGAAAGGCGTGTTGCTGAAGAAAGGTACGGAAGTAGGCGAAATCGTCGGTGCCGGGTTACCGCTTTTCATTGTTGCAGATATTAGTGTTGTCAAGGTCAATGCCGCTGTTCCCGAAGCTGATTTGCAACAGATGAAAATCGGCAGTGACGCTGCTGTTTATATATCCCCCATCAATTCAACATTTTCCGGCAAGGTTGTAGAAATCGGTTCCGTGGCCGAACCGACGACGCGATCATTTACCGTTAAGATAGAAGTGAAAAATCCCCGGCTAATCATCCGGCCCGGCATGACGGCGGAAATAAAAGTGATGTCGGGACGAAAAACGGACATTATAGCTGTCTCGGTAGAGGCTGTGCTGCGCGAGCTGGACAATACCGCCTATGTGTTTATTGCCGATAAAACCAGGAATCAGGCCTTTAAACGAAAAATATCTTTGGGCCGGATGGCGGGAAACAATATCGAGATTACCTCCGGTGTTGTACCAAACGAATGGGTGGTTACCGGTGGTCAGCATAAATTAAACAACGGCTCTTCCATAATGTTAAAGTAAACGTCATGAATTTTATAAAAAAATCCCTCAAATATCCGCAAGTGACCATATCCATTATGCTCCTGACTTTCCTGGTCGGCTTATATTCTTTAATTTACATGCCGCGGCGTGAAGACGCCAAAATTCTTATGCGCATCGGACAGGTCATCGCTTACTACCCTGGAGCGAATTCACTGCAGGTTGAAGAGCAGGTGACCAGGAAACTCGAGCAGTATCTTTTTCAATATGAAGAAGTCAGGAAAGAGAAAACGATCTCTACTACCCGTGACGGTGCCGTCGTTATTAATGTATGGTTGAATGATGATGTGGAAAATGTGGATATTTTCTGGAGCAAGCTCAACCATCAGATGCTCGTACTGAAAGCCGTCAATCTGCCGCCGGGGGTGCAGGGCCCCTTTGTCAATTACGAATTCGGAGATACGGAGGCGCTGCTTGTCGGCATTGAAATGGATCACCCCGATTACGCTCAACTGAGAGATTATGTCCAAAAGCTGGAGGACAGTCTCAAAACCATCAAAGCGGTTTCGAAAATAAAACGTATCGGCGAGCAGAAAGAGCAGCTTGTCATTTCATCCAGCAGTGCCAAATTAAATCAGTACGGGACCTCGTTTGCAAAAGTCATGCAGGTGTTGCAGTCACAAAACGCCATCGGGCCCACGGGTGATATCAAAACGTCCGATACCAAAATTACTCTTTACAGTCAGGGGTATTACAAAACAGAAACGGATATTGCCGATCAGATCATCGGTGTTGCCAAAACCGGCCAGGTGGTTCGCCTGAAAGACGTGGCTCATCTTCAAAGACAGTATCAGGAACCGGTATCCAAGGTTATGGTCAACGGGTGCAACACCATGCTGCTGGCCGTTCAAATGCGGGAGGGCAACAATATCGTTGAATTCGGTAAAGAGGTGGACAGGAAACTGGCCGAAGCAAAAAAACTGCTTCCTGCCAACGTCAAGCTGACCACGATTGTAAATCAATCCAAAATCGTCGATAGAAATGTCAGCCAGTTTATGCGGGAATTTATTATGGCGATTGTTGCAGTTATTGTGATCATCGTATTACTGCTGCCGTTCCGCGTTGCCGCTGTTGCCGCTATGGCTATTCCCATGACCATTGCGGTGACGTTTGCTCTAATGCATGCCACTGGTATCGAACTGCATCAGGTTTCCCTGGCATCCTTAATTGTAGTATTGGGCATGGTGGTGGATGATGCCGTGGTTGTTGCCGATAATTATGTGGAGCTGCTCGACAAAGGTGTGAACAGGAGTCTCGCCGCCTGGAAGAGCGCAACCGAGCTTGTCGTACCCATTCTAACGGCCACACTGACCATAATTGCGGCCTTTTTACCGCTGGTGACTTTAACGGGGATGGTTCAGGAGTTCATTATTGCCTTGCCGCTGACCGTCTCCATCGCTCTGGCGTCTTCATTCATCGTAGCCATGCTTTTAACGCCTGCTTTGTGTTTCATCTTTATTAAAAAAGGTCTTCACAATTCTTTCACCGAATCAGCGCAAAATAAAAAAAAGGTATCGCTGCTCTCTCTGATGCAACTGGGATACGACAAAACGATCACTTGGTGTATGCTCCACTCCAAACTGACGATAGTCGTTTGTCTGTCTAGTATCCTCATGGCGGCTTTTTTATATCAGGTTATTCCGCAGAAATTTTTTCCGGCTGCCGAACGAAACCAGTTTGTGGTCGATCTATGGATGCCTACGGGCACAAAATTGGAAAAAACCGAGCAGGTTGTTTTGAAAATCCGGAACATGATTAAAACCGACAAGAGAGTCGTTTCCTATGCAACATTTATCGGCGCCAGTTCGCCCCGCTTTTATTATAATTTTATGCCTGAACCACCGGTTGATAATTTTGCCCAGATACTTGTCAATACGTATACAGACAAAGAAGCGTATCAACTTTGCCTGGAATTAAATGCCAAAGCCGTAAGAGAAGTTCCGGAAGGAAATGTTCAGGCCAGGCTCATGCAGCAGGGAAAGCCTTCGATCACCTCTGTGGAAATCAGAATCGTCGGCGATGATATTGTAACACTGAAAAGCATTGGCAATCGGATTCAGGATATTATTCGCAAGACCCATGCTGCAGCCTTTGTTCGTACTGATTTCAAAGAGGATTATTATGGTGTTGCCGTTCGGCTTAAGGACAGTGCCGAACACTTGGGATTCACGACAAGCGGTATTGCGAAATCAATATACGGAGGCTTCACAGGTGTTTCGGTGTCAACCCTGTACGAAGGCAATACGCCCGTGGATATTCTCCTGCGGCTGGAGGAACAAAGCCGCAGGAATTTTGATGATTTGCAGAATATGTATCTTACATCACCTGCCACCGGAGCCGCCGTCCCGCTGCGTCAAATAGCATTATTAGAACCCGAGTGGCACAATGGCCGGATTATTCACCGCAACGGTCTGAGAACTCTGACGGTTCAATGTGAACCGGTGGAAGGAATGCTCGCCTCCCAAATCCTCAAAAAAATAATGCCGGACATATCCGGACTTGCTCTTCCTGTGGGCTACAGAATTGAATATGGAGGCGAATACGAAAACCGGCGGGAAACATTCTCCGAAATGAGTCTGGCTTTGGGAATCAGTTTGCTCTTGATTTTCCTGGTTCTCCTGTTCCAGTTCCGCAACCTGAAAGAAACATCCATTGTGATGCTGACGATTCCCCTGAGCATGTTCGGAGCTTTACTGGGTTTATTAATAACCCGTAACTCCTTCGGGTTCACGGCCTTTGTCGGTTTGATCAGTTTGTCGGGTCTTGTGGTCAGAAATGCCATTATCCTGCTTGACCATGCCAACGAGCTTGTCCATAATGGCGTTGCCATACCAACTGCCGCCCTCGAAGCCGGTAAAAGGCGGTTGCGGCCTATTTTTTTGACAGCCAGCGCGGCGGCGATCGGCGTCATTCCCATGATTATTTCCGGCTCGCCGATGTGGAGCCCCTTAGCCAGTGTGATCGCGGTTGGTATTATGTTCGCCATGGTCATATCCTTGTTGCTTGTACCGGTTCTTTATGCCCGGGTGATCAAACCATCAGATAAAAAACAAGAATTGGACACAGCGGAGAGCAAAGCTAAGGGGCTTGTTAAACCGGGAGCAATGACGGTGCTTTCCTGTATGATATTGTTTTTGTTGGCGACGAACGTCAATGCCCAACAGAATACGGAAACATTAAATTTACAAAAAGTAATGGACCTGGCCGTTCAAAACAATCGCTTGCTTAACATTAAGAAAATGCAGTTGGATGAAAAACAACAAAAAGTAAACGAAGACAGGGTAAAATATTTTCCATCCGTTACTCTTGGCGGTAATTATCAATATAATGATCATTTGTCCGCTCTTACTATTCCGCAAGGTGCATTCGGTGAGCTTCCCCTGGGCGGAACCAGAATCCCAATGCCGGCGACGGGAAAAACTTTCATTTTAGGTGATCATAATACATACAGTTCTGCCGCCACATTATACCAGCCGATTTCCCAAATTCCGAAAATTAAAGCCGGGGTTGATGTTTCCAAAACGGAACTGCAAATCGTAAAAATTGAACAGGATAAAGCAACCATGCAGGTCAAGCAAACCGCCGAAAAACTGTATTTCAGTTTGTTGATCTTGCAGAAGCAAAAAGAAGAGGCGGAAATCAAGCTATTACTGGCGAAGAAGAAACTGCACGATGCGGAAAGTGCAGTTCTCGCCGGCAAAGCCACCTTATCCAATGAAATAGGGCTGCGTGCCAATGTTGCTGATGAAGAACAAAATCTGCTGAAGATAAATATCCAAATTGACGATTATTCCGCCGACATGAAGCGTTTTATCGGATTACCTTCTGCAAGTATGTGTGTATTCACGCCGGTTTTTTTCGATGACACTCCTGTTCGTCTGCTGCCGATGGAGTCCCTTGTTCGGGAGGCGCAGGAGGGCAACACGGATCTGAAAATTGCAGCTCTCTATAAGAAGAAAGCCGAGTATGCTGTTCGGGCAAGCCAATACAGCTATCTGCCTGATTTCGGTCTCATGGGCGGTTATACTTATCAGGAAGGCAATGCGCTCTACCCGGAAAATAATACATTTATCGGCATTTCCCTGAAATGGAATATTCAGGAAGCTTTTTCGAATACTTATGTGAAGAGGCAGCGCCTTTCCCTGAAAAAACAAGCTGAAGAAAATCTGGTAAATACATGCGAACAGGTCAACGCGGATATTGAAAAGGCATATCGGAAATTGGCACAATCGGTCGAACTGATAGCAGTGGTTAATAAAGTATTGGCTTTTCGTCGGGAAGATTTAAAGATTCAAGCCGACCGTTACCATGCGGGGCTGAATCTGGAAGCGGACCTGCTGGCGGGTCGAGCTGCCCTGGCGAAGGCAGAAGCGGATTTATTTGCCGCGCAACTCAATTACAGGATTGCTTTGACGGAGCTGCAGATTCTTACCGGTAAATTCTGATGAATTTGCTCAGGAACAACTTTTTATCTGCGGAAACCGGAAAATTTCACCAATGCCTTTTCCACACAGAAGCTCAGCATATTGCTCCGCCGTTTTAGTTGCCAAAATTAATTTGACATCCTGCTTTGCGTCGGCGTATATCTTTTCTGAACTTATAAAAACTTTCCGGGGATAAAATATGATGCAGTCTTCAGCTAAAATGAAAATTGGTGTTTTATACGGCGGAAGATCGGGTGAGCACGACGTTTCGCTTTGTTCGGCGGCGTCGGTAATTTCAGCGCTGGACGGCAACAAATACGAAATCACAGCCATAGGCATAGACCGGGACGGCAAATGGTATGTTCAGGATAAACCGGAAATAATTCCCCATAAGGATTTTGGCAGGATCCTTTCCCTGAAAAAAAGAGGGAACTGGTTGGTCAATCATTTCGAAAATGAAAACAGGATATATCTGTATAATTTAGAAAACAAAGACGAAATCGTTATCGTTGACATCGTATTTCCTGTTTTACACGGGACATTTTGCGAAGACGGAACTTTGCAGGGGCTCCTGGAGCTTGCTATGGTGCCTTACGTCGGGGCGGATGTTATCGGTTCGGCAATCGGTATGGATAAGGATGTTGCCAAAAGGCTGCTCGGTGCAGCCGGTATTCCGACAGTGCCTTCCCTGACGGTAAACAAGCAGCACTGGTATGATCATCAGGAATCGATTGTGCAAAAAGCCATTTCCGAACTGGGTTTGCCGCTTTTTGTCAAGCCGGTATGTGCCGGTTCTTCCGTCGGCGTAAAAAAAATAAAAGACAAAGTATCCTTCCCGGAAGCGGTAAATTTTGCTCTGCAGTTTGATACGCGGGCGATAATTGAAAAAGCCGTCGACTGCCGGGAAATCGAATGCGCGGTGCTCGGCAACGAAAACCCTGAAGCCTCAATCCTGGGAGAAATCGTTTCCAGTCATGAGTTTTATTCCTATGAGGCCAAATATATTGATCCGAACGGAGCCGTGACAAAAATTCCCGCACAGGTCGAACCTTCGCTTGCTGCTTTGATCAGGCAAACAGCCGTTGCCGGATACAGAGCTCTGGGGTGCAGTTCCATGGCCCGGGTTGATTTCTTTCTCGATAAAAAAACCGGCGAGTTCTACCTCAACGAAATAAATACGCTTCCCGGTTTTACGAGCATCAGCATGTATCCCAAACTCTGGGAGGCTACCGGAATTAAATATGGCGATCTTCTCGACAAGCTGATTCAATTCGCGCTGGACAGACATCGAAAGAAGCAAGCAGTTAAAACAGAGTACAGGTAACAGCAATAATTAAAGCAAAAATATTTTTACAAAACTTGACTGTCATTCGAAAAAAGATTAATTGTAACCAGCTTATAAAAATTTTAAAATTAATAGAAGTTGCCGAAAAAAACACTGATGGCTGCCTTAAACAGGCAATGCATTCGAGAGGTATAATAATTTTATAATGTCTGATATTCCCCTATCTCATCCTGCATCATACTGGAAAAAATCTTCCAAAGATCCTCGTGTGACGAAAGGAGAACTTTCCCGCGCAACAATATTGGATACCGCCCATGATGTGTTCAAAGCGATGGGCTACTACAATGCTTCCATTTCGGAAATTACCCGCAGATGTAATGTTTCCGCCGCTACTTTTTACCGGTATTTCAAAAATAAGGAGCAGATATTTCTCCAGCTGACCGGTATGGTTATATCCCGTTTTAAGGTAATGGCGGCTTCCTTGAAGCTGGAAGGACTTGATTTTCCCGGAAGATTACGGGAGGTTATAAAACTTCTTTATATTCACAGCCGTGACAATTTTGCTTTTCACAGGATGCTGGGTGAATCGGAGCTTATCGACCATGTTGCCATTGATTATTATGAATCCATCGCCGAGTTTTTCCGGAATTATCTCAAGCGCGAAGCACGGGCAGGAAATATCCGGACGGTGAATCCGGACATTGTCGCTTATGCACTCATGGGTATTTGTTATTTTCAATTTTTAAGAAAAGACAAAACGAATGATGAGTTTTCCGAGGATAAAACCGTAGATTTGCTTACCGAGTTGGTTATTAACGGCATCAGCGGACCGGCCCGGTGGAATAAAGCGAAAAATTGGGACATCCTGAACAAGCCAGTCCCTGTTCCGATAAATGCCGTAAAAGGTGAACCGATAACAAAAGGTGAAAAAACAAGAGAGACGATTCTGCTGTCGGCAGAAAAAATATTCGGCCAGTTGGGGGTTAATCGCACCAATATTGCGGATATTACCCGTGACGCCGGTGTTGCCCATGGTACTTTTTATGTTCATTTTGAGAGTAAGGGCGAATTACTGGAAGGGCTTGTAAAATATGCCAATCATCTGATTCGCAGAGATTTGCAACGATCGGTTGTTAATGTCCGTGACAGAAGAGATATTGAGCGCATCGCAATTCTAGTAAGCTTCGAATTCATTCAGCGCCATAAATGGATCTACAGAATCGTGCCCGAATTTGAAATGATCGATAAGACGGTTACCTTCTGGTACTATAACAAAATATCCGAAGGTTATATTCGAGGGCTGGAACAGGGAATAAATAAAGGTCAGATACGCAGTATCCCTCCGACATTTCTGGCCTGGTATCTGATGGGCTATACTCATTTCATTTCTCTGAAGTGGATTGTTTGGCCCGTTGATTCTCAGACAAGAATGACCGATAAAATGGTGAAAGAAATAATTGAATTTATGCTGTTCGGTATAAAACCGGTAAAAAAAATAAAAAAATAAAATTTTCTGCCGCAGTATCAAAACTATTTTCCATATGGTTTCCGGATAACGCATGATTATATTGCTTTTTTCTCCTATTGGAGCTAATACCGCCGACACCCGTCTCGGCAAATCTTTTTTCCATCTCTGGTTTTCGGAAAGTTACAATGCAAAAAATTATCTCTTCCTCCACTACTCCTTCATGAGTGAAGTGGCTAATCTTTTTTTTCAGACAAGCTTTGCTTTTTTACAGAGATTTTTCCTTACAAATTTACATCGTCTTACATTAATTGTTCCCGGGAGCGGTTATCCGGGTACAGTGTCGTTATAGAGCATTAAAAATAATTTATACATTTTTTCTTGACAATCAATATTTATTCTGGAATAAATAAATGAAAGGTGAGTCATGTTTCATATGAAAGGTGAGTCATATTTCATTTCACCTCGAACCTCAACAATAAAAAAAGGAGGGTGTATTTATGGTAGAAAAAGTAAAAATCGTTTTGGCAGTTCTGTTGACGGCTTTCCTGGCAATGATCATGAGCCAGTCGGCCGTCGCGTCCGGTGAACCGATAAAAATAGGGGTAGTTACATCCAGATCCGGAGTTTTCCAGGAATGGGGTACGGAGGAACTTCGGGGTTTGGAATTGGGATTGGAATACGCCACAAACGGCACCAACAAAGTACTGGGTCGGGAAATAAAGCTGATCGTCGAAGATGATACCAGCAAGCCGGATGTCGGTGCACAAAAGGCAGTCAAGCTGTTAACCGAGGGTAAGGTCGACATTCTCACCGGTGCCATAAGCAGTGCCGTAGCAATGGCAATTCAGGCGAAAGTAGTTGAATATAAGAAACCCTATATTGTGAGCGCTGCTTCTGCTGATCAAATAACCGGCGAGAACTTTAACAGATATACCTTCCGCATCGGCAGATCATTGCGTCAGGGTTCCCTCTCCGGTGCCAAATACATTGTGGACAAAATGGGCAAAAACATAGCTATTTTGGCTGCTGACTACGCGGGCGGGAGATCATTTGTCGCTGCATACAAGCAAGACTTTATAGCCAACGGCGGGAAGATAGTTGTAGAACTTTATGCTCCTCTTACGACCGGCGATTTTACTCCCTATTTGCAGAAAATTAAGGCCTCTGGAGCCAACACACTGATGGTGTTCGTGACGGGCGCAAATTTTACCACTCTGCTGCCCAAGCAAATCGGGGAGATTGGTATTTACGAGAAAATGAAGGTTGCAACTGATTTCGCCGACATCACATTTTTCAAGTCGTTAGGCATGGCAGCTGTGGGCATGGTGGGCACCTGCATGTATTATTATGAACTTTTTGACAATCCCTTGAACAAGTGGTTAGTCGAGCATCATCAGAAGAAATTCAATGCTCCTCCGGAACTGTGGGCCGGCCATAGTTTTGCAACCGGTATCGCTTTGATTGCAGCCATTAAAAAGGCCGGATCAGTTGAAACCGAAGCCCTGATTAAGGCGCTCGAAGGTCTTGAGTTTTACGGGCCTAAAACAACAACCGAGAAAATTCGTATCCGTCCGGAAGACCATCAGGCCATGCAGGGAGTTCCTTTTGTTGAGTTGGTAAAAGTTGAGGGTAGGGACTATCCGGTGCCTAAACTGGTGTTTCTGCCTACTGCCGAACAAGCCACGCCCCCGATTACTGTACCTAAGAAATAAACAATCCGCCGGAAGGTGCCCGGTCTGGCGGCAGTATAATTACCGGGCACTCTTTCCGCTTTAAGGAGCGTGAGCACATAATAATTGTGAGGAAATGATATGTTGTCGGACTCATTTGCAGGAGAAAAGCTGCATGTCTTCAGGATCTGAATAATCTTGATCTAAGTGAAAATAAAAATATGTCTTAGATACGTGCGTTGTGGCTGATTACAGGCTTAGGCAGGAGGTGAAAAAATGAATTTAGCGGAATGTGTCGAGATACATGCTCTCAAATATGGAAATTCGAAAGCGGCGTTAATATCTGATGATAGCGGCGAGCGCTGGACTTATGCAGATGTAAACAAACAAATTAATCGCATTGCCAATGGTCTGCAAAGCCTCGGAATTGCTCCAGGCTCACGTGTAGCAGTTATGCTGAGGAGCCGACCGGAACTTATCTTCTCCAGTTTTGCCGTCTTTAAAACCGGTTGTATTTATGTATCTATTAATTCCCGGCTTAAAGAAAAAGAAATCAAGCATATTTTGATTAATTCCGGAGCGGAAATTCTGATTTGTGATTCATCGGTGGTACCGCTGATCAAAGAAGTCAGAAATGATTGTAAAGAACTGAAGCATATTGTCGTCTATGGAGACATTCAGGAAGAAGGGTTGATTAAATTTTCCGAATGGATTGAAGGGAAATCTGATAATTACAAGGTTGATCCAGATATCAATGAAGTTGCGGCAATCATGTATACCGGGGGTACGACAGGTGTTCCCAAAGGCGTTGTATTGACCCATGCCGGTATAATCGGCAACAGCCTGGCGGGAAGCAAAAGACTCTTGTTTGACGAAAATACGATTATTGTAATTGCCATGCCGATGTTTCATATCGGAGGATTGGCGGCTGGCGCCTTCTATTGCTTTTTAAACGGTGCTACAATTATCCAGCAGGAATTTTTTAATGCAGTAAAATATGCAGCAGCTTTTAAAAAGTATAAAGCGACCGTAATCTATGGAGTACCGACATTCTATTATTCCTTTAACAGCCTTCCCGAGTCCCATACAAAAGATTTCAGCTCGGCAGTACTTGGATTCAGCGGGGCCGGTGTCTTTGCTACTTCTGTCCGCAAGGCTTTTGAAGAACGGTTTGGAGTTAAAGTATATCAATACTATGGCCTTACGGAGAACTCTCCCGGTGTAACCGTTGAAGATCCTCTTTCTCCGGAGCGAAACTATGAGTCGGTGGGTACTGCTCTTCCGGGTGTGGAAATAAAAATAGTCGATGAAAATGATAGTAAGTTACTTCCGGGCGAGCATGGAGAACTGTGTGTAAGGGGCCCCTATCTGATGACGGAATACTGGAAGAATCCCGATGCCACAAGCGTGGCAATGCGGGGCGGATGGCTTCATACGGGGGATCAGGGTGTCATTGATGAAAAAGGGCACTTCTACATAATGGGACGTAAACATGACATGATTCTTGTAGGAGGAGCCAATGTTTATCCGGCGGAGGTGGAAGGGCTCCTTTTAGAAGCCGATAAACGCATACAACAGATCGCCGTGGTCGGAGTCGCCGATGAAAGACTGGGTGAAATTCCCCGTGCCTTTGTAGTTATGAAAGAAGGGTTTAAAAGTACGGAAAAAGATATTATTGAACTGGCCCGCGCCAACATGGCCCCTTACAAGACGCCGCGCAGCGTAGTGTTCCTGGATGCACTTCCTACGACTTCGATAGGCAAAATAGATAAGAGGGCACTCCAGAATAGAAGCGTCTGACAGCGGATATGGTATTTCCACGGTAGATATAAATATTAAGCAGGAGGGGTTAATTATAAATATGTCTAAAATAAACTCTCTTATAAACGTAGAAGTTCAACAAAATATTTACTCTGTTGTCATCAACAGGCCGGGTGACCGGAATTCGATTAACACACCACTCATGGAAGAAATCGAGCGGATTCTGACAGAGGCGGAAAAATCATCGGCCAGGGCTGTTGTTTTTAGCGGAGCGGGAAATACCTTTTTCATCGGCGGAGCGGATGCTTTGGAAATGATGCGATATGCTCCGGAAGAAGCACGTGCCTTTTCCGGACGTATTCAACAATTCTTCAATCGGATGGAAGAAAGCCCGCTCATTCTGGTTGCCGCCATTAATGGTCTTTGTTACGGCGGAGGATATGAATTTGCATTGGCCTGTGATTTCCGCGTTGCCAGCGAAACCGCCCGCATGGGACTTCCCGAGGTGCGGGTTGGTATTATTCCGGGTGGCGGTGGTACACAGCGTCTCCCCAGACTTGTGGGGAAAGGGAAAGCCCTTGATATTATTCTCCGGGGCCGGTTGTATAGTGCAAAAGAGGCACTGGAAATGGGACTGATTCATCAGGTGTTTCCTCCGGACGAACTTAATGCCGAAACTGTTAAATTCCTCGAACCTTTTTTTAAAAATCCTCAACATGCCCTGTCCCATGCAAAAAAAGCAATACAAGCCTTTCAAAACGATTCTTTTGCCGGTGGTCTGGATAAGGAAAGCCGGGAATTTAAAGAGTGTTTTAAAAACGATTTCTTCGTTAATGAAATTTGTTCTCAGGTTAAAACCGGTGTAATGCCTACTACCCAAAAGCTGCCGGAGTGGATTAAATAAAAAATATATCTTCAAGAAGAATGATCTTGTTTTGCGCTTGAAAAGGTTGAGAGACTTCCGTGGAGGAATCTAATTGATGTCGGAGACGCAGCAAAAATTCATATTACGGACCGTAGATTTAAAAAAGAGCTTCGGTAAGCAGATAGCCGTAAATAATGTGAGTCTGGATATTTGTACCGGCGAATTCGTATCCATAATCGGTCCGAACGGAGCCGGGAAAACAACTTTTTTCAATCTGATCACGGGTGCTTTCCGGCCGGATAGTGGTTCCATCTATTTTAAAGACCAGGATATAACCCGCGTCAAAGAGTTCAATCGCGTGCAGATGGGGATGGCCCGTTGTTTTCAGATAACGAATGTCTTTCCGCATATCTCGGTTCTGGAAAATGTGCGACTTGCAGTTCAGGCCAAATCAAAACACAGGTACAGATTGTTTATCAATACCGATAAGCTTAAAGAGCTTACCGAATATGCATATTATTGTCTGGAAGTCGTTCAATTGAAAAATCTTGCCTCCCATTTGGCTGTAAGCTTAACCCATGCCAATCAGCGGAAACTGGAGATAGCCATACAACTTGCTTCCCAGGGAGAACTCATGCTGCTTGACGAACCTACAGCCGGAATGTCGGCCGAAGAAGTTCCCGGAATTATAGAAGTTGTTAAAGACATAAGAAAGAAAGAACAAAAAACCATTGTTATGGTCGAGCATAAACTGAATATGGTGCTTAGCTTATCCGATCATATTGCAGTTATGAATTATGGTGCACTGATCGCCTATGGCTCGCCCCATGAAATACAAGAAAATAAGGATGTGCAAAGTGCATATCTGGGAAGGAAGGTGAACCCATGAATATCCTGGAAATGCATGAGGTTCACACATTTATAGCGGGATTTCATATTTTGGAAGGAGTTACTCTGACGGCTGAACATGGCAAGTTGACGATTCTTTTGGGCCGAAACGGTTCCGGTAAGACAACAACGATAAAAACTATTATGGGACTGACTCCGGCTGGATCTGGTGAAATTCTGTTTCAGGGTAAGGCCATTCAGAAAATGCATGATTTTGAAATACCATGGCTGGGCATTTCCTTGGTACCGGAAGGTCGTGATGTTTTTTCCCAGCTGACGGTTGAAGAAAATCTTCTCATTGCCGTGCGGAAAGGTAAAAATATTACAAAACAAAGATTGGATTACATTGTCAATATATTTCCACCGATGAAAGATCTTTTTAAGAAGAAAGGCAGGAATCTAAGCGGAGGTGAAAAGCAGATGGTCGCCGTGGCCCGGGCGCTGGTAAATGATGATGAGCTTCTGCTTATCGATGAACCGACCAAGGGTTTGGCCCCCATCATGGTGGAAAGCATGCGTTTGGCCCTGGCCGAAATAAAAAAGAACGCAACAATCATTCTTGTGGAACAGAATTTTGAATTTGCGAGCAGCATTGCCGATGATTTTTTAATCATGGAACATGGGAAGATAGCTTGCGGTGGGAAGATAGGAGATTTGATAAATAACGAAGAAATGCAACATCGGTATTTGGGGGTTTAACAAATGACTTCACAATTGTTTGTCAACATACTGCTCAGCGCACTGTCGCTGGGAGTAATATATTTTTTGCTGAGTTCGGGGTTTGCCTTAGTTTTCAGCCTGTTGCGGGTATCGAATTTTTCTCACGGATCCCTGATTATGTGGGGAGCCTATCTTGGCGTGTATCTGGTGAAAGCGTTATCAAATTTTACTTTGGGACTCGTTGTCAGTGCCGTGGTTATAGGAATTATTCTGGCGCTTGTTGAGTTTTTTCTTTTCCGCAGGCTCTACGGAGGAAATCCACTCTTTGAATTACTTCTCACTTTCGGGCTCATATACATTCTGGATGAAGCCGTTAAACTCATTTGGGGTGCCGCCATGATTACGGTGGATAAGCCTTTGTTTCTGCAGGGAACGGTAATGATTTATGGTGAGCCTTTTGCCATACTGAGACTTTATATCTTTGGGCTGGGAGCTTTTATCTGTGCCGCATTGTATTTCCTGCTGAATAAAACAAAGCTGGGCCTGATCATTACCGCCGGGATAGAAAATAAAGAAATGGTCAGAGCTCTGGGTATAAATATTAATAAAGTATTTACCTTTGTTTGCTGGCTCGGTGGCTTTCTGGCAGGCATTGCCGGTTTTGTCCTGGCTTTCTTCACCGGTCTCAGTCCGGAAATGGGAACAAACCAGTTGCTGAATGTCCTGGTTATTGTGGTTGTGGGCGGATTGGGCAGTTTCATGGGGGCGGCTATTGCGGCGATTATAATGGGTTTGGCCGAGGCGTTCTTGGGCTTTTACCTGCCGGAACTGGCTATTTTGAGTTCGTTTATTGTGATGTTTATTGTACTCGGTATCAAGCCGTCAGGATTACTGGGGGAGGAATAGCGCGATGTTCCAAAGTATTTATCTGCGAAAATACTGTCCTGTGTGTATTTTGATAATCATACTGATTTTATTGCCGCTGTTCTCTTCGGAGTATGTTAAAGTTGTGGCAATGCAGATATTTATCTTCGGGGTATTTGCAATAAGTTACGATATCCTCCTTGGTTATACCGGTATTGCTTCGTTCGGTCATGCGATCTTTTTCGGCACAGGTGCATACGTCACTGCCTTGCTGATGCTCAAATCCGGGTTTAGCTTCTGGGCAACGCTTCCTTTTGTGGTTATCGGTTGCGCAGTTATCGGGTTGTTAATCGGTCTATTGACTCTGAGATTTGCCACCATCTATTTTACGATAGTTACGTTGGCTTTGGGGCAGTTCTGCTATTTTTTATTAACCAATGCCTTGACCTATCAGTATACCGGAGGCGATGACGGACTGCACGGATTGCCCATGATTCTGCAAACAAAAAATCAAATGTATTATCTGGCTTTTGCCTTTTTACTGGTAATATTTTTCCTTGCCAAAAAAATTGTTTCATCACCTTTGGGAACAACACTGGTGGCGATAAGAGAAAATGAATTCCGGGCTAAAATGATCGGTTACAATGTTCTGAACTACCGGCTTATTGCGCTGGTTATATCCGGGATTATGGCCGGTTTGGCCGGATCCATGAACGCGGCGATTTTAAGATCGGTCTTTCCCGGGTTTATGGGAGCAGGTACCACAATAGATGTAATATTAATGACCATTCTCGGCGGTATGGGATCGCTTCTGGGGCCGGTGATCGGTGCCGCTCTGGTAATCATTTGTCAACAATATTTAAGCTCTTATTTCGAGTGGTGGCTTATGATCTTCGGCATTATTTTTGTCCTGGTGGTTTTATTTCTGCCGCAGGGTTTAATTAGTATTTTCTATCGGTTCAGGGTGAAAAAGATACTATCACGGTATGAAATAAAAGACTGAGATTAAAATATTCTGATCCCACGAGGCAGCCGGCCGGTAAATGAAGAGGCAAGTGCAATTAATGATGCGATAGAGGTGAGATGATACGATGAATAAGGAAGAAGTTACCTGTGGAATTGTGGGTATC
This sequence comes from Smithella sp. PtaU1.Bin162, assembly GCA_002068015.1. GTDB lineage: Bacteria > Desulfobacterota > Syntrophia > Syntrophales > Smithellaceae > MVRV01. The sequence continues at coordinate 31,188 of MVRV01000139.1, forward strand.
GGACTTTATTTTCCCGAAAATGTCCGTACATATAAGGATATAGCCAGATTGTCGGGAATACCGGAAGATGTTGTGTTGAATAAATTTGGAATAAATCATATTTATTATCCCGGAGAAAAAGATCAAACATCGGATATGGCCGTCTGGGCTGCGGAGGATTGCCTTGCGAAAACCGGTATTGATCCTAAGGAAATAGATTTAATTATTTATTTCGGTGAAAATTTTTCCGATTACCGGTTTTTTTCTATAGCACCTAAGGTGCAGGGGTTGATCGGAGCGGTGAACGCTTGGTGTTATGATATGGAGTGTAAATGCGGTTCTGCTGTTGTATCCATGGATCAGGCCAAAAAATATATGACATGTGATGACAGTATTAATACGGTCATGATTGTCGGCGGTTACAGAAATGTCGATATAATAGATTATAAGGACAGCGGGGTCTCATTTTTGTTTGATGTGTCCTGTGGCGGTGCCGCGGCTATTATGAGAAGAGATTGTAACAGGCGTCTGATTCTCGGGAATGCCAATATAGCCAATGGAGAATTTGCCGAATCGATAGTCCTGCCCGGTGGAGGAACACACATACCGTTTACTCCGGAAAATATTAATGATGATTATTTGAAATATATCCGTGTTAAAGATCCGAAGGGTTTCCGGGAAAAATTAGGGCCGATCACGATGAAGAACCTGGCTAAAGTAACTGAAAATGCCTGCAAGCAAAGCGGATTGTCATTATCAGATATAGATTTTGCCTGTCCTCTGCACATGAAAAAGTCGGCGCATCGGGAATTGCTGGGGTATCTTAATCTCCCGGAAGAAAAAAGTTTTTATTTGGCGGATTACGGCCACTGCGGACAACTCGATCCATTGATTTCGATGAGAAATATTGAAGAGAAGAAATTAGTTAAGGAAGGAGATGTGGTGGCTCTTATTGCCATGGGTTTCGGATACGTCTGGAATGCCAGTATCGTAAAATGGTGAATGAAAAGTCGGACGGACAGAATGTGCAGTATAACGGGGATTATACTTTTGATATTCTGGAGGAATATTATTTGTTGATTTTAGGAGGCAAAAATGAATTTAGCAGAATATGTGGAGAAATACGCCTGCAAATTCGGTGATGCGAAACCGGCGCTCATATTTGATGATACCGCGGAACAGTGGTCATACGCAGAGTTGAATAAACTAATCAACCGTGTTGCTAATGGTTTTCAAAGCCTCGGACTTTTCCCGGGGGCGCGAGTTGCTCTTATGCTCCGCAGCAGACCGGAGTTGATTTATACGAGCTTTGCCCTTTACAAGATGGGCTGTATTTATGTCTCCATTAATTCCAGACTGAAAGAAAAAGAAACAAAGTTTATTATCATTAATTCAGGTGCGGAGGCCGTTGTTTGTGATTCTTCAGTGATTCCCCTGGTTAACCAGATTAAAAATGAATGCGCAGGGCTGAAACATATCATCGTTTATGGAAACAACAGGGAAGAAGGGTGTATAAAATTTTCCGAATTGATTGCGGGAAAATCGGATATCTATCCTCTTGATCCGGGTATTAATGATATTGCGGCAATTATGTATACGGGGGGAACCACGGGGACACCTAAAGGCGTCGTCTTAACCCATGCCGGCATAATCGGCAACAGTCTGGCGGGAAGCAAGAGATTTTTGTTCAGCGAAAAAACAATTGTCCTGAATGCCAATCCGGTTTTTCATATCGGTGGAATGGCGGCCGGTCCTTATTATTGCTTTCTCAATGGGTCTACTCTTGTGCATCAGGAAATCTTTGACGCAAAGAAATATATAATTGCGGTTAAAAAATACAAGGCGACTAAAATCTGGGGCGTGCCTACATTTTTTTATTCCTTCAATAAACTTTCCGAATCCGAAGCCTCAGCGAAGGATTTTGCTTCAGTTGAAATGGGGTGGAGCGGAGCCGGTGTATTTCCCGTGATGGTGAGAAAAGAATTCGAGAAACGCTTTGGTGTCAATATTTATCAGTATTATGGACTTACGGAAAATTCTCCCGGTGTCACGACGGAAGATCCGCTGTCACCGGAGGAGAGAAATTATGAATGTGTGGGGAAAGCACTGCCTGGGGTGGAGATAAAAATTGTTGATGATGAAGACAACGAACTTCCGAGGGGCAGGCACGGCGAACTGTGTGTAAGAAGCCCGTATTTAATGAAGGAATACTGGAAGAATCCGGAAGCTACAGCGGCGGCGATGCGGGGAGGATGGCTCCATACCGGAGATCAGGGTATCATTGATGAAAGGGACAACTTTTATATCATGGGACGCAAGCATGATATGATTCTTGTCGGAGGATCCAATGTTTATCCGGCGGAGATAGAAGGGCTTCTTTTGGAAGCCGACAGCCGCATCCAGGAAATTGCCGTAGTAGGTATCCCTGATGAAAGAATGGGCGAAGTACCCAAGGCATTTGTTGTTTTGAAGGAAGGGGCCAGCTTGACCGAACAGGAATTTGTTGAGCTTGCCCGCGCTAAAATGGCTCACTATAAAGCGCCGCGCTTTGTGCAGTTTATTGATGCAATACCCAGAACTTCGGTGGGTAAAGTGGACAAAAAGCCGCTTCGCGGCACTGAAGTCCTGTGACACGGGTAAATATAGTGTATAACGAAGCCGTTCCGGAATAAATATAATTATTTTGCTCCATAGTGTTCCCTCTTTTGAGTCGTAGGAAAATCGCTAAAGGCATTGCCTGAAGCGGCTTTCTTATGATTGATGTCAGCTGGATTTCAATGTTTTTTCATAAAAACCGCAGGGTTAATATTTAATTGACTTAAAGAGAGCTTCTTTTTATACTCGCTGCCGACCAAAGGAAATCCTTGTCAAATAAATCCATCAAGGTTAGTATCTAAGCGAATTTTATAATTGCGAATAGAAAAGGAATCCCGGTTAAAATGGCGCTAACTGCAAATAGTCAAGGCAGCTCGGATAATAATAAGGTCTATATGCTGTTGAAACCGTTCTCCCTTATCGGAAGAACGGTAATCGACTGGGTCAACAATTTAGGTGCGGCGGTGATTTTTCTTTCGCTGGCGCTTGGGCAGTCTTTTCGGCGCAAGCAATTTGTCAAGACGGTTCGACAGATTTACTATATCGGCGCCAGATCCATAACAATCATCATGCTGGTAAGCTTGTTTACCGGAATGGTTCTGGGGTTGCAGTCTCATCATGCTCTGGTTCAATTCGGCGCTGAAGGTGCGGTGGGGTCCCTCGTGGCGCTTTCTTTGATTATGGAACTGGGACCGGTGCTCACGGCCATAATGATTACCGCCCGGGCCGGTTCCGCTATAGCCGCAGAGTTGGGTATCCAGCGCATTTCCGAACAGATTGACGCTCTGCACACAATGCAGATCAATCCGATCAGGTATCTGATCAGTCCGAAGGTTATTGCGGCGATCATCAGTTTTCCACTGCTCACCGCTGTATTTGACCTCATTGGCATTTTGGGCGGTTATATTTCCGGTGTGCTGCTTTTGGGATTGAACGCCGGAGTTTATTGGCACAGTACGGAGGTTTACGTGGTGATGAGCGATATAACCAACGGGTTCATCAAAGCGGTTGTTTTTGCTATTATTGTCGCCACTGTTTGTTGCTATCAGGGTTATTTCGCGCACATGCGCAAGGACAGCCATGGTGCCCAGGCCGTGGGTCTTGCCACTACATCGGCTGTTGTTATTTCCTGTGTGCTGATTCTGATTTCCGATTATGTCGTGACTTCACTGTTGATATAGAGAGAGCTGATGGATACACCACTCATTGAATTTAAAGATGTAACCAAACGCTTCGGCAGTAGGACCATCCTTGATCATGTAAATTTGCAGATTTATGAAGGAGAAGTGACGACGATTATCGGGCTTTCCGGTTCCGGCAAAAGCGTACTGCTCAAACACATCATCGGACTTTTGCAACCGGACGAAGGGACCATTTTATTCCGCGGCAGACCGATAGCGGGAATAAAAAAATCCGCAATGGCTGCGCTTTTCTCACAGATCAGTTACATGTTTCAGGGCAATGCGCTGTTTGACTCAATGAATGTTTATGACAATGTCGCCCTGCCGCTTCGGGAAACAACGACTCTGGCCAAAGAGGAAATCAGTCGCCGGGTGATGGCCCGTATTGAACAGACTGAATTATCCGAAGCCATCTTCAAATATCCGTCTGAACTCTCCGGTGGAATGCAAAAAAGAGTTGCCCTGGCCCGGGCGCTTATTACCGATCCCCGTATAGTGCTCTTTGATGAACCGACTACCGGACAGGATCCCGTAAGAAAAAACGCTATTTTGAGCATGATTGCTCAATACCAGCGAAAATTGAATTTTACCGCAATCCTCGTGAGTCATGAAATACCGGACGTGTATTTTATTTCCAACCGTATTCTGGCCTTATACGACAGCCGGATTGTTTTTCAAGGGACGCCCGAGGAACTGGAGAATTTCGATCACCCGTTCATGAATGAAGTCATCAGCTCTCTGGAAGCGCTGCAAAAAGAATTGTCGGGTCTTTATTCCCAAAGGCAATTTCAGATGCTCAATCATGTTCAATTAAAAAGAAGAGATACCGCGGAAAATTATTGTGTGGTGGTTTTTAACCTGGAAAATCTGGATGACATCGTTAATAAAATGGGGCATGATGCGGCCCAGGCGGCCATCCGTTCCATGGGGTTATATGTAGATAAACATTTCGGCTCCATAGGTGGATTTTCCACGCGCCTGCGGACGAACGAAATTGTTACGGTGCTTCCCTATTCGAATATCGCCGATGCCGAGGTCATTTTGCAGCGCTTTATCGGTGATTTTCAGAAACAGGGCATTCGTGATATATGGGCGGCAACACATAAAGAGATAATTCCCGGGGACTGCGTGGAATTTGCCGTCAGGGCGGGGATTGCCCAGGGGCAACCAATTGCTGAAATAGAGCCGGTTGTGGAATCGGCTAAACTGCAACAAAAGGAAATAGGGCGGCTGCGCTGCGAGGAGAGAAGGCTGGCTCCCAGCGGCATAATGATTGAAGGAGATCGCCGGGGAGTGAAAAAATGAAAAAGTACACGATGGAAACCATTGTTGGCATATTTGTTGTTGTCGGGCTTATCTGCATCGGATATATGACGGTGAAACTCGGCAAACTTAATCTGTTCAGCAGCGATTACTATCCGCTTGTGGCCAAGTTTACAACGGTCAGCGGTCTGCGAACAGGCAGTCCCGTTAATATTCTGGGTATTGATGTGGGACGCGTGGAGCGTATCACCATGGATCAGGAAAACCAGAAGGCGGTGGTGGAGCTTCGGGTAAAGAAAGACATCAAAATCTATGATAACGCCATTGCCTCAATTAAAACGGAAGGATTGATCGGTGACAAGTACTTAAGCATTGATCCGGGAGGCGGGAGCGATCTGTTAAAGCCCCACGGTGTTATTACCGAAACGCAGGCTGCCGTTGATCTTACGGAGCTGGTTGGTAAATACGCTTTTGGCGAGGTAAAAGGAAAAGGAAAGGATCAGGAAGATTTGAAATGAAGAAGCGACTGGCAAAATTACTTCTATTGTTGTTTTTATTATTACCTCTTCCGGTACATGCCGGAATTCCTCTGGATGCGGTTCAGGCCAGTGTCAATAAGGTGCTGGATGTGCTGCGTGATCCCAAGCTTAAAGCGGACTCGGCAAAAGAGATTAAGAAAAACAAACTGCGGGTTATTTACAAAGAAATGTTTGATGAAATTGAATTTTCGAAGCGGACTCTGGCCCGGAATTGGGCTAAATTCAGTCCTGCTCAACAAAAAGAATTTGTCGATCTCTTTGAACAGGTTCTGGAAAAAAATTATATGGAAAGAATTCTTGCCTATTCCGACGAGAAGATTGAGTTCTATAAAGAAAGCATGCTTTCGGACAACCAGGCGGAAATTCAAACTCGAGTTATTACGTCTTCCAAGGAAATCCCCATTTTTTACAGAATGATCAGGAAAGACAACTCCTGGAAAGTGTACGATGTCATTGTGGAGAATATAAGCTTGGTACAAAATTACCGTACCCAGTTCAATGCTATCCTGAATAAAAATACTCCGGAGCAGTTGCTGGATATTCTGCGGAAAAAGGTTAAAGAACAATAATTCTTGGTCCGCCAAGCGGGGTACGGGCGTTTAAGGTCTTTTAACCGGAAACGCTTCAATACTTGGGTATCTGATAAAATACCGATGAAAATTATTTTTGTCATGAAATCTTTTGTTTGCCTTGCCGTGTTGTTTATTTTTCTGGTTGCAGGCTGTGCACACAGCCCTGCGCGCACTGATTCTGAAACGCAATCAGGAAGTGCATCCTCAACTTCCAAGGCAAAGACAACCACAGAAACATCTGCGGATTTATCCGGAACGCCTGCTTCTCCGGGGAATAAAAGCGCAAACACGGATGAATATGATGACGAGATGGAGGAAGAAGGGGAGGCAACGACAATAGCCGATCCCCTGGAGCCTTTCAACCGGGCTATGTATCACTTCAATGATAAATTGTATTTCTGGATGTTGAAGCCGGTGGCGAAAGGCTACGGCGAGGTTGTTCCGGAAAAAGCGCGGATAAGCATCAAAAGTTTTTTTTCCAATCTGGGCTTTCCGATCCGTTTTTTAAGTTGTCTTCTGCAGGCTGATTTTACCGGTGCCGCGACCGAAGCCGGGCGTTTCAGCGTAAATACTCTCTGGGGAATCGGAGGCCTGATGGATCCCGCGGCCGGCAAAGAGCTGGATCTCCAAAAACAGGATACTGATTTCGGACTTACCCTCGCGTCGTACGGAGTTGGGCATGGTTTTTACATTGTCTGGCCGGTATTAGGCCCGTCGAGCCCCCGGGATTCGGTTGATATAGCCGGGGTATATTTTTTGGATCCGGCATCTTACATTACTCCCTGGTATTACGATGCTGTAACCAAAAGCATGAAAATAGTAAACAATACGTCTTTGAGTATCGGAGAGTATGAGGCTCTTCAGAAAGCGGCCATCGATCCCTATGTGGCTATGCGGGATGCATATATCCAATACAGGCTGAATAAAGTTAAAGGAAAAAGCGGCAAGACGGAAAAAGTGAAATTGCAGCAGCCGGGGAAAAAAGAAGAGAAAGGAAAATAACTACGAAAAAATTATTTATCATCATATCAGCGTCCTTGCTGATTTTTGCCGTTGCCGGAATCTCCACTGCCGGAATATTCGGACCGCCGCAGACTGTTTCCCGGGAGGCCGGAGGATTAAATACGGCCATAGGTTACTGGCATCAGCAGGGCAATTTAACAAGTGTATCCGAATATACGTTCCGGCGAAATGAAATATATTCCCAGGTGTCCTACGGCGGCCACAACATCTGGGAAGTATATGGACGAATCGGAGTTTCGGATTTAAAAATCTCCGATGCTTTTCGTTCCGTAAACAGCGCAACAGTAACTTCCGGCAGTGATTTTACTGAAAACTGGAAGCTTTTCGGTACTCTGGGAGCCAAAGGTTTTTTGCCGGTCAATGAAATATTCGGCCTCGGAGCTTTTCTTCAGGTAAATTATTATTTTAACAATTTTACGGGTGATGTTACGGGAACAGACGCCGGTGTTCCCTTTGCGGCTGACCTCAAAATACAAAATATGTGGGATGTGAATTTCGGTATCGGCATGCAGTTTACTCTTCCTCATAAAATCAAGTTATATACCGGACCTTATATTTATTATGCGGAAGCCAAAGCGAACCTTTCCGCAAATATTCCGGGGCTGGAATTTGGAACGGGAGGCGTCTTGCTTAAAAATAAGGCTTTTGCCGGAGGATTCATCGGCGCAGACATACCGCTTGCCAAAGGTTTTCATCTGAATATTGAAGGGCGATATTCCGAAAGACTCTCTCTGGGCGCTGCAGTTAGCTATACCTATTAACGAGCGTTTCCGCCTTATTTTATCTTCTTCCGGTGAGAAAATAAGCTGTGTGCTTAATCGAGAGTGATAAAAACCGATTTCCGCGGTTTGTTGTTTAATGCTTTACTGACATGACCACGGCCCTTGGTATCTTCAACTAACAAAACTTCCCCGGCCTTTACTATCCGCGTTTCGCCTGAAGATACTGTTATTTCAACTCCCGCATCAAGCATAATAATAAATTGGCGTTGCGGCGCATTGTGCCAGTCGTAATCATAATCTGCCGGTGTCTCTCTGAAGATAATACCTGTGGCCTTAATTTTTTTTGAAAGCTTTCCTATAGGTCCGCCATCTTCAAGTTCAATCTCAATATCTGCAAAATGAGACTCCCCATCTTCTCCCGTATAAAGTCTTAGTACCTTCATATTACTCCGTTTTTTTATTTTGGCCGGACATTTGTATGTTCAATGAACAAACAAGCATTATATAAATCAAAGATTGCGCGTACCGGTTAGAAAAAATGTCTTCATTTCTCCCATGCCGCGGATATCGATCCGGCCGCGCTCTGCACAGAGAAATTCGTTTTTAATAAGCAGAAATGTAGCCTCCGAGATCTGAATTTTACCCGGCAGACTGTATGTCTCCATACGGCTTGCTATGTTTACCGTTGCTCCCCACAAGTCATAGGATAATTTCTGTGAACCGATTACACCGGCGACAATCGGGCCGGAATGAATACCGGTACGCAGTTCCAGAGGCAGATTATCGAGCAGGGAGAATTTACCGATCTCCTGTTGCAGTCGCAAAGCCAACCGGGCCATGATGCAGGCATGATTTTCATTGGACGGGGACAGGCCGCTCACGAACATGACACCGTCGCCGATGGTTTTAATTTTTTCAACACCGAATTTGGAAGCCAGCTCATCGTATCGGCAGACGATTAAATTCAAACGCCGAACCAGATCTTGGGCGGTGATTTGATTGGAGAGATCGGTAAAGCTGACAATGTCTGCAAACATTACCGTTACCGCCTGATGTGTATCGGCAATGAGTCGTTCACCGGTTTTAAGGCGCTGGGCGATGGATTCCGGCATGATATTCAGCAGCAGATTATCGGCTTTTTGTCTTTCCAGCTCAATTTCCTGCATCAATGTCTGTTCCTGATCGCGCAGGTGTTTACGTTCCAGACTGGCTTCAATGCGTGCTTTGAGCAAAGTGGGATTGAACGGTTTGGGTAAGTAGTCTTCGGCGCCCAACTGGATGCAGCGGATTACGCTTTCCATTTCATCAACTGCGGAAATAACGATTACCGGAATATGGCGGAAGCGAATATCCGATTTAATTGCCGAAAGTACCTGATAACCGTCCATTTCGGGCATCACAATATCGAGCAACACCAGATCAAAGGGCTTCTCGGCAAGTTTTTGCATGGCCTGCCTGCCGTTTTCCGCCTGCTCGGAAGAGAGCCCCAGATTACTCAGACGCTTGGACAGCAGCGCACGTAATTCTATTGTATCATCGACAATCAGAATATGGTTTTTTTTGCTTTCCATAAAAATATGATACCAGGCGGGTGATCTTTAATTGGTGGAACAACATTGCCGGAGTTTATGCCGAGAGGAGTTTTTTTATCGTTTCGCTCAATACCGGATAATCGAGGGGCTTTTGCATATAGGCCTCAACACCCTCCGCTTCTATTTTCTTTTTTAGTTCGGGATCCTGCATCCCGGTCAAAACAACGATTGGAATTTGCGAACCATGTGATGTCAACCGAATGTTTTTGAGCGTGTGGTATCCGCCTCCGGCGGGCATCATAATATCAAGAATGATCAAATCGGGCTTTTCCCGGTTAGCAGTCTGGATTCCATTATAAGCATCAACGGCGACAATAACTTTATAACCTTCCTGAGAAAGTTTAAAACGTAATAGCTTCAGTATGTCGTGGTCATCATCAACAACCAGAATTTTGCTCATTTATACTATCTCACTAATATTAATTGTCAGCTGCAACATTCCCTTATGATTTACAAGTATATCGAAGAAGAATGTGATAAGTCAATGAAATAATAAATACAATTTACGGGAATCAAGCAAATTACCCGAAACCGTCATCCGTAAACTATCTCTATCCGGTGTAAATAATCTTCCAATCTTTTGGTCTGAACGCGGACATCCTCGCTTCTTCCTTCCTTTGCCGCCTTTTCCATCATCATTCCGATGTCGGTGATGTCGTCAAAGCCGTAACCGCCGCCGGAACCTTTCATGCTGTGGCCAATGATCCGGATTTTATCCAGATCGTTTTTTCCTAAAGAGTCATAAATAGTGGCGATGTCTTTTTTCCGGTTGGTTAAATAACCGGGGATAAGGGATTCCAAATCCGGGTCAATATGCACAACGATTTTTGAAGTCTGCTGTTCCTCCATATTTTGCCCATCTCCTTTATGTTTTTATTTTCATAAGGAGTATTAATGCGTCCGTCAAGAACTTTTTCCCGGAACAATGCTGGCAGCGGCATATTTTTGTATTGCTTCCAGGAGCAATTGCTTTTTAATGGGTTTGGTCAGGTGGGCATCGCAGCCGGCAGAGAGACTTTTTTGGAGCTCTTCCTTAAGGGCATAGGCTGTAAGCGCAATAATGGGAGTGCTTTTACGCCCTTCGTTCTGCTCGTGACGGCGGATCTCCCGGGTGGCGGTGTAGCCGTCCATCACAGGCATCTGCATGTCCATAAGAATCAAGTCATAAATATTTGCCAGGAATTTTTCGAGGGCAACCGCGCCGTTTTCCGCCGTATCAACCCGATAGGGAGTGTTTTTCAGATAAGCCAGAATAAGAAAACGGTTATCCTCGGTATCTTCGACCAGCAGTATGTTTAGAGGGTGTATTTCCGGTAATGGTTTTCCAGCAGACGGTGTTTGCTGTTGGAGGGGGACTCTCTTTTTCCCGGCAATTGCTTGGAGGCTTTCCTTTAAGGCCTGCCTCTTTACCGGTTTGATCAGGTACGCTTCGAAGTTCATATCTTTAGCCCGGGCTAGGTCACTGCTGCGGTTCTCCGACGTAAGCATGACTATACTCAAAAAGGAAAGATCAGGATTATTGCGGATTTCCTGGGCAAGGGTGAAACCATCCATTTCCGGCATCCGGCTGTCCAGAATGGCAATTTGAAAAGGAGTACCCTCGCTTTTCGCCCTGATGAGCTCGGCAAGTCCTTCCGCGCCGCCGGCTGCTTCGGTGACTTTACATCCCCACTGCGTCAATGTCTCCCGTAAAATCAGGCGGTTGGTGGTGTTATCGTCAACAACGAGAATTTTCCATCCCTGCAGACTGATTTCCGGCTCGGCTACAGCGGTTTCTGGTTTTTCCTCCGGAGTCGTTTCTTCCAGGGGGATGGTGAAAAAGAAAGTACTGCCTTCCTGCGGTTTGCTTTCCACCCAGATTTTTCCTCCCATCAGTTCCACGAGTTGCCTGGAGATGGCAAGTCCCAGACCCGTGCCGGCATATTTTCTGGTGATGGAGGAATCGGCCTGTGTAAACTTTTCAAAGATGGTGCTGAGTTTTTCCGCGGGAATGCCAATCCCCGTATCCCGGACGGAAAATTGCAGATATTGCGGCGATTGTGACGAAATTTCCTTACCCGTGGGCAATACCATCAAAACAATTTCGCCTTTTTCCGTAAATTTGATGGCATTGCCGAGGAGATTTGTAATCACTTGTCTCAGCCGTGTCGGATCACCTTTTATATATTGGGGAGTATCGGGGCTGATACGGCAGGCAAGCTCGAGATTCCGGCTGTGGGTGCGAACTGCCATGACCTCACAGGTTTTTTCGATGAT
>MVRV01000140.1 GCA_002068015.1 Smithella sp. PtaU1.Bin162
GAAAGCGACATGATTGTGGATGCCCATGATCCATCCAAAAAGAACCGGCCGATGATGACCACGGCCGACCTCTCGCTGCGCTTCGACCCGATCTACGAGCCCATCGCGCGGCGTTACCTGGCGAATCCCAGGGAATTCGCCGATGCCTTTGCCCGGGCCTGGTTCAAACTGACCCACCGCGACATGGGTCCGCGCTCGCGCTATCTCGGCCCGGAGGTCCCGGTCGAGGAGCTCATCTGGCAAGACTGTATTCCGGTCGTCGATCATAAACTGATTGATGCTCAGGACATCGCCTTCCTCAAGGCAAAGATTCTGGCTTCCGGTCTGTCGGTGCCGGAGATGGTTTCGACTGCCTGGGCTTCGGCTGCCACTTTCCGCGGCTCCGATAAACGCGGCGGTGCCAACGGTGCCCGCATTCGTCTGGCCCCGCAGAAGGATTGGGAAGTCAACGAGCCTGCACGGCTCGCGAAGGTGCTCAAAACGCTGGATGGTATCCGGAGTGCGTTCAACAGCTCCCGGCAAGACGGAAAGAAAGTTTCTCTTGCAGACCTCATCGTTCTTGCCGGTTGCACAGGAGTCGAGCAGGCAGCAAAAAATGCCGGTCAAACAATAACGGTACCATTCACGCCGGGACGCATGGACGCATCGCCGGAGCAAACCGATGCGGCATCTTTTTCCGTTCTCGAGCCGAAAGCGGACGGGTTTCGCAACTATCAGAAGACAAAATACGCCGTATCGGCCGAGGAATTGCTGGTGGATAAGGCGCAATTGCTGACCCTGACCGCACCCGAGATGACGGTGCTTGTCGGAGGCATGCGCATGCTGGGCGCAAACTTCGGAGGCTCTCCGCACGGTGTTTTCACCAAGCGACCGGAGACGCTGACCAACGACTTCTTCGTGAACCTGCTTGATATGGGCACTGAGTGGAAGGCTGTATCACAAGACGCGGAGGTGTTTGAAGGTCGCGATCGCAAGACGGGTGAACTCAGGTGGACCGGCACACGAGTCGATCTCATCTTCGGTTCGAACTCCCAGCTTCGGGCTCTGGCGGAAGTTTACGGATGCAAGGACTCTCAGGAAAAATTCTTGCAGGATTTTGTTGCAGCGTGGAACAAGGTCATGAACCTTGACCGTTTTGACCTGGCGTAATTTCAACATAACCGTCTTTCAATGGTTTCGGCCGGAGTCGTAAAAGATCGGTCATCTAACGGTTACAGCGGCGGCGTATCGTCCCCGCTGTAACCGGTTATCCAAATAAATTCCGGGCGGGATTGAGGGATAATGATTACCTATAGTGTATTTTCAATTTCCTGAATTAACTGATCGAGCTTTTTGGGGGAGACGGGGTAGGGGGTCTTGAGTTCCTGGGCAAACAGCGATACCTTGTATTCTTCAATCATCCAGAATAGTTCTTCTATTTTACTCTGTCTTTGCGAGTGAATGCAATGAGCGAAGCAATCTCTTAATTCGCTGAATAAAACGAGATTGCCACGGCAGCCTTCGCCGCCTCGCAATGACAGACTATCATCGTTACTCAGTATTTGCGCGGGAATGACGCCTTTTTTTGTTGAAACAATAATTTCCTGAAGCTGCTGGGAATAAAAATCAACGCTCTCAATTTTTTTCCGGGCGGCAGCCAGGTTCAAACTGCCGCGTTCCGCCCGCAGGGACAAAGCCTTCAGATAGCGGGGCAGCTCCTGTAAACGTTCTTGCGAATAAAGCTCGGGAAAATCAATCGGGACAAGCTTTTGAAGATCGGTTTGCGTATCCGCAAGAAAAGCCGAAAGAGGCTTATTGCCGGTATTTTTCAGATTCAGCTTTTGCAAAAGGGAATGTGTGTTTTCCATGGCCTGTAATACCGGCTCGATGGAAGAAAGAACCTCTTGAGCGTGTTTAAGAATTTTATTGCCGACAACTGAAGCATGATCAAGGAATTCACTCTGATTTCTCCAGGGCAGGTAAAATAAGTCTTTTTTGACTTTTTTTAAAATCGATTGTTCCAGCAGCTTGGGATTGCCGATTTTTGCCGCCGCCGTTTTTAATGAACCCGTAAGGCTGATATTTTTTTTCAGCTGCTTTAGTTTATCGGCAAAATAAATATCGTAAAGCGCCGCTACACCCCGGAGGTGACAGGTTTCGCTTTCTTTCTGATCGGAAAACAGCCGTATATTGATCGAATTGTCCGTTTCCTGCAAGGCCGGATAGGCGTAACCGATAAGGCCGTGTCGACCGGTCAGCGGTATCTTTTCAGGCAAGTTTCCGAAATCCCAGTGCGTTATGCCGTCCTTCTCCCATTGTGGCCGGATTTTATCCAGGGCCGAGAGATTAATTTTAGCGGAGAGTTCCTGTTTTAGCTCATTGATGTTCCGGCTCTCTTTAATTTCTTTGCCTTTTTCATCAATGACGCTGTAGAGGATTTTTAAATGCAGGGGCAATTTTTCCTGATCCCAAAGAGCGGGCTGAATAGTAACTTGATATTTATCCTGAATAAACAGGCTTAAGGCCTGGGGCAGAGATTCTTCAGAATAAGCATTTCTCTCCAAAAACGAATCCGCGATCTGGCTTACTCCCGGTAATTTCTGACGGATATTTTTGGGTAAAGATTTCAGCAAATGCAGAGTCTTTTCCCTCAACAAGCCGGGCAAAAAACGTTCCACATTTTCCGTGGCCGCCTTGGAAACCAGCCCCAGAGGAATTTTCATGGTCACGCCGTCGTTATTTTTGCCGGGGGCAAAGTGGTAATGACAGGGAAATGCCGCCTCGCCGATTTTTATTTTATCCGGGTACTGGGATATTTCATTTTCATCGGGTTCCCTGACGATAAAATCCTCTTCCCGGAAACGTAAAAAATCGTCGCTTCCTCTATCTTTAATCAGCCTGAGAAGTGACCGGATATCTGAGATGGCAGGAAGTCTCTGATCATAGACGCGGGCGATTGTTTCCTCATCGGCGACAATCCCGCGCTTGCGCAGTTTATCTTCAACCGAGAGGGCTTTTTGCCACAGGGATAAATTATGTTCCAGAAAAGGAATCCTGCGGCTGACTTCCCCTGTAACCAGCGCTTCGCGGATAAAAATGGATTTGGCTTCCTCCGGATCAATCTTTTCATAAGCGATCGTTCTTTTCTCGATAATGGTCAGGCCGAAAAGCATCACCTTTTCGGAGGCGACAACCTGTCCGCGGTTTTTCTCCCAATGGGCTTCCGAGTAAGTATGACGGCAGTTGTCCCCACCCAGTTCCTCCAGCCATTCGCTTTTGATATTGGCGGCGGTTCGGCAGCGACTATCCAGGGCCCGCCATGGTTGAAGAGGCCGGAGCCCGGGTAAAGCATTACTTCCCGACTCTTGGCCGCCAGATAGAAGTTTTTTTCTTTCTTTTGAGCAATCTGAGAAAGATAGCCCACCAGAATGCACTTGTGAATTTTATCGTAAATTATCTGGTCGATTTCCAACGGGGTATGTTTCTGAGATCGTTTCGCTGTTTTATTACCGGAAATAATACTGATTATCTGCTGATAAATATCACGCCATTCCGTCATCCGTTTATAGGAAAGAAAATGTTCATGGCAGAATTTGCGCAGTTTATTCTGCGTTTGTAATTTTTCCCAGATATCATGGTAGTGGTTCCATATGCTGAGATAGGTTAAAAAATCCGATTCCGGATGCTGGAAGAGGGCGTGCGCCTTTGCGGCCTGTTCGGTTTTGTCATAGGGACGTTCACGGGGATCCTGAATGCTCAGTGCTGCGGCGATGACTGCTACTTCATTGACGCATCCTTCCTTTTGGGATTCAATCAAGATGCGGGCTATACGAGGATCAAGCGGCAGCTGAGCCATGGATCTGCCGGTAGCCGTAAATTGATAAGTGTCTGCTTCGGTATCAGCCGTGTTTTTTTCGATTGCTCCCAGATCGCGCAGAATATCCAGGCCGTCCCGGATACTTTTAGGCAGCGGCGAATCGATAAAAGGAAAATTATGAACCGGGCCGAGATTAAGCGAAATCATTTTCAGGATGACGCCGGCAAGGTTGGAACGCATTATTTCCGGTGCGGTATAAAGCGGCCGGTCGGCATAATCTTCCGCGGAATACAGGCGGATACAGATGCCGTTTTGCACTCTTCCGCAGCGGCCCTTGCGCTGTTCGGCGCTGCTGCGGGAGACCGGTTTTACCGGGAGGCCTGTGGTCTGGCTGCGGGGATTATATTCCAGCTGTCTTGCCAGGCCGGCATCAATAACATACTTGATGCCGGGGATCGTCAGCGATGTTTCCGCAATATTGGTGGCGACGATTATTTTCTGCTTGCCGGCCGGTTCAAAAACAAGCCGCTGCTGACTGCCGGAAAGCCTGGCATATAAAGGAAGTACCAAACCGGAGCATCTTTTGGATAAACGCTCACAAGTTTCCCGGATATCCTGTTCGGTAGGCATGAAGATCAGAATGTCATCGTAGCGTCTTTCCTTCTGCAAGGTTTCCACACAGGATATGGCGTAATCGACATAAGTGGCTTCACCGTTTTCTTCTGCGACGGGATCAACCGGCTGATAGCGGACTTCCACCGGATACATACGGCCGGAAACTTCAATAACCGGCGCCTGATCAAACGCTGCCGAAAATTTGGCGGTATCGATTGTTGCCGAAGTAATGATCAACTTTAAATCTTTTCTTTTTGTAGTGAGAGTCCGCAAAAAACCAAGGATGAAATCAATGTTCAGGCTTCGTTCATGGGCTTCATCGACAATGATCGTATCATAAGCCAGAAGCAGCGGGTCGCTCACTGTTTCCGCAAGGAGAATTCCGTCCGTCATGACTTTGATAAGAGGTTCGGCGGATGCCTTCTCTTCAAAACGGATTTTATAAATAACGGATTTACCGCCGGGCTCGCCGACTTCAAAAGCAATGCGGGAAGCGATGCTTGTTGCCGCAATTCTTCTGGGCTGGGTGAGACCGATCAGGCCGCGCAAACCGCGGCCTGCGGCAAGGCACATTTTGGGAATCTGCGTTGTCTTTCCGGAGCCTGTTTCCCCCGTGATAATAAGTGTCTGTTTTTTTTGAATCGCCGAAATTATTTCATTTTTTTTCGTACAGATAGGTAAATCAGGCGGAAACCGCAAAGGGGGAATGCTCTTCGCGCGACGTTCGTAATGCTGCACCGAATTATTTATTCTTTTTTGCAGCTGAAGCAGTTTTTTAAAAGATACGGCGGCTTTGTTTTTTTCGAAAGCTGCGAGTGTCCGGCTGATATGGTAATGATCCACCGCCATTGTCCGGCCGATGTTTTTATTAATGCGATGAATGAATTGACTTATTGACGACATGCCATAACTCCCTGCAACCCCAAGCGGGAATATGTATTTCACAGATAGCAGCCGGCTGTCAATCAGGAATGATCTCCGGGAATAATGAAAATATTCGCAAGCGGCCTTCTCATATTACTTTGTATTTAAGGGAAGGCATGTTATGTAATTTACGGATAAGGAGGCAATGTTTCTTTGCCGAGATTGAAGTTAAGAAAAACAAATATTATGCGGATTATTGAAGAAAGTTTGAACAGGATCAGTTGTCCTGCCAATGTGCACATCAGTGTCGAATCATCACTGCAAGATGAATCACTGTGGGTTGATTCCGAACACATGATCGATATTCTTTCCGAACTGGAGAAAAATTCTCTCGAGGCCATGCCGGACGGTGGTTTGTTGATTATTCAGGTGAAAGAAGACGAAGGGAAAGTATGCATCGCTCTAACCGATACGGGGAGAGGAATTGCAGAAAAAGACCGCAATCACCTGCTGGAACCTTTTTTTACCACAAAGCCGCCGGGCGAGGGAATAGGTTTGGGCCTGCCGTCGGCTTATGCCTTCGTCAAATCCTACCGGGGAGATTTTTCCATTGAATCAAACGCCGATCCGCAAAAAGGTAAAACCGGCACAACCATAAGAATCAGCCTCCCCCGGAAAATGATTTTGCCGGATAAGCAGGCAAAAATTATTATACATGATGATGAGGAGAAGTCTGCAAACTGATGGTCTGCGAAAAAAAGATGCCGCTGTTATTATTTATGATCGGGAATCTTTGCATAACCACATAAAACCGGCGATTTTGTCATGCCGGCAGAGGCAGGCATCCAGTATTATCAATTATTGCCTAGTTCCCGGCTGTTTACTCCGGAGTATTTCGGATTCGCCGGGACGACGCCTGGATTCCGGGTCAAGAGACTGTGTCGCAATGTAATTCTGAGGCTTCAGCCGAAGAATCTCTTTGTTCCAATGTTTTGTTTTTATTAGATTCTTCACCCCGCCTTCGGCGGAATTCAGAATGACAAACATGTACATTTAACCATTGCGACACAGTCTCCAAGCCCGGAATGACGAATAGGGGAATTATACTAATGTCTCGATAGTTCAAACCGGTAAAATTTTACCTCAAATCATCTCGATAGTTACAATTTTATTTCTTGTCTTAAGAAGTGATACCAGCTCCCGGATGTAAATCATTCTCATGGATTCCCCCCGGATCAGATCAGCTACCTGATTCTGATTTATCGCTGTTCCGACAAGCAATTGAATGTCGTCCGCCTCCAGCAGATAGCGGGCGAGCCTGGTGCCGGCATCGGGGTCATGAGGCAGGTCATGGATTGTTTTTACCGTGCGCAGAATTTCCAGAGCTTGCCCTATGGTGAGAATGCCTTCCGTTACAAGATCAATACCCTTCAGGGAAGCGGTCGGCGGAGAACCTTTTTTCTTTGGTTCAGCACCTTTGCGCTTCCAGGGCGGAACCCATTCCACTTCCAGATTTTCCTTGAGGACACGCGCAGCCATCTGGGCGGTGCTTCCGCCACAGATGATTTTAGCGCCACTGGCGGCCACGAGACGGGAAACAGCGAAATCATCCATGTCTTTATTCGCGGGAGGTCCGGTAAGTATGCAGACGGAAACCGACGGCCGCACCTTCATGGAAATGACGGTCGAGTCATCGCCGGGTCTGTTACCGTATAATTTCAGGCATGTTTTCGAAAGTGATTCAGTCAGTTTTACGGTATCCATGCCGGTCTGGACGAAACGTTGCACCGCGAGGGCAACATTTTTCCATCCCCAGCCCAGCCGGTAAATGCCGCCCAGCCCTGCATGGGTGTAACCATCGCTGATCAAAACCATATGGTCGTTTTCCTGAACGGCAAAATGAGCCTCCATAACCGTTCTGCCCTTTACTTTATGTTCTTCCAGAGGCAAAGAGACAATCTCATTGTTGCGGATAAGGATCAGCGGCGGAGAATCAAATAAAACGAGATGAGCGTCCTGTCCGGAATAGACAATCAAAACGGCAAACGTTGCATACGCCAGTTTGCGCACGGAACATTCGGGAAGAGTATCGAGCAGGGTTTGCATGACATCTTCCACCGTTCCTCCCGCCTCAAACATCCGGGCGGCTATTTCGGCGGTGAGCGAAGAAAGAATACTGGCCTTGACGCCGCTGCCCAGACCGTCGGATAATACGGCCACAAAGGAATCCGGTTTGGTGCGAATCATGACCGAGTCGCCGCACAGTTCTTCATCGGCTTTATTAAGGCTGATCCAGTTGCATTCGACAAGCTGTCTCACTTGGAATCTTCCTTCTCAAGCAGTTTAGCCAGATGCGAGACAATCATTTTACTTTCCGCGGTTGTTTCACCCAGCAGGTGAGCAATCTCATGAGCCACCCGCATCTGTTTTTGCACGACTTCACGTGTCTGTTCGAGAGTCTGCGAGCGCAGTTCCAGAAATTTTTGTTTTTGGATTTCATGCTCGGTGATGTCCCGCATGATTGCGACCAGCAGGGACTGGCCTTCCACCCGGACGATATTTTGTTCGGCGACAATCCGGTCATTGAGCTTCCTGATCTTGCCGATAACCGGTGTTCCGCTGTCTTTTACCAAAGTGAAGTCGTCATAGAAGGGGATGAGACAGGAAAGGTGTCTGCCTTTGACGTCGAAAAGCATGCGGCCGAATAAATGTTCCGCCGATGGGGACATATCCTGAACAGTCAGATTATCATCAACGATAAGAATAGCATTGGGAGAAACATCCATGACCACCTGGCGCAGTGATTCGGATCTTCGGCGCATGTACGGAATACACATGGTGACTTCCGCCATTCCGCGCAGCGTGGCGATTGCTTTTTCGCGGCAGCTGGAATAGCCGCAGGCGCCGCAGTTGAGCTCGTCGTCGGGGGTATATTTGTTCACGCGGCGTAAAACTTCCTTGATCTGTTCTTCGCTGAATTCCGGCACCGGCACTTTTTTATCGGAGTAAGAGCAGGACAGATCCGGCCAGTCAACGCGTTGCGGCAGCTTGTAGGAGGGGGAATTGCGGCGGTAGTTGAGAATCTTCTGGCGCGACAGATAAATTCCTCCCGCCAGGTCGGACATAGCCGGGCCGTTGATACAGCCGCCGGTGCAGGCCATAAGTTCGACCAGGGAAGCGCTTAATTGTCCGGCACGTATATCACCGAGGATATTGCGGCAGGTATCCAGACCGGTGGCAACAATAACTTTGTGGTTAAGTATGTCGGTGCTGAGGCCGGCTGTGCCGATCAGGCCGCCTTCCAGCGGAAAGAGCCGCGCATCTGCGGGCACGGAAGAAGACAACCCGGCATTGTAATCAGCTTTTGCCTCAGCCGGATTGATTCCTTTTTCTTCAAACCAGTCGGCCAGCCCCCGAAAGGTTATGGCTGCCGAAAAAAGGCCGGATGCGGCTGAGTTTTTAATTTCCATTTTTTTGGCGATGCAGGGGCCTATAAAAATGATGCAGGCCTCCGGTCCGTATTTTTGGGCGAGAAGACGGCCGTGGGCGATCATCGGGGAAACTATTGGTGCCAGGTGCCGGATCAGATCGGGGTGATATTTTTCAATCAGATTAACGATGACGGGACAGGAAGATGTAATAACCGGCAGACGGTCCGGCATCTGCTCCACATAATCGCGATGGGCGAGCCCTACTATTTCGGCCCCCACTGCTGTTTCTTCGACGGCATAAAAACCCAGTTCCTTAAGAGCATTTTCCATTACCGAAAAATTATCGAAATTAAAATAGGCGGGAGCTGACGGGGCCAGCGATGCTATCAGCCGGCGTCCCTCCTGAAGCAGCTTTTTTACTTCCGGCACGGAGCTTTGCACGTCTTTGGCTTTTTGCGGGCAGCTGCGGATGCAGGTTCCGCAAATAATACATAGCTCGGGAACTACCTGAGCCTGACCGTCCTGAACACGGATGGCTTTGACGTCACAGTGCCGCACGCAGCGGTAACAATCACGGCAGCGGGCTGCATTGGTGATGATGAAAGGTTCGATCATAATAATTGCGTTTCCGGTCCTGGGCAAAAAATTAATTGGATTTCTTCCGTCCCGGCAATATGTTATCTATCCGGGGGACAACCTCCTGATAAAAAAAAGTTTCCGCCTGTTCGGGACGAATGCCGCTGAATTCAACGTCACCTATACGTACGGAGACCCCTTTGGTACAGGAGTCCATGCAGAATGCTCCGACAATTTCGACCATGCCTTCCAGATTTTCCTTCTCAATCAGGCGGAATAATCCCGTTGCCAGTTCATCGGAACCGCGAAGACTGCAGGAACTGCCTACACAGATTGTGATTAAAAGCATTTTACTTTACCAATTCATCCGCCGGTATCAGGGGCAGCAAATAGGTGTCGATGAAAGACGACGCCGAATCCGGATTTTCGACGGAAATTATTTTATTGCCGATTACTATGTTGGGCCCGCCTTCGCACTGGCCGGTACAGAAACGCGCGTTGACGCGGAAGTGTTCGGCAATACCACGCCGCCTTAATTCAGCGGCAAGACCTTCCAAAAGTTTCCATGAACCTTTGAGATAACAATTCGTTCCTATGCAAACGCCGACATCCACTACCGCCCGAACATCCGGCGCTTCTTCCTTTTCTTCAATCAGGCGCATGGAGCGCCGTTTATAGGTTGTATGCAAAGCATGATGAGATGTTGCACTGTCCGGTTTACCCAGCCAGTTGTTGTAAATCGCCTGAACGGAAGGATTATCCTGACTGGTGCGAATAGCCGATTCCTGATCAAGCCGGTAAAGAACTTCCAGACGCTGTTCCGTTTCACTTTTTAACAGCGGTGCCGGATTACCGGAACCGTTGATGCAGCCTCCCGGACAAGCCATGACTTCAATGAGGTCATAAAGAGCGTCGCCTGAGCGGATGCGATCGATCAGGTGCTGAGCGTTTTGTAATCCACTGACAACGGCCAGGCGAACCCGGACGTCACCCAGCAAAACAGTCGTTTCTTTTACACCCTGAAGACCGCGTACTCCTTCATAGGCGAAGCTGTCCATCCGTTTGCCCATGACACGTTCTGCGGCCAGGCGAAGGGCGGCTTCAGCCACACCGCCGCTGGCGCCGAAAATAATACCCGCACCGGAAATCTTGCCGAAGAAAGCATCCACGGGTGCCGGCTTGATTTTACGCGGGTCAATGTTTTTTTCTTTCAACATCGTCATTATGTCCCATGTTGTGAGAACCTTATCCACATCACGGATACTGCCGGTTTTGAACTCCGGGCGCATAGCCTCGTATTTTTTGGCATTGCAGGGCATTATGGAGACAAAGTAAAGCATTTCCGGGTGCATTTTGAGCTCCCGGGCAAAATATTGCTTCATCACCGCACCGAACATCTGTTGCGGTGACTTGCAGGAGGAAAGATGCGGCAGTATATCGGGTGCAGTCTTTTCACAGTAATTGATCCAGGCAGGGCAGCAGGAGGTAATTTGAGGCAAAACGCCGCCTTCGGCCAGCCGGGAAAGAAATTCGGTGCCTTCCTCCATGATGGTCAGATCGGCAGCCCAGCAGGTATCAAAAACAAAGTCAAAACCTAATTGCTTCAGACAGGCGCTCAAAACAGGCATGATGTCGGAATCGGCGATTCCGTATTGCTCGCCGAAAACCGCCCGTACGGCGGGTGCAATTTGGGCGACGACCGTCAAATCCTGATTTTTCAAAGCACGGTAAACATCAGGCAGAGCCGGTTTCAGGGTCAATGCTCCCGTGGGACACACCATCGCGCAGTGACCGCAGGAAACGCAGACCGTAAAATCAAGCGGCCGGTGATCGTTCGGGCCGATAGTCAGAACATCATTTGTTTCATAAAAACTGAGTGCCGAGACACCTTCCATTTCGCGGCAAACCTTCAGGCACAGGCCGCATAAAATACATTTTCCGGGGTCCCTGATAATAATGGGGTGGTTTTCATCTACCGGCAGTGGTCGCGCCGGAACCGAGGCGTTATGTTCGACTCCGTAATCGGTGGCGTATTTACGCAGTGTGCAGTCATATCTTTCCGTGCAGCCGCAGGAGATGCAGCGGGATGCTTCGGCCATGGCGGTATCCTGACTCCAGGTCGAGGACGATTCTTCAAAATTTGTTTTACGTATTTGAGGCTCCAGGACAGCAGCTTCATGACGGTCAGCGGGCAAAATTCCTTTGAAAGTTTCCGGTGGCAAATCCTTCCAGTGGCTTTTTTTGCAGGTATAGGGAGCGCTTTTTGCACGTACTGCTCCGGTGTGTACATATTCATCGATTGCTTCAGCAGCCCGCTTTCCGGCGCCTATGGCGGAAATGGCGATATCCGGGCCGGTAACGCAATCACCGCCGGAAAAAACCCAGGGCAGGGAGGTCTGTAACGTTTTGGCATCGGCAATTACATTGCCCCATTTATCTATTAATGATTTATTGCCGATACAGAAACCATCAACAGCCTGGCCGATGGCGGAAATAATCGTGGAAGCGGTTAGTGTAAAGTCTGAACCCTGCAGGGGAACAGGACGGCGCCGGCCGCTTTTATCCGGCTCACCAAGGATCATTTTTACACAAATCATTTGTAAGGTGTTGCCGGAAACATTAATGGAAACCGGAGCGGTCAGATACTGCATATTGACGCCTTCTTCGATCGCTTCTTCGATTTCCACGTTCTGTGCCGGCATTTCCTGACGTGTGCGCCGGTAAGCAACGATCACTTCTTTTGCTCCGAGCCTGACAGCGCTACGTGCCGCATCCATGGCGGTATTGCCGCCGCCGATGACGATAACGCGGTTGCCGATGTCGGGTTTTTCGCCACGGGCAAGGCGCGCCAGAAAATCAAGACCGGACATGACACCTTTGTTTGTCTCACCCGGGACTCCGATCGCGGTTGCTTTTTGGGCGCCCAACCCAAGAAATACGGCATCAAATCCTTTCTGCCGGAGTGTTTCCAGGGTGAAATCCTTTCCCAGACTTTTCTTGTAATGAATATCAACGCCCAGATCCAGGATATTTTGAATTTCCAGATCCAGGTCTTTTTCCGGAAGACGGTAATAAGGGATTCCCCAGCGCAGCATACCGCCTGCCGCTTCCTGCATTTCAAAGATGGTTACGGCATGGCCCCGGCGACGCAGAAACCAGGCGGCGCTGAGTCCGGCGGGACCAGCGCCGACAACGGCGATTTTGTAATTCGTATCCGGAAGACACAGAGGCTTATATGGTTGCGGCCGGCCGGCGTTCCAGTCGGCGACAAAACGTTTAATGCCGTTGATATTGACGGCACCATCGAGAGCATTGCGCCGGCAGTCGTCTTCACAGGGATGGGGACAGACGCGTCCGCAAACCGCCGGCAGGGGATTGCTTTCGTGAATTACCTGTAATGCTTCCGGGAAATTACCGCACGTGACATGATAGATGTATTTTTGAATGTCGATATGAGCCGGGCAGCGCAAAACACAGGGAGCGGTACAATCTCCCCAATGGTTGCGCAGCAGAGCCTGTAAATAGATTTTGCGGTAACTATCCAGTGCTGCCGACTGTGTTCGTATCACCATGCCGTCGGTTGCCGTGGTTGCAGTGGCGGAGACAAAAATGGTTTTATCTCCCTCAGTCAATTCGACAAAAGCTGCTTCCAAATTACTGGGAGGACTGACACGCGGATCGTACCCCAGAGCCGGAATGTCAATTCCGGCTTTCCGGGCGGCGTCGATGATGGTCAAACCTTTGATGGTAGAAAAATCTTTTCCGTCAATATTTATTGAAATATTCATATATCTTCTTCTAATTACTGATTTTAATAAGGAATTATTATTA
>MVRV01000141.1 GCA_002068015.1 Smithella sp. PtaU1.Bin162
AATATTGGTACTAAAGGTGGCGGAGGTAATTTCTATCTGACACAGGCAGCGCGCGTAAGCAAACGTTTTGCACGTGCATTGATCGCTAATACATTAGAAGGGCAAACCCTTCATCGTGATGCTTTCCGCATGCTGGGATTTTCCAAGTTGGCAACATTCCATGAGCTCGGACAGAGCCTGGGAGTGTATTAATGGCCTATCTTCTTGATGCAAATGTATTCATTCAAGCAAAGAATCTTCACTATGGCTTGGATTTCTGTCCTGCATTCTGGCAATGGCTAATAGAAAACAACGAATCTAAGATTGTATTTAGTATTGAAAAAGTCGGTGATGAAATTAGTGCCGGTGCAGACGAACTGGCTGATTGGGCCGCACAGCTCGACGAGAAATTTTTTCTCAAGCCCGATAAAACCATATTACCCGCCTTAGGGAAAGTTAGCCAATGGGTTACGCATGATGGTTATGATCCTGCTGCAGTGAATACTTTTCTGCAAGTTGCCGATTATTACCTGGTGGCACACGCTGTCGCTCACGGTTACACAGTTGTCACTCATGAAAAAGCTGCCGGATCAAAAAAGAAAATCAAAATTCCTGATGTCTGTATTGGCCTTGGTGTTAAATGTATGACACCTTTTGAAATGCTGCGCCACGAACGAGCACGTTTTATCTTGGGTGTTAGAAGATAAAACACTTCATAATGTTCTTAAAATTTATTATCTTACTGAAGCTCTCCTTGATTTTTACTGCATGCTAACGTCCCATCCATTGTTATGATAATCATGCTGATCATTTAAAGATATTAATAATCAAACGGCCAGACACAGAACGTCTACGGATGGTAGAGAAGAGTAAGGTCATATTTATTACTCGGCTAAAGTAACGAATGGTTGAACTGGAAATTGTCAAACAGGAAGACCAGGCCAGAGCAAGTTATTATGTAATGAAGTAGCCGGTTGTCGATTTCCGGAACATCTCTCATCAGCTCTCTTAAGAATGGGGAAGATGAAACATTGACGTATTTCAGGAGAATTCGTGCCTATAGTAAAAAAACAAAAACATCCGCTACACCGGGAGCAACCCGTCGGTTATGCTTTGACGGATTGCTGGCGCTTTTTTTATATATGCTGTCGTTGTTCGGTCCTCCGACGTTTGGTGCCCTTTGCGAAGGGATGACTAATTGAGAGTTCCAATCTCTCCGTAAATAGTAACTTAAAAGAGGAGAACCGAAACCATCGTTTCAAGCCGTTTTGTAAAAAAGACACGCAAGCCCCACTGAAAGTTACCTACCAGCTCGGAGTCAAGGGGTTTGACGCAGAAAAAGCAAACCGCAAGGACCTCCTTTTTAGGGAGATAAATAATAGTTTTCCCCTGTGGGTTCTTGTGCAGGGAAATAAACTCATCAGAATATTAACAATAGCAATTGTTTTAATTAATCTTTTCAATCCCGGTATTTAGTACGTCAGGGAAATATTGACGGATCCGCCTCTGCCTAAAATATCATGCATGTGTAAATAACCTTTAAGTTCTTTCTTCTTGTTGATTACAGCCAAAGCGGTTATTTCATCTTTTTGCATATGTTCAATGGTTTCGGCAAGCGAAGCGGTTTCATCGATTGTTTTGGGATTACGCGTCATAAATGTGTCTATTTCTTTCCCGTTAAAAGAAATACCCTTGCTGATCAGCCGGCGGACGTCCCCGTCAGTCAAAATGCCGAGGAGTTTGCCTTTTTTATCCGTGATTAATACAAACCCGACATTTTTATGATCGATTTCCTGGATTGCCTTGCGGGTATCCGTTCCCGCAAGTACCCGGGGAATCTGTTTGCCTGTAATCATGACATCGCCGACTGTGGCTTTTAAGCGGGCCCCGAGGCTTCCTCCCGGATGAAATTTATAAAAGTCTTTTTCCCGGAATTTTCTTTTATCAATCAGGGCGATGGCCAGTGCATCACCCATTGCCAGTGTTGCGGTGGAACTGGATGTCGGAGCCAGACCGAAAGGGCAGGCTTCTTTTTCGACGGAAACATCAATGGTTATATCGCTGATTTTGGCAAGACTGGAAGATGTGTCTCCGGTAAAGGCGATAACAGATGCGCCGATGTGACGGACGGAACTGATAATCGGTATGAGTTCACGGGTTTCACCGCTGTTGGAGATCGCAAGGAGAATATCTTCCTTGGTGACGATACCCAGGTCACCGTGAATGCCTTCAACCGGATGAAGGAATAGCGCCTGTGTTCCTGTGCTGGTAAGCGTTGCGGCGATCTTGTG
The DNA here is from genome assembly GCA_002068015.1 of Smithella sp. PtaU1.Bin162. Lineage (GTDB taxonomy): Bacteria > Desulfobacterota > Syntrophia > Syntrophales > Smithellaceae > MVRV01. The sequence continues at coordinate 2,271 of MVRV01000141.1, forward strand.
GCCGATTAAGCCTGATTTTCCTATCCCCGTGATGATTACCCGGCCCTTGGATTTATAAATTAAATCTACGGCGCGGGTAAAGTTGTTATCAATTTTATTAATTAAGCGGAGAATGCTTTGGGCTTCAATCTTTAGTACTTCCTGAGCTCTTTTAATTACTTCCTGTTTTTTAATCATTATTTTACCTTTAAAACTTGTTTAAGTGCCGGAAAAACCGTTTGCAAGCTAGCAAAAAATATCGGATATGACAAGAATCAAATATAACTTAGTTTATGGGTGTTGACCTTGATTGTGTTTATCTGTTAAGAAATAATAAATAATCCTGAAGAATTGAAAAATGAAAGCAATTTTTATTTCCGATACCCATTTGAAAAAAATGAAGGATGCAAGATACGGTTATCTGGTGAAATTTCTTGATGCCGTAAGAGAAGGACGGATACAATCATTTCTCGGCGCCGGTAAGGAAGATAAGCAGCCGGTATCTATTGATGATCTCTATGTCGTTGGTGATTTATTTGATTTCTGGATGTGCAGCAAGAATAATATAAATCCGGAATTCGTATTAATCATCAATAAATTGGTCGAACTGCAAAAAGCCGGTATCCGCATCCATTTAAGCGAAGGTAATCATGATTTTTTTCTGCGGGAATATTTTCATGATATTTTGGGAATGGATGTTTTTGAGGAGTGGGCTGATGTTAAAATCAACAAAATGCAGGTTTTGATCGGGCACGGAGATACGGCCGATAAAGCTAATTTTAAATATCTGTTATTCCGCAAAGCTTTGCGCAGCCGGTTTTTTTATCATTTTCAGCGTTTAATTCCTTCCCGTGTTCGATGGGCATTAGCCAATTTCAGCTCCGTGGCCAGTAAAGAGATGACGATTGAAGCCGGAGATGAACTGGTTGAAAAAATGTTGTCTTTTGCTGTAAATAAGTTTCAGGAAGATTATGACGCTGTGATTGTCGGGCATTGCCATAAACCCATCTTGCGTCATTATACCGTCGCCGGAAAGAAAAAAACATTTGTTGCGCTGGGCGACTGGATTAATCATTATTCGTTTCTCTATCTGGAAAACAAGAATTTCGTTCTGGGATATTTTCGGCCCGAATAATTCCTTTGCGGGCAATAATATAAGTCGATACAAATAGATAGACTATTTTAATATTTATTTCCTAAAAACTGGACATATTATCTTCGATATGTTAGGAAACTCGAACTTTTTTTAAAGAATTTAACTTGAATGTTTAACAAAAATACCGGAAATATGTATTTAATAAATTAAATTTTACCGGTAAATGATGTGAAGGAACGACGATGAATTTTGGCGGAATCTACCCCGAATACCCGATGAAAGATTCATTATTTGTAGTTGTTCCCGTACCCTACGATCTGACTTCAACATATCAACCGGGAAGCCGCCGGGGACCGACGGCGATTATTGAAGCTTCAACAAATATGGAACTCTACGATGAAGAGTTGCTGAAAGAAACATATCTGGCGGGGATTCACACTGTTTTGCCGTTGGCGGTAGAGGCTCGCGGACCTAAGCAAATGATAAATGTCGTCCACAAAAAAATTTCCCGAATTGCATCATTAAATAAAATACCGGTGATGTTGGGAGGAGAACACAGCATCAGTTTCGGTGCAGTTTCCGCCCTTAAGGAAAAGTATCCCCGCTTGACGGTGTTGCAGCTCGATGCACATGCCGATATGCGGGAAGCCTATCAGGGAAGTCCTTACAGTCATGCCTCCGTAGCGCGAAGAATATCTGAAATCTGTCCGCTTGTTCAGGTGGGAATACGCAGTATGAGCAAAGAAGAGGCCGATTTCCTGCCGCAAAGTAAAGTTAAGTCGTATTCGGCCGATTTTATCCTGGAAAACAAAAAATGGTGTGAGACGGTTTGCCGGAATTTAAGCGGTGATGTTTTTATCAGTATAGATCTGGATGTTTTTGATCCTTCGATAATGCCGGCAACGGGGACTCCGGAGCCGGGCGGTATTTATTGGAAAAATGCACTTTCCCTGCTTAAAGCAGTTTCCCGGTCATGCAAAATCCGCGGCTTTGATGTCGTGGAATTGGCGCCCATTCCCGGTATCGTTGCGCCGGATTTTATGGCAGCAAAACTTATATACCGTCTAATGGGGTATATAACAGAATAAAAGAGCATGGCAAGAAGGTATAGAAACGAAAAAGGACATTGCTCAAAACAAATAATCAAACCGGAGAAAAAAATTGAATCCCAGTGTTCCCAGAAAAATGTTTTTTACCAAAGGCGTCGGTACTCACAAAGAAGAATTGCACTCGTTTGAACTCGCTTTAAGAGATGCGGGTATTGAAAAGTGTAATCTTGTCCAGGTATCGAGTATTTTTCCCCCCGGCTGTAAGATGATTTCCAAAACACAAGGACTGAAAGAATTACAAGCCGGGTCTATAACCTATTGTGTAATGAGTCGCTGTTGCAGCCAGGAACCGCGCCGGCTGCTTGCCGCTTCAGTAGGCTTGGCCATACCTGCGGATAAAAAAACTTACGGCTATATCAGCGAATATCATTCTTTCGGCAAGACGGAAAAAGAGGCTGGTGATTATGCGGAAGATTTAGCTGCGGCCATGCTTGCCTCTACTTTAGGCATTGATTTTAATATTGATGAAAGTTGGGATGAAAAAAAGGAGATATTCAAGATCAGCGGAAAGATAGTCAGCACCCGCAATGTAACACAATCAACGATTGTGAAAAACAATTGGTTTACAACGGTTGTTGCCGCCGCAGTTTTTATATTTTAGCATTTTGAGCTGGGATAACTCACCTGCCAAAATAACTCCTTGACAAATAATTGAGATAATGCTCTAAGATCAACGCTTTTTGAATACTGCAATATCGCGGGGTGGAGCAGCTAGGTAGCTCGTTGGGCTCATAACCCAAAGGTCATAGGTTCAAATCCTATCCCCGCTACCAAGCAAAATCAAGGGGTTAGAAGAAATTCTGGCCCCTTTTTGTTTGTCCTGAAAATTAATTTCCAACCCTATTTCCAACCTATCCCAGATAAAAAAACAGGAATCGCGCAAGATTCTTTTAAATCTGCTGCGGAAAATCAATGTAAGGCATGACGGACATCTATCTCTTTCTCTCTGGTCATTGGCCGGTTAAATTATTTCCAACATTCCTTTTGTTTCGGCTTTCAGGTTAATGAATTCAAGGGTAGCATCTTCTGTTGCGATCTCATCGTAATCCAGAACCGCGACGCTAACATTCGCCGTGTTTGAATACACTGACTGCACTGTTCCTCCCCGCACTTCGATTATTATTCTTGGATCAGGTTTCGCCATAATATTTCCTTTCTCCCCGTCGTGCCGATGAGACAGCATACTTCACTAAAGCGATAATGGATGAAACCCGTTATAACCGAAGGCTGTTATCCAGATTGTTTTCCCTGTTTTATTCATTCTCTTAATAGCCTTTTTGTGTCCTTGATCTCCGCATCCATAACCGTCACGTTCCGAAATATACGCAGCCATCATTCCGGCGCGCTGGGCCAATCCTTCTAATTCCCGGACTATTTCCTGTTTGTTTTTCATCTTCATACATTTTTCAGGTAAATCAATAAACGGTGTGTTCAATATTTTGTTTAATTTGTAATTATTCATTTTCTTTTCCTTTTGCCCGTGTAGCCCCGTTAGCTCAGCTTTTTGGAAAATTAATTAGCCTCTCTATTAACCATTAAAATGTAATCGGCGGCTTTTTGCGCCTGTGCAGCTGCTATAATTACAAGCTTTTTGTCGTCTTTAAGGGCTTTCAGCCAGCCCTGAACATAAGCAGCGCTGTTATTAAGCGTTATGTTTTCAATTCCGGTAAAGCCGCAAAGAAAAGCTGCTCCCATTTCCGCAACAAGCTCTTCTTTGGAATATTCTTTATTGCCAAAACCGCTAACATTATTGTTAAGCCGATTTAAACGGCTCGCGTGGCCTGTGCTGTGTGTTAATTCATGAAATAATGTTGAATAATATTCTTCGGCAGTGTCAAAACTATCAAAGCGGGGAATGCTGATAATATCACTTAAAGGATTGTAAGATGCTCTTTGTTTCTCTTGTTGAATTTCGGGACAATTAGGCATGTTGACAATAATAATCTCACATTCTGCAATATGATCAAAGTCATTATGAATTGCCGGAATAGACGGGATTTTACTTTCATCGATGTTTTCACATTGGGCAACATTATAAACCGTGTAATATCTCATAAAAGGAATGTTTTTTTCATTTCCTTCGTCGTCAACTTGGTTTATCCAATTCCAAAAAACAACAGGCGTGCCCTTTTCAGCTTTCTTTACATTACCGCCTAACTCCTGAGCTTGTTTAAAGGATAACCAGTAGGGGCTTTCATAACGTTGCATAGCCAGTAAAAAAACATTAATGCCTCTGTATTCTTTCTTTGTAATTAAATTCTTTGGCATACCTTCAACAGAATGCCAGGGCTTATGCCAGGGAATTATCCCCGCTTCCAATTTTTCAATAATCCTGTTTGTGATAATTTCGTAAACTTTCATTTTTCTCTTTCTCCTTTCGTTAAATGGTTTTCCCTCTAAAAACATTTTGAAAAACCAACTTCACCGAAAAGGCGGTGCAAAGGACACGAAAGAGTAGCAGGCGGTTCTATGCCATGCCCGGAGGGTATTGCGAAAATATTGTTCGAGTTTTTTGAGAAGAATATTTTTGTAACGATAAAGATTTTCACCGATGAAAAAGAATAAGAAATGACAAAATCTTTATTGCCGAAGGCATGGAATAGAACTTTCGTGTAGAAGGCACCGCTAGTTGGTTTTGAAAAAAGAAAGTTTAAAAAAACAGGGGGATTATTTGATGGGTGAGGGAAGAATTAACGGGGATTATAATCCCCTTAAAATAACTTCCCTGAAAAAAAAGAAAACGGGTGGGCATAACGGCAGGCTTTGGGCGTTATTGAGGGTGTTTTGATTAGCCGGATAGGTGTGTTGATTATGCAGCGGTATACCGCGAAATAAGCGGCACACTTGTCCGGCGGTTATAATCAAAACTTAAAAAGCTCTATAATGCCTAAAGCCTCACGACAAGCAGGGCGGGAAAAAGGGAAAGGTAGGGAGCGCCAAGCGGTATTTGTAACTTCAGCAACACACCATCAGCCTCGATAAAAATACTGGATTTCGAATGATAATATGCGGCTCCATTTTTCATTGACAGGCAAAACCATTGCTTATATGGTTCCGAGTCACTAAAAGATATTATCTGGAGGTAATTATGAAAATTTTATCTTCCATACTATTGCTTCTGTTTTTAATCGCATCGATAGCATCGGCTGAAGTCATAGATGTGAATATAAAGGGAATGGATGATGGGAGAAAGACCACTAGGCAACAAGATTACCGAGAAGCGGTTATGGATGCAAAACTTAAGGCCATTGAACAGGCAGGAGTTTCAATAGAATCAATAACACAAGTAGTAAACTTCCAGTTAAAATATGATGCTGTAGAATCAAAATCTAAGGCGGTATTACTCCCGGGTTTCCAGATTATAGACATTGGATATATCGCTGATGGAACATATCAAGTTGTATTAATAGGGAAGATACAGACAGGTGGGAAAGAAGCGTCCCCTCATGGAAAACCAACAGCTAACGAGACAAGCAGGGATGGCCGTTTCATCGCCTATGACAATGGAACAGTTCTGGATACGGGCACGGACCTGATGTGGGCGTCAAAAGACAACGGGAGCAATATCAACTGGGTAAACGCCAAGTTATATTGCAAAAATTATAGCGTCGGTGGTTATAATGATTGGCGGCTGGCGACGCAGGAAGAACTGGCCGGGCTGTATGACAAGTCAAAAACTTATAACACTGACTGTGGGGATGTACATTTAACCGAATTGATTCGTCTGACTTGTGCTTACCCGTGGGCTTCCGAAACACGCAGTAGCGGCGGCGCCGCATCCTTCGATTTCGGTATAGGTAAGTGGATTTTTGTTAACCGGTCCCACGAACGGGGCACCCGTGTTCTCCCTGTGCGTTCCGTTAAATAGTTTTTTTGGTCATTTGGTTCTTTAACTATGTCTATTTCAGGCGCATGATGCACAACCATGCACCTTTCTTTCAGTAATTTGCGATTCTGCTAGCAAAGGTCTTACGTTTGTTAGTAGATGTATACAGTGATTCAGCCGGTAGGGGATCACAAATGCGCTCACAGCCGTGTAATGTCTATACCAACATCAAGAAGGCGGGAAAAACAAAAAAAGACATCAAAGGAAAAGCAGAAAAAATGGAAGGGTTGGAGATGGGGTTCGGGGAAGATAAGGGATTAAAGTTCCTTATGACATCGTCCCCGACGAAAAAAAGCAATCCGGTTGGTTGCCGAATTGCTCTGAATTAAATTCTGTTGATTGGAGTTATTTAAATAAAATCAGCGGACTCATATGCTTCATCAGGGGCTTCCTCCAGCGTAACATATTTCTTATCTATGACATTTCTTAACGCCGTGGGTTCCCAATATAAATCAAGTTCTACATCGCATTTAATAAGTTCTTCAATATTAATATAACCCATTTCGGCGTTAATTTTATCGCCGTTTAAGCAGGCGTAGCCGAAAGCTTGCAGTTGTTCTTCTGAAGAGTCTTTCTCTACGATATACCAGTCCGAACTGCCTTTGAAATAATGCAAAGAAACAGGGGCATCAATCCCTTGTTCGGTAGTCTCGTATGGTTTGGGCATATGTAAAATTTTATCTTCCAAGTCATTCAATAATGACAAAAAGTATTGTCGTTCTTCACTTTTTAAATTTGATTGCAAAGCGCTAAGCTGGCTTGTACTTATAAAATGTATCAGAGTGGAAAACATCGGAACTGCCTTTCTCCCCGTATAGCCGATAGGACAGCTTATTTTATTCAATTGAACAGGTTAAAATGGATAATCGTTATCGACGGCATTCGGCATTTCGGATTCAATATCTTCATGAGTCGTATCTTTAAAATCTAACACCTGAACTCTTGCTGCGATAATATCCGTTGCAGTTCGATTATTGCCGTCTTTGTCAATCCAATTCCTTTTATTGATTCGGCCTTCAATAAAGACAAGACTGCCTTTATTCAATAAATCGTTGCATATTTCGGCTAGATTCCGGTATGCAACAATCCTATGCCATGTTGTAGCGGTGACACGTTCGCCGTTTTTGTCTTTGTAATATTCATTCGTGGCCATATCAAAAGACGCTACCGGACAGGCATCTTTCGTGTAAGCTAATTTGACTTCTTTTCCAACTCTACCCAACAAAAAAGCTTTGTTAAACATAATTTATTCTCCTTTATTAGTTTCTTTTTTAAATTCAATAATTATAACAACCACACAATAAACACCGAATGCTAACGCCCAAAAGATAAACCGTTAAATCCTCCAGCAATCACCTCCTTCCTACCCACACAAAAATTCTTTTTTAAAACCTTCATAGGAAAAGGCGCCAAGAGACGAAACAGCATAGCGTATCCATGACAGAGAAAAAGTCGGAGGGAAGCGGAGATGAAGAAAAATATTTTAACCTTCTGAGGGAAAAAGAATAAAAAAATAAGCAAAATATTTATCTGAGCTTGCTTTATTGATGGCATGGATATTTCGGCTTAGAAGCGCCGGCAGGTTTTAAAAAAGAGAATTTCTTCTAAAAAAGAACAAAAGAGAAAACAAAAAACGTAAGGAGATAATTTGATGGGGTTTGGGGAAGAATTAAGGGGATTGCAATCCCTTTGTAATACCTTTCCCGAAAAGAAAAAAAGGAACTGGGCGGGAATAATAAACAGTATAGGCGTGATATGGCTGTATTTGTGATTAGCTGAATAGGTGTGTTGATTATGCAGCGGCGTGATCTGAGCTGCAAGCCCAGAGTGTTAGCCGCGAAATAAGCGGCACACTTTTTCAGCGGATAAAATCACAAATATGCTTTCAGCCGTATCATGGCTATACTAACCTTAAAGTAGGGTGGGAAATGAATTGTATGTTTTGCAAAAAAGGAAAATAAAAGCGAAATAATAAGAAGACAGTGAGGTCAATAAGGATTGATGCACTGACCCCGGACACAGTTAAGAAATCCATAGCAATGTAAGAACTAAACCGTATTGCCCCAGTGCGATCGAATGTTCGAAAACTTCACGAATTCTAGGTTCATCTAGCCAAGCATCGGCTTTTATATCTTGGCCCTCATCTGGGATTCTTTGTCCAACGAAATATTCAATAGCAAGCGTTCGCTTGTCGAGTTTTTGTCCTTTTCGGATAAATGGCCACCATTCCGAACTTTTAACAAACCATTTTATCTTTGAATCCTCTGAGCAGATTAAGGCACAGGGTTCCGGGCAAAATTTTACAAACCGTATTGCAGCCGATGTAAGTGACGTCTGAAAGTCCGTGGCAATTTTTTTTACCGGATCAAAGCTGACCTCTTTCACATCACATCGTTTCTTAACTAATGTTTCCGGCATAAGAAGTTCGCTAGCAAAATAATTGGCTTCTGTTTCCCTGTCCATGGCATACCAATTCATCATATCCTGAGCAGTACAAACTATTCCCAAAGATATAACTTCATGATCGAGAACAAAATGGCCAAGTTCATGGGCGATACTGAATCTTTTTCGAGGTTCATTTGTTTCGGTATTTGGCAGGCGGATTATGGCATGGTTCCCAATACGAATTAAACGCGCTGAAGCTCCATGAAGCGGTCCCTCTTTTATTTGAACTCCAAGGGCAAAAGCTATATCAAGAAGCCTAATATGATCAGGATGATATATTCCAAAATTCCCGATAATTTCGGAAGCTTTTTTTTCTGCTATTCTTGTTTTAATCTCAAGATTAATCTTCATTCTTTGTTGATTATTTTGTTTTTCAAATCCATGGCAGATTCAAGGTCTTCAAGAATACTTGCTAAGTCTTCTTGACTTTTTCCATCAAGGTTTCTGTATGCCAAACTAGCTGTTGCTCCTGAAGATTCAATTAAACTCTTGATGTTCGCAATAATCTGATCCTTGGAGTAATTTAAGAATTTCCCAAAACCATTCTTGTCTTTAGCTTCAAGTGTTTTTCGCGTTTCGGCGGCCATATCCAAAGCTTTCCTTTTTGCATCCATGGTGCAATTTTTAACAAAAGCCATGAGATTATTGACTGATGCATCGAGATCTAGGCCATCTGCTCGGAATTCATCTTTTATCTCTTTATCTGATAAGTCATCACATTCGCTAATAGCATCTGCCATTGCTTGGATAAAAATCAGGTTCTTTTTCATTTCATTATCTTTTTGCATATCATTCACATTATTGTTGCAATAATTTAATATTTTTTATCTTTCGTTTAATGCGTTTTATTATATTATAAATACGGCTGACATCATAACCTGTGGCTTTAGCGATTTCGCGTGGCGTGCTTATCCCATCATCGAAGCACATCATTACAAGTTCCATTTCTTCGTCACCGGCAGCGAGAGATTTCAACTTGGCAACACGCACAGAAAGCACTTTTTTTATTTCATTTCTTTCAAAATTATCTTCCGGAGAATTGCTTGATAACGCATCATATATATTTTTTGCTTCAGGGGCGCTCTCCCCTATAAAATCAGAAGTCTTGTCTCCTGTTGGTTCTATGGCATTATGCGGAAATTCCATTATATGTTCAATTTCATGACTCACGATGCTCTTTATTACCCCTTTTAGAAATGATGTTAGGTCAGGATAATAATCTTTATTCCAATTTCGGTATTTGCCATTTTCTCCACAACCGAATGCTAAAGAGATTGCTTCCTGAACCAGATCTTGGGGTTGAAAATGCCTTGTGCCCAACCAATAGAATTTGTCAGACTGATTTTTTGCGAACCATATTAACTTTGGGAAGATAATCTTCCAATCTGCCTGCTCTAACTCTTTTCTAATAGAAGGATCGTAATGTCCGTTTTCCAATTCTACGTCTTCGTGCATTATCTGTCTCTCCACATAATATGCCGGCAGACCATATTTTTTAGCCACATCAAAATAAATATTTTTATTTTGGCAAAAAAGCCGAATTGGCGGCTTTCCTATATAAGGGAAGCTGATAATTCTCAGATATAGGTCGAAAAATCAATCAATTTATTGAGGATCATATGGAAAATTATATTATCGATAAGAAAAAAGAAGAATGAAGGTAGAAAAAAATGGACAACAATGTTTTGGTAAATGATCAAGAGGGTACAATAAAAAAGCATGAAGGGGATGATAATGAAAAAAATATTAAATATAATTGGAATTACTTTATTTACCATATTGCTCAGCGTGAGTTTGAATGGATGTGGACTTACGAAGATACAAAAGAGTTCTATTGCTTCTTTTGGCCAGGCAACCGCCACATTAGGAGCAATAAGTAAAGAGCAGTTTCAGGGAGGACGAGAAAATGTTATCCAAATGAATCGGCAAAGATTAGCCATTGAGAAGAAGATATTGCCTGCCCGAAAGCTAGACGGCACATCGTCGGATAGATCATTTTATGCAAATTGTCTAAATTTGGATTCGGGGCTTGACCAAACTAACATCGGAAGGCGTGTTGATGCGGTCGAACTACTAATCGAGTATGGTAATCTTTTAGTGGCGTTTTCTACGGAAACTCAAGAGAAGGAATTAAACACGGCGTCATCAAAATTCACGGATAGCCTTAAAGCGTTTCCAAACAATCCGTTGTCTGCCGAAGAGATAAGTGGACTTGGACAAGTTGTTGTAATGGCGGGGAAAATGTGGGTTGAGCGCGAAAAGAAAGATGCCCTGAAAAAAATCATTCCAACGGTATCACCGATGATTACAAAAATATGCGATATAATGGATAATGATTTTGATTTGAATAAGAAAGGAGTTGCAGCGGACATATTTAACACCCAGGATCGGCTTGCGAACGAGGCCATTGATGGTTTAAAACGGGAGGGAGGTTCCATTGGTGATAGGTTACTCCTCATCGACGGATTTTCTTCCGCAGACCAGAATAAAGAGAAAATAGAAACAGTTTCGTCTAACATCCTGAAAACTGTTGGATCGTTGCGAAAAGCAAACAAAGAACTGATAAGCCTTATTGAGAACGAGAACCTTTCCATTGAAGATATAAAGGCGTTTGCAGATGACGCAAAGATTCTCGCCAGGGCAATTAAATCATTTATAAAATAAACTAAAGGAGAAGAATCATGTCTAGGGTGGAAATAGATGACAAATTGGCAAGTCTTGTTCAAAGATTGAGTGCATTACGTATTGCAACACCGATTAGCAATCCCAATTATAAAAAAATCACAGAACAGTATAGAGAAGCATCCGATCGTCAGACAGCGGCGATAGGTAAAGCGATTGACGATGCTGATAAGGATTATCTGGACTTCAGTAAAGCGATGAATGCTGCTATCACATCTATCAATGAAGCTCTGGAGAATATTAAGAAGGTTGCTCAGACCATTGAACGGATAGCAAAGGTTCTTGATGTATTAGGTAAAGTATTTGAAAAACTCACTGTAGTCTGATGGAATTTCTAGGGTGGCAATCATACCGGGCATTAATTTATATACTCCCTGGCAATTATGTCAATCGTCACTTCGTACTGATAACCGTTAGCGGTGGACAGTCATTGCATCGGAAGTTCTTATAGCCCACGTGACGATGAAATATAAATATTGACAAAGAAGCGGAGATGGCAAGTAATGTTGGGTAGTTGAATGGAAAGCAAGACGCTACTTTGCACTTGGTAGAGTGGATGTTGGGGTTACTCCAAAAAGGTTTATAATACTATCTCTAAATCAAAGATGATATAAAGCTAACAACGACGCCAACAAAGATAGCGCTTTGATTTAGAAATGAAATAAAAATATCAAGCGAGGTAATCAAATGCATCAAATTATTTTTTATCCCGTAGGAAATGGAGACACAAGTCAAATAATCTTGGATAATGGCAAACGGATCCTTTTCGACTTCAGGCACTTGAAACAAACTGAAGCTGGCGAGGGGCCGGAAATTGATCTGAAAGCCAGGCTTATTGACGACTTGAAAAAAGCTGACAAGAAATCGTTCGACGTTGTGGCTTTCACACATGGCGATAAAGATCATATCGAAAATAGCACTGAGTTTTTCGAACTGCTTTATGCGAAAAAATATCAAGGAAAAGATAGAATCAAAATTGATCAACTTTGGGTACCAGCCGCCATGATCTTGGAGACAGCGTCCAATGATGAACAGAGCGATGAATTCACCATTTGGCGGCAAGAAGCACGCTACCGCCTGAAAGAAGGCAAAGGCATTCGGGTTTTCTCCAAACCTGAAAAACTTAAAGATTGGCTAAAAGAAAACGGTCTGTCTGTTGATTCTCGTCGCCATATGATTACTGATGCGGGGCAGGTAGTTCCAGATTTCACGCTTGACAATGATGGTGTTGAATTCTTTTGCCACTCTCCTTTCATCAAGCATGTTGATGAAAGTGATGATCTGCGCAACGAAGCCGCACTTATTTTTAATGTGAGATTCAAATCAGGAAACAATACTTTTGACTATTTAGCAAGTGGTGACTCCATATCCGAAGTACTAGAAGATATTGTTGCTGCGACAAAATATCACAAAAATATTGACCGTCTGGCCTGGGATATTTATAGTCTGCCACACCACTGTAGTTATAGAACCCTGAGTGACGATAAAGGCGACACTGAAACTATACCAAAGCCTTTGATAAAAGAGTTGCTGCTGTTGGGAAAAGAGAACGCGTACGTTGTTAGCTCCAGTAATCCCATTGAAGACACAAAAGAAGGGCGTGAGCAAAAGCAACCACCACACATACAGGCTAAGAAATGCTATGAACGTTATCTCAGTGAGGTTGATGGTGCAAAATTTCTGGTTACTATGGAGGAACCAAACACAAAAAAGCCGGAACCGATTATATTCGAAATTGATAATAATGGCATTAGTCGTGGCGGGAAAGCATTTGCCTCATGTATATCAATCGTAACATCATCACCTGCGCATAGAGCTGGTGCAAGATGACAGTTGAATTTATTCCTTTCGGAGAACCTTACTCTAACCTTAGCTCCGACAATCTAAGGCATTATGCGGCGAAAAAGACGCTGGAGCTTTGTGAAAAGAATAAAGACTTCAAGATAATCGAACTACGACATCTGACCAAAAATGACGGTACAGTTTCCGATCTGATTATCGTCGAATGTATTAATGATCAAGTACCTTCTCACAATCCTTATGGTATCAAAAAGCGCGAAAGACTCGCGCTTGTCTTTACTCTTGATAAACTTCCTGAAGTTAGGGCACTTAGGAAAGATTTCCCAAAAGCCCTTCCTCATCTCAATGATGTACCTTTGGGCAAACCTGCTTCACTGTGCTTATATTTTGAACCATGGAGTGCTGTTGAAATAACCTGGACAGCGCATAAACATTTGAGACGAATCCTGTGGTGGTTATCAGAGACAGCAAAAGGAAAACTACATAGGGATGACCAGCCCGTGGAGAGAGTTTATTTTGATAGCCCATACGAAATTGTCCTACCGCCGGATTTTGAAAATAGGATTAAAGACCAGTCGCAATCTTTAATATTTGAATTGGTTAAGCAGTCTACTGGTGACTTCAAGGTCATTCGGGGAATATTCTTTCCAAAAGCAAAAGCAAAAAATATTCCACAACTTGAGATTCTAATGCTCGAATTATCTACCGTTGTGCAACGCAGGACTGAATCTTATCGTAAAACACTCGGGCAAATTCATGATCAACTAGAAGAGAGAGGTGCTCCATTTTTGGATCGGCTCAATGCCACGATCCAGGAAAAGTCACATAGTGGACTTGTGAAAAACGATTCAACGCGATGTTTACTGATTTTCAGTATTCCGGTAAAGAGCAAACCTGACGGCGTTTCTGAGTCCCACGAATTACATGGGCTGTTGCTACCTGATGATCTTGCCGGTCTTGGCGAGAAAACTGGAATATTGAAGACACACAACAATAAATATTATCCAGTTCCTTTAATAGGTCAAGCCACACCTGACTTAAATACAGCGTGGCGCGAGATAGAGTTCATTCCTATAGAAATAAAATTTGCTATCACAAAAAAATTTGCCCGCAATGCTTCTGGTGTGGATGATGAAAAATCTGACTTTAAAGGCGTCTTAGCTGGTGTTGGGGCTCTTGGCAGCGCAATGGCTGAACTATGGGCAAAGGAGTCTTGGGGGGAATGGACCTTCATTGATACCGATTATATCAAACCTCATAATATTGTGCGGCATGTTGCTAGGGATTTTCATATCGGTAAATTAAAAACTGATGTCGTCAAGGAAATGGTAGAAATTAATTATTGTTCGGATTATTATTCGGCAAAGGCGGTCAATGACACAATCACAAATTTTGCTAACCCGAAAGTCATGGAGACGATTACAACTGCAACTCTGCTGGTTGATGCTACCACTACACTTTATAGCCCACGAAAATTGTCTCAGGAAGATAAAGCACCTCGGGCTGTGTCAGTCTTCTTGACCCCCTCTGGCCAAAGTTCGGTTCTTTTGCTTGAAGATGCTGATCGATCGGTACGGCTTGATGCCTTAGAGGCTCAGTATTATAATTCCATAATAAATTCTGACTGGGGTGCGAATCATTTAGATGGACATCATGGTACGCTATGGGTCGGTGCGGGATGTCGCGACATATCTGCTATCATTTCAAATGAGGCCATCCAACTTCATGCAGCAACATTGGCACGACAGATCCGGTTACTTAAAGATAAGCCTGAATCGTGTATCCGGATTTGGTCTAGCAATTTTGAAACAGGGGCATTGGCTGTGCACGAAATTATGGTGCAACCATCATTATGCTGCTGTTGCGGAGATTGGCAAGTGATTTGGGATAATGGTGTTAAGAAGCAGCTTTGTGAAATGCGGGATACACAACTCCCATGTGAGACCGGAGGTATCATTCTTGGTTATGTTGACCAAAAGCTCAAACACATTTATGTTGTGGATGTCTTAAAAGCGCCACTTGATAGTGAAGCAGATCGCACTGGTTTCACAAGAGGTACCGAGGGCTTAGCCGTTGTTCTGGGGAAAGTTAGGCGACGTACAGCCAATATTGTGGATTATATAGGCGAATGGCACTCACACCCGCCACTTACTTCAGCCTCACCAAGTTCAATAGATCGTTCTCTTATAAAACAACTTGCGGACGCATTGGCGCTCGACGGGCAGCCTGCCTTGATGGTCATAGTAGGTGCAGCTGGTGATATATCTCTTTCAGTAAAGGAGGGCTAAATGAATGGTAATAGCAAATCCGAGCGT
The DNA here is from genome assembly GCA_002068015.1 of Smithella sp. PtaU1.Bin162. Classification (GTDB taxonomy): domain Bacteria; phylum Desulfobacterota; class Syntrophia; order Syntrophales; family Smithellaceae; genus MVRV01. Next base: position 17,583 of record MVRV01000141.1, read on the forward strand.
TATCTAGTGCTGTCCGACATGCATTTTGGAACAGAAGAAGTATCTCTCAATGATCCTGGCGTTGTCGATGAGCTTTGTAGATACATATCTGTTAATAAGCCTTGGAAGGCGATAATTTTTTCCGGCGATTTACTCGACCTTAATCTTGCCACATTAACCACGGCGCTTGAAGGCAGTAATTCTACTGGCAAGCGTTTGTTGGGATTCAGGGAATTTATAAAACATGTTTTAGATAGACTCGGTGATTCCGTATCAGTTGAAAATTGGATTTATATTCCTGGTAATCATGATTATTGGGTGTGGAACACACTATCAACTCAAGTTGCTTGCTTGTCAGTCCTATCCAGCGGTAGTTGTATGGGCACAATACCGCCCCCACTCATGCAATATAAATGGCAAGGCAATACTGCCTTTATTTCTGGCGTTTTCCCATCTAGCGTCCGAGACAGTGTGATTGTGGAATATCCAGACCATGTCATAACATACAATGGGGGCAATATTATTATCACTCATGGCCATTATTTTGATTGGTCGCAAACCGAATTTGAAGATATCTGCAAATCCCTTAAAGATTGTAAAGACCAGAAAGATGCAGTACGAAGAATTTTTATTCAGACTGCGCAATATCAGGCGGTTGCAAATGCAGTATCTTTTACGTCACGCACGCGCAGATTTATTGATTTGTTGTTTGGACCAGGCAACTTCAAAGACAAAATAATAAAATTTTTTAAAAATTTATTCAACAATGCTTCTGCTGTATTTAACAGTTCTATGCGTAACAAAACGATTGACACCAAACAATTGATGTTTATCGAATATTATTTGAAATATTTCCGAAACTACGAAGCTGAACCGCCCACATACTTCATCTTCGGGCATACTCACAAGCAAGGTAGCGCATCCACCAAAGATATTCCTGCCGTAGAAAAGATTTATAAGGGTAAGGATATTCGTGTATTTAATGTCGGATCTTTTTTAGCTGACGAAAAATATTTGGCGTCCTTCCTGACAGTGGAAATTACGTCAGGAGAAGAGCCGAAAATATCACTACTAAATATTTCAAAAGATTATAAGGTAATGCAGACCTAAAAAATATTAGATTTATAAGGGTAACCCCAACCTTGGGTAAAAAAACTTAACATACATGAAAAAATCATCCCAAAAATGATTTGCATGGTACTTGACCGTTTGAATATTTAAATATATTCTCATACGTCTACTATAAGGCAACATTTTAGATGCAATTCAAATATATTGTTGTTTTATGTTTATTATTTTGCTAAAATGCTTATCATGAGTTTACATAATGGATCGAAAATAAATAAACTAATATCGGAATGGCCTAAAGGCACCGTTTCGACGGTAAAGTATCTCCAGTCCCGCGGCTTCAGCCGTAACCTGCTCAATAAATATAAAAACAGCAAATGGCTAGCTCCCCTTGGCCACGGCGCATATACTCTTTTCAACGACAGGGTGGAATGGATGGGGGCTCTTTATCCACTCCAGGCGCAGCTTGATCTTGACCTGCATGTCGGCGGGAAGACGGCTCTTGAACTGAAAGGATACGCTCACTATCTGACCGATAAGATAAAAACTGTTTTCCTTTACGGGCACCCGGCGATCAAATTGCCGACCTGGTTCAAGAAACACGACTGGGGCGTCGAAATTATATACGCGATGACCAACCTGTTTCCCAACGGGTACAATGAAGGGTTAAGCGAATACAGGGGAAGGGATTATACGGTAAGGATATCGGCCCCTGAACGGGCGGCGATGGAAATGCTCTATCATGTGCCAAGCAAAGTAAGTTTTGAGGAGGCTTTGTTAGTCATGGAAAACCTCAGCAGTCTCCGTCCTTTGCTGGTTCAAAACCTCCTTCTGAACTGTAATTCCGTCAAGGTGCGAAGGCTCTTCATGTATATAGCGGAAAAGCATGCATATCCATGGGTGGAACAGGTTGATACTTCGAAAGTCGCTTTTGGACAGGGAAACAGAAGCATCGTTGTGCACGGAGCACTGGACAAGAAATATAAAATAACCGTTCCTCGGAGTAGTGTGGAGGAATCGATTTGAGAGATTCCGTCTATTATAAACAGGCAGAGTTGTTGCTGAGAATATTGCCGATCATCAATACGGAGGTTGATTTTGCGTTGAAGGGAGGGACGGCGATCAACTTTTTTGTTCGTGACATGCCGCGGCTTTCGGTCGACATCGATCTGACTTACCTCCCGATGAGTGAACGCGAAACAGCCCTTGAGGGCATAAGTAAATCCTTGCTCGCCATATCCGGGAAGATCAAGAAGATGTTTCCGGACAGTCAGATATCCTCGAAGAAGATTCATCCTTCTGATTCGTTGAGTGGGTTGATCATCCGTAGGGGCGATGCCACTATCAAAATAGAACCCAACCTTATCTTGCGGGGTTTCATTTTTGCTCCGCAGGTGAGAAGTTTCTCAAAGAAAGCGCAAGATATGTTTGAAACTGCCGTCAGCATGAAGATACTCTCTGAGGCTGAACTTTACGGAGGCAAAATTTGCGCCGCCTTGGACAGGCAGCATCCCAGAGACCTGTTTGATGTTAAATTTCTCCTGGATAGCGGGGGATTCAAGGAGCAAACGAGAAAGGCCTTCATTGTTCACCTGATCAGCCACCCTCGGCCCATGGTAGAACTATTGAATCCCAACTTTATTGATACCAGGGATATCTATGAAAAAGACTTAAAGGATATGATGCTGGAAAAGGTTGAATATGAGGAACTCGTTGAAACAAGAAATCGACTGGTCCAGGTGATCATAAATTCCTTGACGCCGGAGGAAAAAAATTTTGTTCTTTCCGTGAAACGTGGCGAGCCGGCATGGGGTCTGCTTGGGCTGGACGGAGTTGAAAATTTACCGGCCGTCAAATGGAAAGTCCTCAACATTAAGAACATGCATCCGACGAAACACAAGAAGGCTTTCGAAAAGTTGAGGGTCTTCTTCTTTGATCGGTAATATCTAAATAAAATAAATATCTTATGTTTACTAACCTACGTTATACGAACTAAAAAGCACTGTTGTCCATTTTTAATGGGTGATTTTACTTATGAACCACTTTCTTTATACAAAGGATATTTTTATTGGAGACGCGCCTATTTATCCAGAGAGCTTGTAGACTCCCCATATGCCAAGCAATCCACCAGTAGTACTACCTAGCAATGAAACGTAAATTGAGTCAGCACCGAACAACATAGGTGCAGACCCTCCTGCTATGGAGCCTATTTCACTAATAGATATATTTTCAGCAGACGCTGAAAGTGTTATGTATAGTGAAAATTGTGCTTGACGATTAGTAATTTTCACTATAATCTATACCTCCAGCAAACGCTGAAAGGTTGTTTATCGATGAAAGTGAATGAGAAAAATATATTGGAAGCGGTTGAAAAAGCCTTAAGAGCTTGCCTGCAACGAGCCCCTTTTCTGGAGATCGAGTCTCTGGAAAGAGAAGTCAAGGTCGGTGATGTATGTATTGATATCGTCGCCACGGTGCGAATAGCAAAGCAACGGCAACGTCTAGCGCTTACAGTTAAGAACAACGGTCAGCCCCGAGTTGCCCGCGCCGCAGCCTACCAGCTCGCCCGTGTTCAGGAGGAGTCTGATCTATACGGTGTGTTTGCGGCCCCATATATCTCACCCCAGACGGCCGAAATATGTGTTAAAGAGAAAATTGGGTATTTGGATCTTGCCGGAAATTGCCGACTGACCTTTGGCCAACTCTATATCGAACAGGAAGGCAAACCAAATCCTTTTGCTGAAAAGCGGGATTTGCGTTCCCTCTATTCCCCAAAAGCGGCGCGAGTCTTACGTGTCCTCCTTGCTGATCCTAAAAAGCCATGGAGGGTCCAAGCATTGGCAGAAGAGGCGAAAGTTAGTTTGGGGCAGGTTTCCAATGTCAAGAGCCTTCTGGAAAATCGCGAGTGGCTTAAAAGTTCCGATACCGGGTTGCTGCTCAAGGATCCGGAAAGTCTTCTATCTGAGTGGTCTGAAAACTTCAACTCCAGGAAAAATATAGCCAGAAACTACTACACACTGAGAAGTATTGCCGAGATGGAGGCTGACCTGGCTAAGACCTGCGAAGGGGAAGGAACAGCATATGCTTTAACCGGGTTTTCCGGTGCGGCTCGATATGCCCCTTCTGTTCGCTACCAGCGGGTCATGGCATATGTGTCACGGGATGTGGAACGTATTGCGAAAATTCTCTCTTTGAAGGAAGTGGCCAGCGGTGCCAATGTCTCCCTCTTTACCCCCTATGACGAAGGCGTCTTGTATGGCACGCGACAAATTGACGGGATTTGTATAGCATCACCGGTACAGATTTACCTCGATCTACTCGGCGTGAAGGGTCGGGGTGAGGAAGCGGCTAAGGCAATATTGGACGAGGTGATCAGGCGCTCATGGTGACACGCAAAGATTATACGGCTGATGCGGTAGAAGCGGCAAAATCGGTATTGATCGAATTGTCGCACCTTCTAGGTGAGTATCGGGACAATATCGTGCTCATTGGTGGCTGGGTACCGGAACTTTTGATTCCTCAGGAACCGCGGCCCCATGTGGGAAGCATGGATATCGATCTCGCCCTGAACCATTTGAAAATCCAGGAAGAGGGCTACAAACTGATTGAGGAGTTGCTTACTTCGCGCGGTTATTACCGCGAGGAGGGAAAGCAGCCCTTTATCTTTTTCCGCGATGTGCCACTACATGGTTCGGTTATAAAAGTGGAAGTTGATCTTCTATCCGGCGAATATGAGGGTACCGGCAAGAAGCATCGCACCCAAGTGGTACAGGGAATGAAGGCACGCAAGGCACGAGGCTGTGATTTGGCCTTTGAAATGGTAAGCGAAGTATCCGTAGAGGGGAAAATTCCGGGTGGTGGTCTGGACCGAGTGACTATAAGAGTCGCTTCGATTGTCCCGTTCCTGGTCATGAAGGGAATGGCGCTGGATGATCGACTCAAGGAGAAGGACGCTTGGGATATTTACTACTGCCTTCTTGCCTACCCTGGCGGGATCGACACACTTACGAAGGAATTCCGGCCCCACCTGTCCCATGGTTTGGTTCAGGAAGGACTCGCAAAAATCGCCAAGCACTTTTCCTCTATCGAAGCACTCGGACCTAAGTTCGTTGCTGATTTTGAAGAAGCTGATGATCAGGAAGAGGTGGAGCGAATCACTCGTGACGCCTTCGAACGGATAAATGCCTTCTTAAAAAGACTGGGGATTGTATAAAACTGAAATATTCCGGGGGCAAAATTATCAACGAAGAGCACACCGTCAACAAAAGGATGTCGGTAAATTCCTTCCCTTACGGCCGTCATTGAATGGTTAACGATTTCGGATAAAAGAAAACATGCATGTAAAAAAGTCCAAACACTTACAGATACAAAAAAGAGCCGTCCCGCCATAGAGAATGAGACGGCTCATGGAGGATGTTCAAATATTCTGTGTGATCACTCCCTATTTTACTGCGTCCTTCAATCCCTTCCCGGCTTTAAATACGGGAACCTTCTTTGCGGCAATCTTAATTGCTTCGCCTGTCTGAGGGTTTCTACCTTTGCGGGCTTTTCTCTTGCTGACACCAAATGTGCCAAATCCCACAAGTGTAACGGCATCACCTTTTTTAAGTGCCTTCTGGATTGCTGTAATTGTTGCGTCTACTGCCAGTCCTGCTTCTTTCTTGCTGCAGGTAACCTTTGCCACTTCATCGATCAATTCTGCTTTGTTCATTATTTACCCTCCTTTTTTTATTATTATCATATAGATGGATCTCTATACATCCTCGTTGGCCACAAATCAATCCGAATCACTGTGATTTCATCATCGATGTCTGAACTCTCTTCATTTCTTCCAACAATTCTTTTTTGGAAATTATTCCCTGCGAATGGATTAAAGCTGCCCGTGATTACCGTTTCCTTATCATCAATCACCATAGTATTGCTGTGGGCGATTGAATGTACGGAATCAATATAGGTGGGGATATCGGCATTAGAGATAAAAGTAGTAGAAGAGTATCTCTTCAATCCACCTGTATGTTTCTGTACGAATATTTCCAATGATTCAATTATGCCGCAACAAATTTTATCTCTACCCGCGTCCCGGTTACTTCGGCGATCTTTTCCAGGGTTTTGAGTGTAAACCCCTAGTACTCACCGCTTTCCAGCCGGGAGATAGCCTGCTGGCTGGTACCCATAAGCTTTGCTAATTGCAACTGCGACAAACTTTTCTTTTCGCGCAACTTTGCTATCTTCATGGCCAATATAAGCGCCTGCCGCTCTTCCTGATAGTGAGCTTTGAATTCCTGGTCCTTCATGTCTTCTTTTAATCTACTTTGAAATGTACGAATTTTACTATTTTTCATGTTGTCCCTCCTGTTGGAAAGCGTCGTAACCAATCCTCCATACGCTTTTCTGCCAACTCCATGTCCTTTTCTTTTAGCTGCTGCGTTTTTTTAGAGAAAGCATGTGCCAATACAATGTTATTACGAAAGTGGAAGAAATAGAGAATGCGTTACTGATTCGAGCTTTGTTGTATTCTCAATTCTCTAATTTCCCCCTGACAATGTCAGCATAGGGTCTCTTCAGATGCGGTCTGTGCTCTTCCAGAAGTGCTGGGTGCGCGGCCACCTTCGCCCGTGACTTATTATCCAGATTATCCAGAAAATCATCAATAGGCGAATCGCCCTGGGTGTTTGTGTAAAATACAAGATTATACAAGCACACTTCCTATCCGGTTTACTTAATACATCAAAGTTGGTGTATTAAGCCTATTTAAATAAGCGGGAATAAGGCAAATGGATGAGAAATGTTTAGTCTTATTTTTCAGGATTATTATTCTTTCGAATTTAATTGATTTATTCTATCCCGGATGCTGGCAATAAGAGTTTCCAGATGCTCCTCCGGCAGAGCGAGCAGAAAGCCAAGATCGGCTTCTTGGTTTAAAAGCTTATTGATTATTTTGAGAAGTTCGGGTTTTTCCATTATGTCCTTTCCGTGAGTGCCTAATATTTGCGCAATTTGCTATTTTACATTTTATAATAAAGAATTAGATGACAGACAATAACTAAATAAAGTGGGTTATTAACAGATATAGTTGATAACTTCACGGATCAATTTTCAAACTTTTAGGCGGCATCAGTAAGCATCCTTGCGGCGCTTAATATCCAGAACAAAAACCAATAATTGACCGGCATCTATCGTGTAAAACAATCGGTGATCGCCGATTCGATAGCGGTAGGTATCTTTCCATTCACCTTTTAGTCTCTTGATGTTATTTCCAAAATACGGGCTTATTTTTAATTGAGGATAAACATAGTTTTTAATTTTTTCGTAGATTTTCTTATATTCGGGGTGAGCAATTGACTTGGAAAATGTTTCCGTTTCCGCAATATTAAAATCAGGCGACAATTTTATATTTCCCTTTTTTTACGTCTTTTTTTGCGTTTTCCAGTGATTGCAATAATTTCTGATCATCAAGGATATCTTTCATCTCTTCATCGGAGACATAGCTCTCCTCAGTTAAAAAATTCAAGGCGGCGTATTCAATAAAATTGGAGATAGTGCGTTTCTCAGCGCTAGCCGCTGTTTTAAACAGGCCATACACGTTTTCATCGATTCTTAATGTTATTGTTTTCGGCATAATCAACTCCTCAGATGATTATATATCATAACCTTCAAATGTCAACTGTTATCATTCAAAGTTATTCAGAAGGTATTTTATTCATTTTTTTAAAGAATAATAACTAATTGCGAATAACATTGTTCAGTTCGGCTAAAATATACAAGGCTGAAAAGGGTATTTGGGTTCCGAAAACTGAATGGATTTCACAAAAAGCAGAGCAGAGTAAAAGTTGTAATCGAATAGGTGGAGTGGGCAGGTGACTTATGGAGCAGTCCTCATCCATTTACATAAAAGTTTCAGTTATGAGGGCATCAAATGGATCACCCATTATCTCCTCAGTTACTTATTTATAGATTTATCCAAGGTTCTTGTATAATTCTTTTTCTACAATAATCCGTGTAAATATTGTCCTTGGATTTGCGAAAAATATTTTTCTTGTTGATTGCAATTTTAAACAATATTTCTATAGTTAATGCATTATCTTTTTCGGCCAAAAGGAATGTGTAGTTTTCTCATTTTTGCACGCAGTGTTGAGGGATTCATTTTCAATAGTTTTGCCGCTCCTTTCTCACCACCTACCCGACCACCGGTGTTTTCCAGCGCTCGCATAATGTGTTGCGATATAATCTGATCAAGAGCAATTGAGCTTGTATTAGTTTGCGGTACATTTGATGTTGTCTGAGATACATCATCTCTGATATCATCAAAAATCAGAGGTTTTCCTTTACAGAGAATAAGTGCACGTTCCACTGCATTTTGCAGTTCCCGGACATTTCCTGGCCAGGAGTAGTTTATTAGTTTGTCAACAACTCCCTGCTCCAAGGTGGGAATTTCTAATAATCCCATCTCCCGGGCTTTCTTCATCATAAAATGCTGAATGAGTGCAGGAATATCGGCACGCCTCTCCCGCAAAGGAGGAATGACCACAGGAAAGACCTTGAGGCGGAAATAAAGATCTTCGCGAAATCCGCCATTAGTTAACATATCCTCCAGATTTCGGTGTGTTGCCGCAATCACCCGAATATCCACGGGGACAGGCTCCGTTCCGCCCACTCGTTCGATCTCTTTTTCCTGAATGACCCTTAGTAGTCGGATTTGAACACCTGGCGTCAATTCGCCAATTTCATCCAGGAAAAGGGTGCCGCCATGAGCTCGTTCGAAACGGCCGCGTTTCTGAAAAAACGCACCGGTAAATGCCCCCTTATCATGTCCGAAAAGCTCGCTGTCCATGAGTGACTCCGGAATGGCTCCGCAATTGACCTTTATAAAAGGACCGTTACGGCGCGGTGAAAGATTATGAATCGCGGTCGCGATCACCTCTTTGCCCGTGCCCGTTTCTCCCAGCAAGAGGACGGGACTTGTCAACGGTGAAACCTGGCGCACCATTTCCATAACTTGTTTCAGTCCGAAGTTGGCACCGACAATTTCCTCGCCTGTCTGCTGGCGCAGTTCTTCGTGCAAATACCGGTTGTCATCCACCAGAAGATCCTTCAGTCGCAAGACTTCCCGATACCGTAGATAATTGCTGAGAGCAATGGCAAGGGGATCATTCAGAAGCGCAAAAAGTCGCACTTGTTCTTCGGAGTATTTTTTACCGGCGTGATTGCCGATAACGATGCCACCAAATAAATTCCATTCAGGTTTTGGTCCTATGGCCATAAAGGCGGTATCGGGATAACCTATATTTTCGGACAGTGCTTTCATAATAGGATGATCGTTGACTCTGTCGCCAATTAATACTCGTGGCATTGTCTGATAATTGTTTCTCATCGCATCGATAAGTTGGCGCGTACTTGAAGAAAAGATCACTTTAGTGGAAGCAAGTTCTCCGCCGCTGATATTAACCTTGGCGATGATTTCTCCGATTCCTAAATTTGGGTCATAAACAGTAAAAAGAATAATATCTGCGGGAATATAGTCGCGGATATACATAAAGCAATTATACAGTGCCTTCTCGATCTCCAAATTGCCACAAATTCGCAATGTAGCTTCCCGGAAAAATTTATTTTCATCAACCATAGTGCCCTTCCGTGCATTAGTTTTACGTTATATATCTTATTTAACACTTTTACACAATAAGTGCGTAATAACATAGTTACATATGTTATATAAAATAGATCGCTAACTATACATTACGTATCTATATGTATTTATTTAAGATTATTTTTGGTACGTTTTGAGCAAATAAAATAATGACCACAAACCAACATAGAGAATTCTTTTATGAAATATCGATAAAAATCCAACGGGGGTAGAATATTAATTACGGATGGATAGAGAGCAAGAAATAACTATTAGAAAATAAAACAGCAGTTAATTGCTATCCGTAGACACTCAACCGATTAATATTTATAAATATATTGCATGAAATTTTTGAAACTTACCGTCACTCTCTGTCTTGTCTTGCCGACTACTGCTGGATGGGCGACAGATATAAAATACGATTACCCGATTCCGGGGTCATATGAAGCTACGATTCTGGGGACTCCAGACAATCTCAAGCTTCCACCTCCCGCCAAGATATTGGCAAGACGGCTCGTCCTCGATGTTATTCCGGACATTAAGAAACCGGATATCTTTTTTTACGACGAGGGACTGCGTTGCACTTTGGCCTATCAGAATAAGAAAGCGCCGCTGGTTTTTGTGATTGCCGGAACCGGTGCCGGCGACCAGTCTCAAAAGGCAATGGCAATGATGAAAGAGCTCTACAAAGCAGGCTACCATGTCATTACTCTGCCATCCCCCACACATCCTAACTTTGTAATCTCCGCCTCCCGCAGTCATGTACCCGGTGACCTGATCGAAGATGCGGCGGATATCTACCTGGCCATGGAGAATGCCTGGAACAAAGTGAAAGAAGATATTGAGGTGTCCGAATTCTACCTCTGCGGCTACAGTTTGGGCGGAACTCATGCTGCTTTTGTGGCTAAGGTGGATGAGGAACGAAAGAGTTTCAATTTTCGCAAGGTTCTCTTGGTCAATCCGGCGGTGAATATATATAGCTCTATTACAAAAATCGAGGGGCTGCTGGATAAAATTCCCGACGGTCCCAGGAAAATCGGTGCCTATTTCAATACTATGCTTGCCAAATTCACCGAATTCTATCGCAAGGGCGATTTTATCGATATTGACAATGAGTTTCTCTATGAGGTTTTCAGAGCCAAACTTTTCTCTCATGATGAAAGCGGAGGAATGATCGCATTGTCCTTTCGGATTAGTTTGGCCGGAATGGTCTTTTCCTCGGATGTGATGACAAATGGCGGCTACGTGGTTCCCAAGAACAGGATTCTTACCAGTGCCGATCCGCTGGGCGACTATTTCCTGGTCTGCATCCACTTGAGTTTCATCAACTATTTCGACGAATATTTCTATCCGTACATTCAGAAACAGCGGCCAGATGTTACCAGGGAAGCTCTAATTGATTCCTTGGGGTTTAAGCATATTGAAGATTACCTGGCGTCGTCTCCCAAGTTTGGCGTGATAACAAATGAAGATGATTTCATTCTGGCTCCGGGAGAGATCGATTATCTCCGCCGGCTATTCGGTGAGAGGGTCAAGATATATCCTTGGGGTGGTCATCTCGGCAATCTCGAGTACAGAGATAACATGGAGTATTTTGTTGGTTTCTTCAACCGATAAGGAGTTGCATTACATGCCTATTGCCATATGTCGAGTTTATCATGTTGCGGTCGTTTTGTATCTGGCGCTGACTCTCACCGGGTGCGCCACAATGACGACTGCCAAGCTTCCTCCTGAAGAACCGGCAATGCACTCAGTGAGCGAATTCAGTGATGATGAACCGGTTGTTGACATTGCGGACCCCTGGCAGATGTTCAATCGAAGCATGTACCGCTTCAACTACAACTTTGACAAATATGTTTTTATCCCAGTGGTGGCTGGATACGAATTTATCACCCCCACCTTTATTCAGAAAGGATTTTCTAACTTTTTTGACAACATCGGAGAGGTCCGTACACTTTACAACAGTGTCCTTCAACTGAAAGGGAAGAAGTTTCTGACGACAGTCGGCCGCTTCCTGACCAACAGCACCGTCGGTATCGGTGGCCTGTTCGATCCGGCCAGTTCTTTGGGCATGAAAAAAGAAAACGAGGATTTCGGCCGGACACTAGGTTACTGGGGTGTGCATCCCGGACCTTATCTGGTCGTACCGGTGCTTGGACCCAATACCCTTCGTAGCGCTAGTGGGTTCGCGGTTGACGGCGGCATCCGTTTTGCGGCAATTAACGCCATCGACCCCTTGGAGAATGTCAACAACGGAAATAGCATTATGGCCGGGATAACAACTTTGGAAAGTATAGATACGCGGCACAGGGTGACATTCCGCTACTATGAGAGCGGATATCCCTTCGAATACGACTTACTCCGCTTTCTTTACCACAAGAGGGGTGAGTTGTTGTTGATGAAGTGACACAAATTGTCATGGAGATTAAAAGATGTGGCATGGTCCTGTTAAACTTTTCATCAGAGAAAGTGCATAAATCCATGAGATGATGGAAAAACGAAATCAGATTGAAACAGTCACATAGGAGATCAATGTGGAACTGAAAAAAATTATCATGGGATGCCGAACGTTTCGATACAAATTTGCCATTCATATATGTGGTTTTCTATCTCTTCTTGTCCTTTCTTCCTGCGCAGCACAATACCCACTCAACACGAAGATTGAAATAACAGAAGGATCAGGTGCTCCTTATGACGAACCTGCCCAAAATGATCATTCCGACCTGGTTTTGATTCTCGCCTTCTCGGGGGGTGGTACCAGGGCGGCATCATTGGCATACGGAACGCTGGAGGCTTTGAAGCAAGTCGAACTTCCGGAGCAGACGGTTTCGTCGCCACTCGGAGAAAAACCAAGAACCATGTTGAATCAAATATCCGCTATTACGGCTGTTTCCGGAGGAAGCTTTACTGCGGCTTATTATGGCATTCACGGGGAAGGGATCTTTAAAGACTTCAAGGAACGTTGCCTGCTGAAGGACATTCAGGGCGATTTGCTTCGAAAATTATTCAATCCCTTCAACTGGCCCCGCCTAAGTTCTCCGCGTTTCGGCAGAAGCGATTTGGCTCAGGAATATTATGACGAGATATTGTTTAAAGGAGCGACCCTCGCCGACATGATCGGAAAAGATCGTCCTTCTATCGTCATCCTGGCGACCGATGCAATAGAAGGTGTTGGTTTTCCCTTCATCCCGGATACATTTAAATGGATATGCTCTGATTTCAGCCGTTTCCCCGTTGCGCGGGCGGTAACCGCTTCATCAGCTGTCCCAGGAGCTTTTTCTCCAGTAGTTCTGAAAAATTATGTTGAAAGCTGTAAAACAGAAGCACCGGCATGGATGCAAAATGCGTTGGAGAATCCGGACCCAAGCAGCCGCACCTATCACATGGCAGTCAGGGTGAGCAGTTACCTTGATCAGCGTAAGAAACCATTCATCTACCTGGTTGACGGCGGCATTTCCGACAACTTGGGTCTGCGCACTATCATCGATACCGTTACCCTACGCGGCGGGTTACGTGATTCCCTTGCCAAAGCCGAACGAAAAGGAACACGCCGAATTGCCTTCATCATTGTCGATGCAGAGACGGAAGAGAAAGCATCATGGGGATTCCTCGGAGAAGTACCCGGTATCGGGGCAATCCTGGGGGCCTCATCAACGATTATGATCAATAAATATAATTTCGAAACCCTCGATCTTCTGCACCGCAGCATCAGAGCGTGGCAAATTGAGGAAGCCGAAAGCACGAGTCCTCTCGATTTTTATTTAATTCATTTGAATTTCAATTTCCTTCCGGAAAAGGCCGAACGAGACTATTTTCACGGTATTCCGACAACACTCACGCTTCCGGAGGATCAGGTGGATCGGTTACGTAGCGTGGCAGCGAAACTACTCTATACATCACCAGATTTTCAACGATTGGTTCATGATATGGGTGGAAAAATATTGACACCACGGAAGCAATCTTCAGGGAAAGTAGACAGTCATTATGGTTTAAATGAATGATTTAATAATAATCCACGCTTCATTACAAAACTTGCAGATATTTCCATATGACCACAATTTGTCCCAATAAAAAATTCATCGTCATGGAGGAGGTTACTGATGGCAGAAACATCCCAATCCCTTTTTCCTCAACATGCCTTGTCGGCAGCTCTTACCCGACAGACTTTTGATTACTGGGTGGATTTTTGGCAGCGCACGATTCTGTTTTGGGACGTGCTACGCCAGCGTAGCAACCAGTACTATCAGCACAAAAAGATGCCGGTACCACACGTGCTCAACTTCGAGGCGAAATTAGTGTTCGATGGCCGAACATTCGAACGACCAGTCAATTACGGGTTGGCATGGATTAAACCGCCGAATGGGGTCGTCATCGATCCGAAGAAACGACCATTCGTAGTGGTCGATCCTCGCGCCGGACACGGGCCGGGAATCGGGGGATTTAAGACCGACAGCGAAATCGGAGTAGCAATGAATGCCGGCCATCCCTGTTATTTCATCGGCTTCACTCCCGACCCAATGCCCGGACAGACCATTGAGGACATTATACGTGCCGAGGCTGTTTTTCTAGAGAAAGTAGTAGAGTTGCACCCCAACGCCGAGGGCAAACCTTGCGTGATCGGCAACTGTCAAGCTGGGTGGGCAGTAATGATGCTGGCTGCGACCCGTCCGGAACTATTCGGCCCGATCATTGTCGCCGGTGCGCCTCTGTCTTACTGGGCTGGAATGGAAGGCCAAAACCCAATGCGCTACAACGGAGGGATGCTGGGTGGTAGTTGGCTTACCGCACTTGCCGGTGATCTCGGTAACGGCAAGTTCGACGGTGCATATCTCGCCGGCAACTTTGAAAATCTTAACCCGGCTAACACTTTCTGGATCAAGAACTATAACCTCTGGGCGCGTGTTGATTCCGAAGCTAAACGTTTCCTTGAATTCGAGACGTGGTGGGGAGGCCATGTCAACCTCACTGCCGAGGAAATGCAGTGGATCGTCGATCAACTGTTTATTGGCAACCGGCTGGCTACTGCCGAGATCATCACCGATGACAGAATCCGCATCGATCTGCGCAACATCCGCTCACCGATCGTCTGCTTCTGCTCCAAGGGTGACAATATCACGCCACCGCAACAGGCGCTGGGTTGGATTGTCGATCTGTACGAAAAAGACGACGACTTACGTGCCTGCGGACAAACCATTGTCTACGCGATTCATGAGAGCATCGGCCATCTGGGAATTTTTGTTTCCGGTGGGATAGCTAGAAAAGAACATGAGGAATTTGCATCCAACATTGATCTAATTGATGTGCTGCCACCAGGCCTTTATGAAGCGATCATAATTCCCAAGACTGCCGATACGGTCCATCCGGATCTGGTTCATGGTGAATGGATTACACGCTTTGAACCTCGTACTCTGGACGACATCCGGGCTATTGTTCAACCTCAAATCAAAAACGAGCGCCGATTTGCGGCAGTAAGGCGAGTATCAGAAATCAATCTTGGTCTATACCGTACACTGCTGCAACCCTTCGTGCAAACAGTCGCCAACGAACAAACTGCCATATGGCTGCACAAACTAAATCCCGCAGAACTACCTTATGAATTATTTTCAGACAGCAACCCGTTCATGCGGCAAATCACCCAGTTTGCCAAGCATGTGCGAGAACATCGCCGAATCGTTTCGCCTGACAATCCGCTCTCCCAGTTACAGACCGTAATTTCAAACGGAGTCATTGCTAATCTCAATATGTGGCGCGCTTTGCGGGATCAAAGCTTAGAACAGATATTTCTAAAAACTTATGACGCAGAGCTTTTACAGGCGCTGGTCGGGCTATGGGCATCGGACAAAAGCCCGAGATGGCGTCCGGGCGTGGAACCGGAACGAATTGAATTTATCAGGGCGCGCATTGCTGAACTCAAAACACGACTCGCAAAGGGCGGACTGCCTGAGGCGGCTATCCGCAGCCTGATTTATGTCGACATGGCAGAAGCAGGGGTGGATGAGCGCAACTTCGAAGCGCTGCGCCGGATTCGCGCTAAACACGTCGATGTGGCACTGGAAGAATTCAAATGCTTGATACGTGAACAGTTCTTCACCTTGCTGCTGGATCGAGACGCGGCGCTGGCCGCGATTCCAGCTATGTTGCCCGCAGATGCTGATACCCGGACAAAGACACTCGCTGAGATCCGAGAGATCGTTTCAGCGGCCGGAGAACCAGTGGGTGAAAGGGCTACACGACTGGCCCAAATGGAGAAACTATTCGGGATACTAGCCAAGCTGAAAGTGGACCCAGGTAAAGCTTGAGGTTTCCTATTATATGTCATATTTAACATCTTAGCAGAGCAAGTGCGGAATAATATAGTTTATTATGCTGTATAAAACATCTATCGGACCGCACATCCCACATCTGGCTGTATTTATTGAATATTATTTTTGGCACAGTTTTAGCGTATACAAATACGAGAAAGGGAGTACAAAATAATATGAAGCGGTTGGAGATCATATCGCTTAGGACGTCAGGTTCTTGTGAGCAAGAAGCTCGTAAATATATGAAAAAATTTTGCAAGTTAATGAAAAAGCACACTTCCTCAAGTGCCTCTTTTTATGTCCATGCCTCCATTCCCGGTGATCTCGCTGTTGTCATCACTTCAGCAGCAGAACAGGGTAAAGATCCAGGAATAGATTTGGGAGTGTGCATGGCCGATGTGATGAAACAGTTTGGTTTGGTTGATCATACCTGCTGGATTCTAGCTGACAACCAATGAATATTTACACTTTTGCAGGCAGAGACAAGCTCAGCATCAAAAGATACTGCACCTGGATACTGGTGCTGGTTAACATATATCAAATTGTCAAAGGTGTCGAATGAAAAGAAATAACAGGGCGAGAGTTATGGTGCCGCAGGCTTTATGGGATTGGGCTTGATTATGGCTGGTTGCGGGCAGCAGAACTCAGACGGATTGCGGCACGACCGCCATCTCACCAATTTACGTTACGCTAAGGGAATCGACTCCTCGATGCTCAACACTCTATAGCTTTCTGGGCGGTGGAGCATAAAGAATTTTTGACTATGAAAATGAGACAGATAAACAAAACAAGAGAAAGGCATTCATTCTCTTCACCAAAAGAAAATATTTATGCTTAAAATCATACATGTAGAGAGCTCTGTTAACATGGGCGGACAAGAACTGCGCATCTTGGATCAAATCCGTTGGCTATGTAATCATGGTCACTCAGCATGGTTATTGGCTCGCAAAGATTCAGCCATTTATCATGAGGCTGAGTACCAAAAACTTCCGGCATATCCGATTCCCATTAGGGGATCAGTAAATCCGCAAGCCATATTCAGATTAATGCAATTTGTCCAATCTAAGAAAATTGATATCTTGGACTGTCATAGCGCCAGTGCCGCCAGTACGGCCTTTGTGGCCCGGCTATTTACAATACCAGTGGTAAGAACTCTTCATTATGATTTTGAAACAGACACTATACATAAATATTTATTGCGCTACGGCAGTGATCATTTCATCACTGTCGCTCATTGGATAGCCGATAAACTAATAAAATTGAAATGTGCTGATCACTCAATGGTTTCCATTATTCCAACCGGGATCGACCTGAACAGATTTAGTCCTGAAATCGACAAGTCCTCAGTCCGTAATGAGTTCAATATTCCTGAAAGCACAACAGTCATCAGTGCAATCGCCATGATACGCCCGGATAAAGGGCATAAATATCTCATACGAGCCGTTGATAGAATTGCAGATGTCAACAATAATATTCGGGTTATCATTGTCGGATCAGCGACCCGAAACGAATACCTCGATGAGCTAAAGAAAGAAATCGCGGCAATTCGCCATCAGGACAAGGTCATTCTTGCTGGCTTCCGACAAGACATTGAAAAAGTAATTGCCGCAAGCGATGTGGTCGTAAATTCCTCCATTTATGAGCCGCGATCCCAAGTCATCCATCAAGCTTTTGCCATGAAAAAACTCGTTATTGCAAGCAGTGCCGGTGGAAATAAAGAGAGCATCGCTCATAGTAAAACAGGTTTCCTATTTTATTCCGAGAACGTTGAAAGCCTCTCGCAAACGATCCTTTCCATCTTGGGAAATAATACGGAACAGATAAGAGAACGGGCTTACCAGCTGGCTCTTTCAGAACACAGCATAGATACCATGATGGAAAGAACACTCAATATATATAATAAAATTTTAAAAGATAAACAGTCATTGCACTGTGTCTTGTTGAAAAAAGAGAATATCAATATTTAGTTAATAAATTAATATGGGATAAAAGGATATTCAATTGCTGTTATGTGTCAGAGTTCTAAGAGAAATCGGTAAAGATGATAGCGTACAAACTATGGAGCCGCAATTAAATTTATTTCACCTCTTGTTTACAGGCTTCATTCTAGTGAAACTTGGGTAAATATCTCATTATCCAGAAATTCGGAGTCTACAAAGAAAATGGAACAATTGATTTATTAAAAAACTTTGCCAATGATTTGCAGGAACATTCTAAAAACTATGAGCGTTTTGACCAACAAAGGCGAATAAGGAATCAATACAAAATTATTCATTACATTTTTATAAAGGGTTGGCGATAAGTTTATGATTTTAAACTTAGGGGCAGGAACAATATCTAATCAAACAGGAGTGATGAAATTGCTCGTTACCGGACATCTGGGCTTTATAGGTTCATATCTTACCAAACAGTTAGGCGATTATGTTGGCTATGACATAAAAAACGGCCATGATACAAGAAATAAATTAGCTCTATATACAGTATTTGAAAACAATAATTTTGACATGGTAATACATTTGGCGGCTTTGCCAGGAGTAAGAAAATGTAATATCTTCTCCGATGAATACATAACAACTAATATTACCGGTACTAATAATTTGTTGGAAATGTGCAAAAAATTCCGCGTCAATAAATTCCTGTATTTTTCCAGTTCATCCGTTTTAGGGGGAAATTATTCTGATAATGGTTTGAACGAAAATGCCCCTTACAACCCCTGCAACATTTACGGCATTACCAAGGTAGCCGGTGAATTGCTGGTTAAGAATAGCGGGCTGGATTATATTATAATTAGACCTTTTACTGTTTATGGGGAAAAGGCAAGACCAGACATGGTTTTATATAAATGGATAAATCAAGTTAAATCGGGAAAGCCGATTACCTTTTACGGAGACGGAAGCACCAGCAGGGGTTACACCTATATTACTGATTTAATAGATGGAGTTATCAAGGCAATAAATTGTTTAATGAACCACAGCATTAAGGAAACTTATCATTTGGGGGGCAGTGAAGTAATTACTTTGTCGCATCTCCTAAAGTTATTTGAACAAGTAAAAGAATGTCAGGTTGATTACCTTCCTATGCCCGATACGGAAATGACACATTCTTTCGCCGATACTACTAAGGCATTAAACGATTTAGGATTTAAACCAAGTAGAAAATTTAATGAAACAATAATTAATATTTTAAGTAACGAATTCTGCTGTAGATTGAAAAAAGTGGCCGCCAATGTTTTTAAGCAGCAGTATCTAGACGGAGGTGTAAAATTGGAAAAGGTAGCGAATAGGTAATGATTGAAAGTGTTTTAAAGAAAAAGAAGATGGCGACGGATTGTGTTTTGTCCGGTTGGAGATATTAATGCACATTCCCTATGGAAAAGGCCGGCTGTATCCTCCCGGGCATAGATATCTTTTTACTGAAGAAATCGCAGGCTATGCCATGGCGGAGCTTATGACAAAGGATATGCCCATCCAATACCTTCTGATTCATAGTCGCAAAGCGACTCATCGTGGAATTAATTTACCACTCGGATCAGAGAGAGTTGGATTATTCGCACGCGCATGAATGGAATTAAGCAGTTTCATATGTATGGAACTACTTTAAAAGTATCAACTAAACACAAGAGAAGAATAAAACATGAGAAGGAGAGATTACGAAATGGATCAAATACAAATCACCAGACAAATAATGGAATTTAACAAGGCCATTGTCGACAATACTTTTAAATCCATGGCCCTTTTACAGGATCAAACTGAAAAATTAGTTTTTCGTTTCATGGAAAAAGTTCCGTGGATACCAAATGAAGGGAAAAAAGCGATGAATAAGTGGGTAAACTTTTATAAAAAGGGCATTGAAGATTTCAAATCGTGCACTGACGAAAACTATAATAAAGCAATGGATTATTTTAGCAGGGACCAGACACAAGAAGAGTATAAAGATAAAAAGAAATCATAATTTGATAAGGCACTTTGAACGCGGAAATCTAACGTCGGGAGAGCAGATACTCAACGCCAACGATAAGACAGATGGCCGAAGATCAAGCGAACATTAGCGAGCGGTCCGTCCTATCAAAGTGAAACAAATGTGATCATTGAAATATAAAAAATATCTTTGGCTGAAGATATTTTATGCCTGTTTCCATCTAAAAGAGATTTGATATGCTTAAAATTAAGAAAGGTTATGTTATTTTATTATCCGGTAGTTTTTAGTAGACAGTAGAAGCTCTGAACGCTTTAGAAGGTATTAGGCGTTGAATTATCATTCGCCTGTCGAGTTCAAAAAAAAGACGTGTAACTAATTGGTGTTAGCTAAAAAGTATAATCTTGACGAAAAGACTGCAATGTAAATAGTCTTGTATTCGATAGTTTTACAGATACTCCTAAAAAAGGCGGAAGAGTTGAAATTCACAGATTTGCGAGCTTCACTATACGGAAATATGGTGCTTGTGCTGAAAGAAATCCAAAGACAGGAAAGACATTTGCTGTAATACTAAAAAATTTAATGTCTTTCATGGTGAAAAGAGAATTAAAGAATAATGTTGATTTCGCGGGTTAAATCTTAATCTAGACTTCTAGGGAATCTTTTTTAAGCCCACGTTTTGGCGTAAATAATTTGAATATATTAATCGGGATAATAAAGGTAAAAGACAGAAAGGGATTAATAAGAATGGAAGGTGGTGAATTGCCATTATATGACTAAGAAAATCTAGAAAAATAGAGTAAAAATAATTAGAGAAAATATTCCTCTTAGCATAGCTGAATTGGCTCGTAGAGCCGCATTAGTATCACAAACAATAGCCAGAATGGAAAAAGGCCTGCCTACTAGAAAGAATTCCGAATTGAAAGTTGCGAAAGCTTTACAAAAAAAATATGAAGAAGTGTTTTGTGTTAGCAATAAATAGATTTGTACTATTTTATAGCAAATGAATTGTCTGGGGACGGACTTGAACTTGACAGTCAGATGGAAACTTTCTGGATTGTGTACAGTGGTCAAAATGTCTGAACTCTGAATTAAGATGGGGTATAATTATTAAATCAGGAATGTGATCTCTTAAAAAGAGACAATAGGTCGTCATGTTTCAGATAGAAAGAGTAGTGGGTAATAGTCATTTGAACGCGGACGGTCGTCTGGCTTTGGGTTCTTCAATTGATTTTATGCAGGATTGTAGCATTTTTCATATACATTCGCTGGAGGCACTGACAAGGTATTTTGACGCAAGCAATATAGGAATTTATTTAGTTTTCCGCCAAATTGATATTGTACGAATTCCTGTATTTGGCGAGCAGCTGAAAATCAAAACATGGATATATGCAGTCAATAACATATGCGGCTACCGAAATACCATTATCAGCGATGAACAGAATTCACCTTGCATAAACACCTATGCGATTGGTGTATCTGTGAATTTAGAAACTGAACGTCCTGTAAGGCTTCCTGAGGATATTATTAAAACGATCCCCTTGTATGAGCCGTTTCAAATGAAATACCTTCCGCGAAAAATTGTCATGCCCCAAGAGCCTCGAGCCATTGAAAAAGACATTCCCATCCGTAAATATCATTTGGATGCCAATAGGCATGTGAATAACTCCAAATATGTTACCATTGCGGAGGAGTATCTCCCTGATGGCTTTGAACCAGCACGTGTACGTATCGAATATAAAATTCCTGCAAAATACCGAGACATCATAAAGCCATACCTTTATTCCACTAATGAAAATACTTTCCTTGTTAATCTGTGCAATGAAAACAGAAAATCATTCGTTATTGTTGAGTTTTCCAAAAGTGTATCAGGAATTGAAAAAGGTGGCAGGGGGGCCGTATTTAAAGCCCAGAAGGGGCTGAAAGATGCAGTAAAATAGACTGACCTAATATAATATATGTTCATTAAGCCGTTCCATGCTTTGGTGGAACGGCTTTTTATAAAAGTCGTCATTTTCTTCCCGGATACAATGCGGTTACCTGAATCTTTATTTTGTTAATCTTCGGTTCAGTTATCAAGGCTTCATTGTTTGTTAGTAAATACAAATTAATAAGAATTTACCGTGCAAAGGTCTTATTATTTACTTCTTACAAACTCCCCGGATGGACTTGTCCATCCGGGGAGTTAAAGTAAAACTCAAACTGCTATACTCTTAGAAAGTAAGAGTCAGCTTATTGATAACAATGTAATTATTAGCAACTTTGTTATTGGAATCCGTGCCTTTGAAGTAATCGCCGGTAATCAGGTAACCAGCGCCCAGCATAGAATACAGATTGTTGGTAATTTTGTAGGTTCCGGTTACGTCAACTTCATAACCGTAGTTCTTGGAAACATAGTTGGCAGGTGTTGTATCTGCCGTGGCGAAAGCTACAGACGCCATAATATCCAGTTTATCAGTGGGTTTGAAACCACCTTTAACCTGGTAGAAGTAAGCATTAGCCAGCCCGTTTCCAAAACCTGTTGTGGTGTTGCCGGATTTCAGCGTACCTACCCACAGAGCACGGTCTTCATTAAACATAATCAGGGTCGGGCTCCAGTCCAAACCGCCGGTTGCCAGCTGTTCCGTAACATCCGTAGTGTCAGCGTTTTCACCACGGGAGTATGCGAAAGTAACGCCAAAGTAAACCGACCCGAAAGTTGCTACGGCATCAATCCAGTAGGCGGTAGGCCATGCTGTCATATTTGACATCGGTATTACCAGCATTATCGTACTCTTTGGCTTTTCCGAAGTAATACGACAATTCAGACTGAATTGCTACAGGACCGACTTGGGCATTGACGTAGGGGTTCAAAAGATAGTATTTTGATTTGTAATCGGTAGCAAACGACTTCATCTTGATATACAAGCCAAGATAAGAAGACAAATGCCTGATATTATATTATTGCCTACTGAATAAGACGTATTTGGGCAATCTTGATATACAAGACAAGATAGTAATCAAACCACTTAAAGCAACATTTCTTTTAGCATGTCGACCTGCTTTACCCAATGATCTTGATATCCAAGTCCAGTTGGACAACTGCCCCCATTTTACTGAAAATGCCATATCACGAAATCAGGCAGGTATGTGAATGCAGTTGCTGTTATCAATCCGGCTATGGTCAGAAAGATCGATGGTTTTTTCAGTCGGATATATCATCGTTTGAATATAGGGAAGATCCTCCGTGATCTTGTAAGCGGGGAGACGCTCCTCAATTTTTTTCTATTTGCCGTTTCTGACCAGAAATATTTCCATTTCCCAAAAAAAACCACAGAGGCACCCTTCAGAAGACAGATATGTCTTTGATGTGTTCGATAAATGACTGGTTAGCATCAAAGTTGCTTCTTTCATTCTGTACTTTGTCTGATACGTCTTTTTTTCTGGCAATTTATTGTTTTGCTGGGGGGGAAACAGGATGAAAGGAAAAAGCAGGCCGAAGAAGTGTTTCTGCGGGGCAGTTATTATTCCTGATAAAAAAGTCGGTTCCCGTCAGAAGACTTGTGGTTCTAAAGAATGCCAGCAGGAGTTGAAGCGGCGGAATAATGCCCGCTGGCGGAAGAGCAATCCCGATCACTGGCGGGATGATTATGCCCGCCTTAAGGCTTGGCTCGATGCGCATCCCGGTCACCTGAAAGAATACAGAAAAAATCACCCGGAGTATGTAGAAAAGTGCCGGGAGTCGCAAAGACGCCGGGATAGAAGTAAAAAGCTTCATCTTGATATACAAGCCAAGATGAGAAGACAAGCACCGGATATTATAGATCAATTGTGGGACAAAGCGCATTCGGGGAATCTTGATATACAAGGCAAAGCAGTAATTAATTCGCTGGAAGCAGTATTACTTTTAGGCTTGCCGCCCAAATCTACCAATCGATCTTGATATCCAAGTCCAGTTGGACAACTGGAGTTACTTTGGAGAAAATGGCCATATCACGAAATCAGACCAGAAAAAAATAAGGAAAAGGAATGAAGAAAATATTTGCCTGGATGATCTGCCTGTTAACTTTACAGAATGTAAGTGCTGCAGAAATACGACCGGCCGATATTGAATATAGATATGATAATCTGGCAGCTTCAGGAAATTCATCCCATAGCTTCATGATTAGAGAGCAGGAAACAAAAAGAATAAAGCCGACCGGAAAAGTAAAAGCACCGCTGGCCGTAAGATTATCCCAGCCGGAATTTGCCGAAACCAGACAGGAAATACAGTTAGCAGAAGCTGAATATAAAACAATTGCTGAAGAAGCATTAAAAGCGAAAGCGAGCCCGCCTGTTACGACAAGTCCCGTTGCAACGACAACCGTAGCGACTTCAGCAGCACC
The DNA here is from genome assembly GCA_002068015.1 of Smithella sp. PtaU1.Bin162. Classification (GTDB taxonomy): domain Bacteria; phylum Desulfobacterota; class Syntrophia; order Syntrophales; family Smithellaceae; genus MVRV01. Next base: position 41,834 of record MVRV01000141.1, read on the forward strand.
TGCAGAAAAGGCAGACAGTAATCCATCCTGTAAAAAGAACATCGTCTTTTTCCCGTTGAACGGATCCCGAATAAGTAATCCAGAGAAAGATCAAATTAGAGAATTTATCAACTGTCTGAAGGGAAAAGAAGTTAAAGTGGCCGGTTTCACATGTAAAATCGGCGGAAAGTTCTATAACGACAAGTTGGCGAAAGCACGAGCCCATAATGTTGCCAAATATCTGAGGCAAGAAGGAGTCGTAGTCAGAGAAATAATCGGGAAAGGACGGCAGGGATATATATCCAGTCTTGATTTCATAAACAGGCGTGTCGAAATAGAACAAATATAAAGAGGAGAAGCGAATAATGAAAAAGAATTCCCAAACAAGGGTTATCGTTATCACTTTGGTAATCGGAATCTTGGCCAGTGTGAGTATGGCTGCATATATCCAAGCCCAGGAACCGGAAAATGAGAAGCAGGCAATCTCGGCAAAAATTAAAGAAATAGCAGCAATCAATGCCGAAGCTATTGAGAAAACACCCTTGGAGGGAATATATGAAATTGTTGCCAATAAAGGAAGTATCGTCTTCTATTATGCACCAAAGAGCGAATTAATAATATTCGGGGAGATATACGATAAAAATAAAAAATCCCTCACCCAGGAAAAACGCGATCAACTTCAAGCCCGGAAATTAAAAGACATCCCCCTGGATAAAGCAATAAAAATAGGTACGGGGAAAAATAAAGTCATTGAATTTACCGATCCCGATTGTCCATATTGCCGCCAGGCTGCAGAATATTTCAAAAACAAGAACGTGACAAAATACGTCTATTTAATTCCCATTACCCAATTACATCCCAAGGCAGAAGAAAAAGCAAAATACATTTTAGCCGCTGAAGATAAAGTAAAGGCTTATTACGAAGTAATGAGCGGAGCGAAAGATAAAGACGATTTCGGCAGCCTAAAAATATCAAAAGACGTAAGCGATATGTATCAGGCTCAGCAAAGTATCGGTAAGGCGATAGGCATAACCGGAACGCCGGCGTTCTGGATTAACGGAAAGTATGTGCCGGGAGCGAATATAAAAATGTTTGATACGCTCCTGGTAAAATAAAAGGGAGGTTGAACATATGAAGAAAGAAGAATCGGTAACGGTGTTTTTGTTCACATTACTTTTGGTAATGGCGATAGCGCCGTCGGCGTTCGCCATTACGGCGCCGACCACGGGTAGTTTCGCCTATGACGTTTACGATATGGCCGTAAATTCCATTTTAAAAGGGCCCATTGGTTTTGTAGCCGGCCTGGGAGCAGTATGCTTCGGGGCGGCATTGGCGATTCAGCAAAAAATCGGCGGGGCCATTCCGGCGCTGTTAGGCGGAGCTGTACTGCTTAAATCGGATACAATCGTCAGCAGCATGGGTTTGCTGTACTGATGAAGAAAGAATTTCCTCAATATTTGTCGGCTCCGTTACAGGTACTCTTTTGGGATAGTGATGAGCTCTGCATCATCATGATGTTTTTTACCATAGCGATGATCTTCGGATCGGTAATGTGGCTCGCGGTTATCGTTGGCCCCTGGGGATACAGCAATGTGAAAAAGAAATATCCCCGAGGATTTATTCTGCACATTCTCTATTTTGCGGGAATCGTGAGATTTCAAAAATATCCGGATTTTTTTGAGGACGTGTTCATTGAATAAGCAAAGAGGAAAGAACCAAAGTGAAGCTGAGTAATTATCTGAACGATAAAGCAAAACACAAAGGTGAAAACAGGCTGTTGAAATTCACCATTTTGGTTATCGGCATAGTTACGCTACTCAATACCGGTATAATGCTGAAGGCTCTCAGTTATCAAAGAGTGGTTATCGTTCCGCCGGGATTACAGGAAAAAACAACAATCCAGGGAAACAAGCTCGACGAAATATATGTATCGACTTTTGTCCGCTACATCAGCTCTCTGGCCTTTTCCTATACGCCGGCGACAGCCCGCCGGCAATTTGATGAGCTGCTGCTGCACTTTGATCCCACCGCGTATCCCCGGGGAAAGACAACTTTTTACAATCTTGCCGAAAAGATAGCGGACACGCAGGTAACGCAAGTTTTTTATCTGAATAAGATTACCGTAAATACGGAAACAAAAAAAATCGAAATAGAAGGAACCAGAAGACAATATATCGACGACCGCAAAGTGGAAGACGGCAAGAAAAATTATTACATCGATTACACAATACTTAACGGAAGATTTTACATAATGGCCATTGCGGAATCGGCGGCGGAGGGAGTATCCCCAGGTCATATTCCGGAAGAGGCACAAAAAGGAAAATAAAATGAAAAGGGCAATAATACTGACCATCATATTATTTAATCTATTTTTTGCATATCTGTCTTACGCGGAAGATAAGAATCCCGGAGAGCCGCCGGCACTAAAAGAGCAGATTGAAGCAGGCACAAAAGTCAAACTGGTAACGAAAAATGAAGAAATCAATGAATATCAAACACTTTCATCCCTCAGAACAAAACAGCAGTGGAATTACCCCAAGACAGGATGTCCAGCGGGAGAATGTAGCGAAGATCAAACGCCGAATAAAGAACAGCCCTTCGATAGTGAAATAAAAGTAAATTATGGCCAGGTACTAAAAGCAGTAGAGGAGGTACAGTCGCCGACGATAATAACACCGGAAATACCAACGGCAGTGCGAGTGAGCGCGAGGGACATCAATAGGGTAACCTGCCGGGCAGGAGAAATTAAAGACATTGTTTATTCTAAGGAAAAGGGGATGACGGTGTCATTTTCCGGAAAAGATGCCTACATAAAATATAAATACATCAAGCGTGGCAATAAAACAATATATCCCAGCGTTACGGAAATGTATATTGTCTGCGGTGATGCCACTTACAATCTTATCGCCGTACCGGAATTAATCCCGGCCAAGACAATTCAGCTCTCCGCTGGCGCAAGCGATAAAATCAGGAAAAATAAAAAGTATTTCAGCGGAATGCCCACAGAGAAAAAAATAATGACGCTGCTCAGGGCTGTTTATACCGATGACCTGCCGGAAAGTTTTACTCTGGAAAAACAAGAACTGGGTGATATCAGCCCATATGCAGAATTATCCATAATGCCGATAAGAACTGTATCTGCCTCCGGAGAGGGTATTAGAGTATTCGAGTATATAATCAAAATAAGAGCAGACGCCAAGCGGCAGGAAATAGAATTAGACGAGCGTGATTTTATCGAAATTGCGGCAAATCCAATAGCATTAGCCATCGACAAACTGAAGATAAAAAAAGGCGATACCGTCCGGATGTTCATTTGCGAGCAAAACAAAGGAGATTATGCCATGGATAATAATCCAACGATCAAAATAAACAGGGGTTATGTAAATGAAAATATAAAACCGGAACCAAAAGAAGCAAAAAAGGAAGACGACAAGAATACTTCCAAGCAATACAAAATTAAATAAGACAAACGTTAGAACAGAAATAATTAAGGAGTCCGGATAAATGGCGCTGGATGTGAAAAGCAAATTTAAAGAATATTGGGGCAACCTGGATGCTGCCGGCAAAAAAAAGGTTGTAAGCACCATTATCATCGTGGGCCTGATGGTCTTGGGCATTACGGTATATTATATAAAATATGGAACAAAAACCAGAGAAGCGCCTCAGGTAAGTCCAAATCCCCAACAGGAAATAAAGCTGGAACCTCATCTGCTGGAGAAGTCGGCGTATTTGCGAGGACAGGAAAAAATAAACACAATGCTGAAGGAAGTAGAAGATCTGAAAAAAGAGCTGAAAGAGAATAAGAATCAGCAAGGTGATAAATCAGGCCCCGCCGAAGCGAAGCTGGAGGGC